>UQOH01000005.1 GCA_900542625.1 uncultured Fusobacterium sp.
AAGAAAACTTGAAACTCACTTCGTTCAGACAGTCAAGTTTTCTGTATTCTGTTTCACTGCATAAATTACGCAGATATTTTTAATATCGAGAATCTTATTCTTTAATATTATAGAAATAAAATTTTGATTGAACATAGAAAATAGTTTATATAAATAAAAATTCCCGCTGAATAAAACCAGCAGGAATTTTTTATATATATTATTGAGTGTGTTGACAGTTTAATTATTTATCAGATATAGAAGTTACACCTGGAAGTTCTTTTCCTTCTAAGTACTCTAATGAAGCTCCTCCACCAGTAGAGATGTGAGTAAATTTATCAGCATATCCTAATTGCATTGCAGCAGCAGCAGAATCTCCTCCACCGATTATAGTTGTTGCATCTTTTAAGTTAGCTATAGCTTCACAAACTCCAATAGTTCCTTTTGCAAAATTAGACATTTCAAATACTCCCATAGGTCCGTTCCATACAACAGTTTTAGCAGCAGCTATTTCTTTGCTGAATAATTCTATTGTAGCGGCTCCAACGTCTAATCCCATTTGATCAGCAGGAATTTCATCTACAGAAACTGTAGTGTGAGCAGCGTCGTTGTTAAATTCTTTAGCAACAACAGTATCTATTGGAAGTATTAATTTTCCATTAGATTTTTCTAATAATGCTTTTGCAAGTTCAATTTTATCTTCTTCAACAAGAGAAGTTCCAGTATTTTTTCCTAATGCTCTTAGGAATGTGAACATCATAGCTCCACCAACAAGAACTTTGTCAGCTTTTACTAGTAAGTTTTCGATAACACCAATTTTGTCAGAAACTTTAGCTCCTCCAAGGATAGCAACTAAAGGTCTTACAGGAGCATCAACAGCTTCTCCTATGAATTTTATTTCTTTTTCCATTAAGAATCCAGCAGCAGATTTTCCTTCTCCAATGTTAGCAGCGATACCAATGTTAGATGCGTGAGCTCTGTGTGCAGTACCAAAAGCATCATTTACAAATAAATCTCCTAAAGATGCCCAGTATTTTCCTAATTCAGGATCGTTTTTAGATTCTTTTTTACCATCTAAATCTTCAAATCTTGTGTTTTCAAACATTAAGATTTCTCCGGCTTTTAATTCAGCAACAGCAGCTTCTAATTCAGCACCTCTTGTAACAGGAACGAATTTAACTGGTTGTCCTAATAATTCTGCTAATCTTTCAGCAGCTGGTCTTATTGATTTAGTTTTTAAATCTTCTTCAGTTTTAACTTTTCCTAAGTGAGAGAAAGCTATAACTTTTCCTCCATTTTCAAGAACATATTTGATTGTTGGAAGAGCAGCAACGATTCTGTTGTCGTTAGTTATTTTTCCGTCTTTCATAGGAACGTTGAAGTCTACTCTCATAAGAACTTTTTTATCTTTTACGTTTAAATCTGTAACGATTTGTTTTGCCATTTTATTATATCCTCCCAAAATTTTTTAAAAGTTTTAAAAAAATATGGAACCTGCTGAAGGTTCCATATTCACTTGTTATTTAATTTATAAGTCTGTTATCAGGAACTATTTAGCTAATTCAACGAATTTTTTAAGAGTTCTGATTAATTGAGAAGTGTAAGACATTTCATTGTCATACCAAGCAACAGTTTTAACTAATTGTTTGTCTCCAACTGTCATTACTCTTGTTTGAGTAGCATCGAATAATGATCCGTAGTTGATTCCGATAACGTCGCTAGATACTAATTCTTCTTCAGTGTATCCGAAAGATTCAGTAGCAGCAGCTTTCATTACAGCGTTAACTTCTTCAACTGTAACTGGTTTCTCAAGAACAGTTACTAATTCAGTTATTGATCCAGTGATTACTGGTACTCTTTGAGCAGCTCCGTCTAATTTTCCTTTTAATTCAGGGATAACTAATCCGATTGCTTTTGCAGCTCCAGTTGTGTTAGGAACAATGTTAGCAGCAGCAGCTCTTGCTCTTCTTAAGTCTCCTTTTTTGTGAGGTGCATCTAGAGTGTTTTGGTCGTTTGTATATGCGTGAATTGTTGTCATTAATCCTTCAACGATTCCGAAGTTGTCTTGTAATGCTTTAGCCATTGGTGCTAAACAGTTAGTTGTACAAGAAGCTCCTGATATAACTGTTTCAGTTCCGTCTAAAGTATTGTCGTTTACGTTGTAAACTATTGTTTTAAGGTCTCCAGTAGCTGGTGCAGAAATAACTACTTTTTTAGCTCCTGCAGCGATATGCTCTTCAGCTTTTTCTTTTTTAGTGAAGAATCCAGTACACTCAAGAACTACGTCTACGTTTAATTCTCCCCATGGTAAATCTTTTGGACTAGCTTGTGCACAAACTTTAATTTCGTGTCCGTTAACAACGAATCCTCCGTCTACAACTTCAATAGTTCCGTTGAATCTTCCTTGAGCTGAGTCATATTTGAATAGGTGAGCTAGAGTTTTTGCATCTGTTAAGTCGTTGATTGCTACCACATCAAATTCAGGGTTTTCAATCATTAATCTTAATGCTAATCTTCCAATTCTTCCAAATCCGTTAATTGCTACTTTAACTGCCATTTTGTTTCCTCCTTAAATTTTACATTTATAATAATTTTTTTATTTGCTATACTTACACCTAGATTATAGCGAGGTATTTCCCATTTGTCAATTTTGATACAGATTAAAATTGACCATTTTTTTGGTCATTATTTGACACCTAATACATTTTTCATATCATCAGGAAGCCCTATTTCTATAATTCTCTCTTCTTGAGTTTCCACATCATCATATATAAACTTATATGAATGCAGCAGTTGACGGCTCACACAGCTGTTTTCCTTTCCGTATAAAGTATCTCCTAAAATAGGATATCCCTCAAGAGAAAGGTGAACTCTGATTTGGTGGGTACGTCCTGTAAATAGTTCAAGTTCAACAAGAGTAAGATTTTTTTCCGGAAATCTTTCAAGAACTTTCACTTTTGTTTTTGCAGTCTGTCCTCCCTCTTCCACAGAAAGTTCCTGTCTTTTGATCTCTTCTCCTACTCTTCCAATAGGTCTTTCGATAAAAAATTCATCTTTTTCAATAATTCCTTCACATATTGCAAGATAGAATTTTCTTATCTTAGACCTTTCTTGAAGGTAAGCCTGAGAAAAAGCATTTTTAGTTATAACTATCAACCCTGATGTGTCCATATCAAGACGGTTATAGAATCTTGGAACTTGAATTTTTCCTGTTGTTTTCAGAAAATAATCTACTATTCCATTTGCAAGAGTTTTGTCTACTTTTTTTTGTGTCGGGTGAACAACAATATTTGCCTCTTTATTTATAATAAGAAGATTTTTATCTTCAAATACTATTTTCAAATCCATTGGGATAGGTGTAATATTGGTTCCTTTTTCATGTTCCACTACAACAAGACGATTTAATTTTTTTATCTTCTTGTCCAGACGGATTTTTTTCCCGTTTAAATAGACATCAGCATTTCTGAGCCCTCTTGTTGAATAACCCTTTACCTCTTTCAAGTAATCTCCTGCTTTGTATCCGGTATATTCAGGTTCAATAATAAATTTTTTCATACAACACTCCTAATAAAATTCCTTATGTATCACTTACATTATAACATGAATTTTGAAAAAAATACTAATTTAAAAAATCAGGTGCAAAATAAATATTTTAAGTTAACTGTGATTAAAAGTTAATCTTTATTTTTTTTTAAATATATGTTAACATAATGTAAGGAACAATTAACTAACAAACTATTAGATATGTAATTAATTCAGGAGGTATGTATCATGGCAAAAAGAATAATCAACACACCAAAAGCTCCAGCAGCTTTAGGACCTTACTCTCAAGCAATTGAGGTAAACGGAACTTTATATGTATCAGGACAAATCCCATTTGTTCCAGAAACAATGACTTTAGTTTCTGATTGTGTAAAAGCACAAACTAGACAATCTTTAGAAAACTTAAAAGCTATCTTAGACGAAGCAGGATATACTTTTAACGATGTAGTTAAAGCTAGCTGCTTTATTAAAGATATGAACGACTTCGCAGCTATCAACGAAGTTTACAATGAATATTTAGGAGAAGCTAAACCTGCAAGAGCATGTGTAGAAGTTGCAAGACTTCCTAAAGATGTTAAAGTTGAAATCGAACTAATTGCAGTTAAATAGTTTTAAAAAAGTTATAAACGGGACTGTTTTTTATGACAGTCCCGTTTTATTTTTTATTTATTTTTAAATTCTTTTATTTTTCTTTTTTCAAGAAAAGCTTTCATACCTTCTTTTTGATCTTCAGTTTCAAAGCAGCTTCCAAAAAGTTTTTCTTCTATGATTATTGCTTCGTCCATAGTAGTATTAAGTCCATCATTAATAGCTTTTTTACATGCTTTTATTGCTATTGGAGCATTTTTAGCTATTTTTTCTGCAAGTTTTTTAGCTGCTGGAAGAAGTTCTTCCTGAGTATATACAGCATTAACAAGTCCAAGAATCTTAGCTTCTTCTGCTTTTATATTAATACAGGAATATATCATTTCTTTAGCTTTTCCTACACCAATAATTCTTGCAAGTCTTTGAGTTCCTCCAAATCCTGGAATAATTCCTAATCCTACTTCTGGTTGTCCGAATACAGCATTGTCAGAACATATTCTGATATCACAGCTCATAGCTATTTCACAACCTCCTCCTAAAGCAAAGCCATTTACAGCAGCAATTACAGGAATGGGGAAAGTTTCTATTTTTCTAAATATATTATTTCCATTTTTGCTCCAAGCCTCACCTTGAGTTTTATTTAAAGGATACATAGAAGCTATATCAGCGCCAGCTACGAAAGATTTTTTTCCTGTTCCAGTCAAAATTACAACTCTTATTTTATTTATATTAATGTAATCAAGAATATGATCTAATTCCCAAAGTGTTTCAGCATTTAGTGCATTTAATGCTTTTGGACGTTCAATAGTAATAATTCCTATATTATTTTCTTCTTCATATTTGATATAATCCATATTTTCTCCTTAAGCATTTTCTTCAGTTTTTCTCTTTTTATTTTGAACACATATAATGTAAAGTAAAATTCCAGCTATAAGTCCCCAAGTAGCTCCTTTTAATGCAAGAATAGCAGCCATTACAGTTGCTATTCCTTTATCTGTACCATCACTAATTTCATCCATTGCAATTCTTCCGCATACAAATCCTTGAACAATTAAAGTTAAAGATAATGCAGCTGGTAAGATAGGTTTAACAAAGGAAGCTACAGGAACTAAAGCAACACAAATAAAAGTCATCCATCTAAATGTTCCAACACCACTGAAAATAGAATCCATTGATTCTCTTCCTTGCTTATATCTTTCTGAAACAGCAGCCGTAACAGCAGCCCATAAAGGTCCGCAAAGTGGTACATAAGGACAGATACATGCTTCTAATAAATTTCTTATTCCAGAAATTAAGTTGGATCTATTTGCATTAAAATCAATTTTTTCATCTTGACGTATTTCATCAGCTTCTTTTATTAAAGCATCACTACTTACAAAATCTCCAAATGCAATAATATAAACCATTAATGCTGTTGGAATTGCTGAGATGAAGTCACTTATATGAGGAAAACCTACTGGTCCAAATGGGCTTAAAAATTTAAAGATTTCAGAAATGTTTGGAATTTTAATAATAGAACCCAATTCTAAAATAGGAGCAGGTAATTCTTTAGTTAAAGGACCTATTATTACTGCTAATATTATAGCTGGCAGCATTCCATAATTTCCGATTATTTTATAGATAGGATGTCTTTTTTTTAGTTCCTTAAATCTGTCGGAAAATATTAAAAAATAAGCAAATAAACTACCGATTCCAACAGTTATAGGATAAAGCTCAAATCTGCCTTTAGGACCAAATTCTCCCATAATAGCAGATAATCCTGCACCTAAAAGAATTCCTGCTTTAATTGATCGAGGAACAAAATCTATTATTTTTTGTGCTAAACCTGTTATTCCCATAAATAAGAAAATTAAAGCTACAATAATTTGTAAAGATATTAATAAATGTATTCTTTCAACGCCTTGTTCGGTTGTGGTTAAAAATGCTGTAACAAGAGGAATAGCTGGAGTTATCCAGCCAGGAACAACAGGATCTCCTAAAACTGAATGCAGATTATAAAATAGTCCATTTATAATTACCATACTCCAAGCTATTTCATAAGGAATTCCAAGCACATTTTCTAGAATAGGAATCGCTCCTAAGCAAGTAGCACACATTAAAACTGCTTGAAGACATTCAGAGGTTTCCCATCTATAATGGATAAATGGTAATCTGATTTTAAAAATTCCAAATGAAATATAAGGTTGTTCTTCGCCGTATTTTCTAGTTATTGCCATATAAGTTCCTCCGTTTTATTAGAATTTTTCTTTAAATCTTCTTTCAAATTCAAGCTTTAGTTCATCTTTGAAATTAGGATGAGCTATATTTATTAGATTTCTTGCTCTTTCTCTTAAAGTTTTACCTTTTAATTCTGCTATTCCAAATTCAGTAATAACATAGTCAATATCTGTCCGTGATGTAGTTACGCAGGCTCCTTCTGTTAAAAATGGCACTATTTTAGAAACAGTTCCTTTTTTAGCTGTAGAAGGGAAAGCGAGAATTGATTTACCGCCTTTTGAAAAAGCAGCTCCCCTTACAAAATCTACTTGTCCTCCAATACCACTAAATTGTTTTAATCCCATTGCTTCAGAGCATGCTTGTCCCATTAGGTCTACTTGTAAAGCTGCGTTGATTGAAACAAGATTATCATTTTGTCCTATTATTCTAGGATCATTAATATAATCTACTGTCTGCAGAGATACCATTGGGTTATTATCAACAAAGTCGTATAGTCTTTTTGTTCCCATTAAAAAAGCTACACTCAATTTTCCTTTGTTTATGTTTTTGTTCTTGCATGTAATAACTCCTGCTTCAACTAATTCAACAACTCCATCAGAAATCATTTCAGAGTGAATTCCCAAATTTTTTTTATCTTTTAAAAATAATAAAACAGCGTCAGGAATAGCTCCTATCCCTAATTGCAAAGTATCGCCATCTTTTATAAGGCTGGCACAATATTCCCCTATAGCTTTTTCAACTTCTCCAATTTGAGGAGGACGTAATTCTGGAAGTGGATCGTTTTTTTCTACTATTATATCTATATCTGAAACGTGAATAAAACAATCTCCTAATGTTCTCGGCATATATTTATTAACTTGTGCAATGACTAATTTTGCTGCTTCAGCTGCAGGCTTTGTATAATCACCAGAAACTCCAAAACTACAATATCCGTTTTTATCAGGAAGAGAGACATTAATTAAAGCAACGTCTACAGGCAGTTTTGTTTTAAATAATTCTGGAATTTGATAAAAAAATGATGGTGTAAAATCTCCTCTTCCATTGTTCACACATTCTCTTGTTGGTTCTCCTAAAAATAGACTATTTACTTTAAAATGTCCTTGCATTTCTTTTTTGGCATAATCTCCTTTTCCCATAGCAACAAGCTGCACTATTTCAACATCTTTATATTCTTTATAATTTTCAACCATTTTATCAACAAGATATAACGGCTCTCCAACAGCATGTTGTAAAACTACTCTATTTCCTGATTTTATATATTTGACAGCTTCTTCTGCACTTTTTAGTTTTGAATCATATATTTTTTTCCATTCCATAGTAAAATTCCTCCATTTTTAAAATATACAGAGAGAATTTCTCTCTGTATATTTTAGGTTGTTTTATGGTATTAAACATTTATTCAGAAATTTTTGCTAATTTTTTAGCCAATTCTTTTTTCATAGCTAAGTTTCCTTGACGAGCAATCATGATTCTTTGAGCTTGTGGAGAACCAGCACCATGCATTGACTCTGTTCTGTATCCAACTGCAGCAGTACCTAGAGTTAAATTTTCAATTAGTCTTAAAATTCTTAGTCTGCTTTCTGTACTTACAACATTGATACCTTTAAAATATTTATCTACATAATGACCTACGATAGGAGATTTTAAATCTTTTTCAGAAGGAGCTGTTACAACTAATCCACCTGCTATATCTTCAGCTAATCTTGTTATTTCATAAGGGAATCTAGTTACATTTTGTTTACATACGTTTGCAAGCAATAAGTCAATTAAATAGTTTCCTGATTCTGTTTTTGTTCCTTCAGCTGAACATGCAATACCACAAGCATATAATGTTTCATTTAAATGTGTCATTTCAATTAACTTATCTTTTATATGATTTGCTTTTGAAACACCGTTATAATCAGCAGCAACAGCAGCAGCTCCAATCAACACATCTCCAACTCCTACTTTACATCCTCCATAGCTTTGTCTATGGTAACCAGCAAATCTTTCCACAAGAACTCCAGCAAATTCTGTTTCCCCGTTTAAGAATATTCTATCGTTTGGAACGAATACATCATCAAAAACAGTTAAAGCTTCAACACCACCAAATTCTTCATTTCCTGTATCCATAGGGCTTCCTTCAAGTTTTCTTGTATCACATGATTGACGTCCTATAATTAATGTAATCCCTTTAGCGTCAGTAGGAACAGCAAAAGACACAGCATAATCTTTATCTTCTGGTCCCATTGCTATTGTTGGCATAACAATAACCTCTTGTGAGTTTATAACTCCTGTCTGGTGGGCTTTTGCACCGCGCACAATGATACCATCTTTTCTTCTTTCAACAACATGTAAAAATAAATCAGGATCAGCTTGTTTGTGAGGTGGTAAAGCACGATCTCCTTTAGGGTCTGTCATTGCTCCATCTACAGTAAAATCTTTTTCTTGACAATAAAGCATAAATTTTTTAAAATTCTCATGATAGTGAGTTCCATATGTTTTATCAACCTCGTAAGTTGTACTGTAAACAGCATTAAAAGCATCCATTCCAACACAACGTTGAAAACATGATGCTGTTTTTTGACCCAATAAACGCTGCATTTTTACTTTTTTAACTAAATCTTCTGTACTTCTATGGATATGAGTAAAACGATTTATTCTTTCTCCTGTTTCAGGTGAAATAGCAGTCATTAAATCTTGATATTCAGGCATTTGGGCTAAATCATAAGTCATTCTTACAGAATTTAAAGAAGGTCTCAATATTGGATTATCCACTGGATTTTCAATTTTTTCTCCAAACATGTAAACCTGTAAATTTAGTTTTCTCATACTTTCAATATATTGTTCTCCTGTCATTAGTGCCATTTTTAAGCCTCCTTAAACTTTAATTGTTGTGATTTTATGTTACAGTGTTAGTATAAAGCAATCGTTGTGCCAGAGACTAAAGGCTTATTTTATCAGGTGTCTAAAAATAACTTCTTAATATTTTGTTTTAAAAATAAAAAATAATTTCATTTCTAAAACAAAAAATACAATTTATCTATTAATTCATTTAAAGAAGTTACAGAATAGATACTGTAAATATTTTTTGTAACAAAAAATTCTTTATATGAAGCACATTGTACTTGGCAGCCGTTGATAATAAAAACATAATCATAAATTTTATTATCTTTTACATATTCTAAATCATATTTTTTTGAAAGTTTCATTTTTAAGATACTTTCTGCATATTTTCTGTCATATTTTGGATTACAGCCTCCACAAAATTTTATGCCTATTTTCATTCATTAAATCTCCTAAAGGTTTTTACTTAATATTTTTTTAGCAAACTCAATCATTTCATTACTGATATTATTTACAAGAACTATTTTTTCAACTTCTGGGAACTGAGTTTTTATATCTTGAAAAATAAAAGTTTCTAATTCAGATACAGCTGACGGACAATTAGAGCATTTTCCTTTCAATTCTACTTTTAAAACATTTTTTTCAAAAGAAATTATTTCTAATCCGCCACCATGGCTTCTGAAATATTCTCCTATATTTTTCTCAACTAAATTTTTAATTTTTTTTTCCATTGCCTATCACCTCATTATTTTAAATATACTTTGATATAAAGCAAAATTAATACCATTTGTTAATCTTTACATTTTTTTGTTTAAGTGTTATAATTCCTAAAAATATGATCGGAGGTAAGAGTTATGTTAGGTAATGTTGTATCTTCAATAAATATAATTAATAATGCAGATATTTTGAGTGACATTATAGAAACTTCTTTTGATGGAATTTATATTACTGATGCAAAAGCAAATACCATTCTGATTAATAAAAGTTATGAAACAATAAGCGGTTTAAAAAGAGAAGAGCTTATTGGAAAAAATATGAAAGATTTAGTGGCAGCCGGAGTATTTTCAATTTCCGGAACCCTTTTATGTTTAGAGCATAAAAAGAGTATAACCTTAGAACAAGTATTTAAAACTAACAAAAAAGCTGTTATCACCAGCCAGCCTACTTTTGATTCTGATGGAAATATTGTAATGATAGTTACAAATGTTAGAGATATGACAGAAATTAATAAGCTTCAAAATAAATTAAAAGAAAATGAGTTAAACAACTTAAAAATTAAAAGTATTTTAGAAGAATTTTATAAAAGAAAATGTCTTTCCAGAAACTTTATAAGTGTTGATGAAAAATCTGTTTCAATTTTGAAACTGGCGAATAAAGTAGCAGCTACAGATTTTATTGTTACTATTTTGGGTGAAACAGGTGTTGGTAAAGAGTTAATGGCAGAATATATTTATAAAAATAGTAATAGAAGTTCTGAAGTATTTCTAAAATTAAATTGTGCTGAATTAAATCCATCACTAATAGAGAGTGAACTATTTGGTTATGAGAAAGGTACTTTTACCGGAGGAAATAAAAATGGAAAATTAGGTTTTTTTGAAATGGCTAATGGAGGAACGCTTTTTTTAGATGAAATAGGGGAGTTAGAATTAAATATGCAGGTAAAACTTCTTCGTGTATTGCAAGAACAAGAAGTAAGAAGACTTGGCAGTACATCATCTGTCAAAATTGATGTAAGAGTTATTGCAGCAACTAACAAAAATCTTGCAGAATTAGTTGAACAAGGGAAATTTAGAAAAGATCTTTATTATAGATTAGAAGCTTTTCAGATAGTAATTCCTCCGCTTCGAGAAAGAAAAAAAGACATAATACCTTTAGCTGAATTATTTTTAAAAAAATTGAATGATAAATATTATACGCAAAAAAAATTTTCTAACTGCTCTTTAAATTTATTAGAAAAATATAATTTTCCAGGAAACATAAGAGAATTAAAAAATATTGTAGAAAGAGCTTATGTTATTTCAGATAGTATTCTTGAACTTAATGATTTGGATTCTAAAATTGATGTTAAAGGAAAAATAGAGTTTAGTTCTTCTGTTGATTTAAAAGAAAAATTAGAAGAAATAGAATATCAGTATATAAAAAATGCTGTTGAAAGGTATAAGAATATTCGTAAAGCAGCAGAAAGCTTAAAAATGGACCCAGCTACTTTTTTTAGGAAAAAACAGAAATATAATTTATAAAAATAAGTTTTTATGTTTAATAATAAAATTATAAAAATTTTTTATAGAACTCACCAAAAACATAATTCAAATTATCATAATTTAAATTATCATAATTTGAATTATGTTTTTTTATATGGTATAATTTTTATGTGAGGTGATTTTATGAATTTTATAAACAGAAAAAGAGAGATGCAGACTTTGGAAAATGAATATAATAAATCTAAAAGTCTTGTTGTTCTTTATGGAAGAAGAAGAACAGGAAAAACAACATTAATAAAAGAGTTTATAAAAAATAAAAAGGCTTTCTATTTTTTTGCAGATAAGCAAAATGAAAATATCCAGATAGAGAGATTTAAAAATCAACTGGCAGAACATTTTAACGATGAATTTATAAAAAAAATAACAATTTCAGATTTGGATACAATAATGGAGTATTTTTTAGGAAAAATAGGAGATGAAAAATTTATTTTTGTTATAGATGAATTTCAATATCTTTGTATGGTTAATAAAGGTTTTTCATCTGTGTTTCAAAGAATTTATGATGAAAAAATCAGCAGCAGAAATATTATGATTATTTTATGTGGTTCTCTTATATCTATGATGTATTCAGAAGTTCTTTCTTATGACAGCCCTTTATATGGAAGAAGAACAGCTCAGATAAAACTTCAGCCTATTAAATTTGAATATTATAAAGACTTTTTTCAGGAAAAATCTCATAAAGAGTTAATAGAATTTTATTCTGTTACAGGAGGAGTACCTAAATATATTTTAGAATTTAACAGAGAACAGACACCTTTTTGGAATATAGAAAATAATATTTTTAATAAAGATAATTTTTTGTATTCAGAACCTAAATTTTTACTGCAGGAAGAAATAAATGATTTATCAAGATATTTTTCAATTTTACATGCAATATCTTCCGGTGATACAAAGCTTTCTTCAATTTGTTCCCGTTTAGGTATAAGCAGTGGAGGAATAACCCCTTATATAACTAAGCTTATGGATTTGGATATAGTTGAAAAAGAAGTTCCTGTCACGGAAAATATTGATAATGGAAAAAAAGGATTATACAAGATAAAAGATAATTATTTAAGATTTTGGTTCAGTTATGTTTATCCTTATCAAAGTTATTTGGAAATTGAAAACACAGCATATCCTTTGGAAAAAGTAAAAAATGAATTTGATAATCAATTTGTATCAAAAATCTATGAAGAATTAGCAAGAGAAAGTGTGCTTAATAATTTATCTATTCCATTTCCTATAAAAAGACTTGGCAGATGGTGGGATAAAAACGAAGAAATAGATATAGTAGGTATAGGAGAAGATGAAATTCTTTTTGGCGAATGTAAGTGGACTTCAAGAAAAATAGGATTAAGTGTCTTAAATGATTTAAAAGAAAAAAGCAGAAAAGTTAAATGGGGAAATTCTCAAAGAAAAGAATATTTTATTTTATTTTCAAAAGAGGGATTTACTTCTGATTTAATAGAATTATCTCAAAGAGAAAAAAATATAATACTAAGTGATTTTTAATAAATTTTGTGGTATTCTATAAAATAAAGATACAGTTAATAACGGAGGTCTTAATTATGATATATAAAAGCAAAGATATAGCAAGAGCAGCTATAATGCTGGCAATGTCTACTCGTGAAGAAGAGATGCAGATGAAAGAAGAATATAAAAAAAATGGAATAAAAAGTGCTGCAGTTGATATTGGAGGAGATGTAATTCAATCAATATCAAAAATAATGGAGAGAACATTAGTAGCATCAAAAAGAAACGGGCTTATACAGGATACCCATGTGTATGAGGGAGCTGTAACAGGAGCAACAAGAGAGGCAATAGCTCAGATAATGGATAAAGCAGCAGGTTTTAATGTTGGAGGAAAAATAGGAATTGCAAGATATAAAGAACATTTATCTGTATGTATATTCCTGACTATTGGAATGTTCCGTCTTGATGATGTTGTAATAGGACTTGGGCACAGAGCAATTCCAGTAGAAAATGAATAAAAAGTTGTTGACAATAACAATTTATTGTTATATAATTGGCGCAAGATAGATTTTGTAGAATATGTAGAATAGTAGAAGATTTGAAAGTAAATAGTAGTTTTTGTAGAATTGTAGAATAGTAGGAAAAATGAATATAAAATTTTTACAGTGTCAGTTTGAGGTAAAGTCTGACGGTGTATTTCTTTATATATATTATGCCTTTTTACAATTCGTAAAAAGGCTTTTTTATTTTCAAAGAAAAACACAGGGGGACGAAAAAATGAAGAACAGAAGCACAGTAGGAAACATTATGGGAACTTTTACAGCAGTATTAATGATAATAGGATTATTCCTTTTACAGCATACACCGTTAAGGGCAGCTGAAAAGTTTGTAATCGGTATCAGTCAATTTGCAGAACACCCTGCACTTGATGAAGTAAGAAAAGGATTTGAAGATGAGCTTAAGGCTCAGGGAGTAGAAACTGAGATAGTTTACAAAAATGCTCAGGGAGATACAGGAGTTGCAGGAGTTATAGCTCAGAAATTTGCAGCAGATAAAGTTGATTTAATGTTCGCTATAGCAACAATATCAGCTCAGACAGCTAAACAGGCAACAGACACTATTCCGGTACTTTTCAGTGCAGTTACAGATCCTGTTCACTCACAGCTTGTTGATTCAATGGATAATGTTGGAGGAAATGTTACAGGAACAACAGATGCAAGTCCGATGGACAAACAATTAGCACTTTTTAAACAGCTTGACCCAAGTATTGAGAAAATAGGAATTATTTACAATACAAGCGAATCAAATTCAGAAGTTCAGGTTGCACAGGCAAAAGAGATAGCAAAAGATTTAGGACTTGAAATAGTAGCAGTCGGAGTAAATAATATTAATGATATTCCACAGGCTGTTAACTCACTTTCATCTAAGGCAGATGCATTATATGCAGTTACAGACAATATTGTAGCATCAGCAGCAGGGCTTATAGCTAAATCAGCAGTTGAAAGAAAAATGGTATCAGTAGCAGGAGAGGAAGGACCTGTCAGAGGAGGACTTTTAATGACAGACGGACTTAGCTACTACGAACTTGGAAAACAAACAGGAGCAATGGCAAAAAGAATTCTTGTAGATGGAGTAAATCCAAAAGATATGCCGGTTGAAAGTTTAAAAAATACAACAAAAATAGTTAATGAAAAAACAATGAATAAATTAAAATTAGATAAAAATAATCCTGCTTTTGAAGGAGCAACATTTATAAAATAACATTTTGAGGGAGCTGTATATGAATTCACTTATCGCTATTTCCATAGAACAAGGACTTATATTTGCCGTTCTTGCTATCGGAGTATTTATAACATACAAAATACTTGATTTTCCAGATTTGTCAGTGGAAGGAACATTTCCTTTCGGGGCATTCATTTTTGCAAAGTTTGTAACATCTGGTTTTGATCCTGTTACAAGCACATTATTATCATTTGTTTTTGGTTCTCTTGCAGGAGTAATCACATATTTTCTTCATATAAAAATGAAAATAGCACCCATTCTTGCAGGGATATTGACAATGACTATTCTTTATTCAGTGAATTTGAGAATAAATGGAAAAGCAAACATTCCTTTATACAACGATGGTTCAGTATTTGATTATGGAAATAAAATAGTTGTTCTTATAATAATAGTGATGATTACAAAACTTCTTATGGATATGTTCCTTAAAACAGAAATCGGATATCTTCTGGTTGCCACTGGAGATAACGAAACTCTTGTTAAGTCACTTGGAGTAAGCTGTGACAAGTTTAAACTTTTAGGTCTTGTTTTATCAAACGGAATTGTAGCAATAAGTGGAGCGCTTATGGCACAAAGTCAAGGGTTTTCAGATATCAATATGGGAACATCAATAATTGTATCTGCCCTTGCATCAATAATTATCGGAGATACAATTCTAAAAAAATCAACAAAAATTAAAGGTACAACAAGAGCAATACTTGGAGCAATAAGTTATAAGATTATTGGGGGATTTGCAATAGATTTGGGATTTGCTCCAACAGACCTTAAGGCAATCAGTGCAATTATAGTTATCGTGTTTATCGGTTATAACAATATGTCATTCTTTAGTTTTAAAAAGAGAGGTAATTAAGATGCTTACAATAAAAAATCTGAAAAAAAGTTTTAATGAAGGAACAGAAAATGAAGTGAATATATTTAACGGTTTTAACCTTGAAATAAAAGACAGTGAATTTGTTGCAATACTTGGTTCAAATGGATGCGGGAAAAGTACTCTGTTTAATCTTATAAGCGGTTCATTAAAAGATAACGGCGGAGATATTGTTCTTGGCGGAGAAGATATAAGCAGACTTAAAGAGGAAGAGAGAGCATGCAAAATAGGAAAAGTGCATCAGGATCCTTCAATGGGAGTTTCTCCTTCACTTACAATATTAGAAAATCTTTCTCTTGCAGCAAAGAAAAGTGAAAAATTTTCTCTTAGAAGACTTATAAGAAAAGATAATGTGGGAAAATTTGTAGAGATTTTAAAAGAACTTGATCTGGGGCTTGAAAATAAACTTAATACACAGGTAAAATTTTTATCAGGAGGGCAAAGACAGGCTCTTTCACTTATAATGGCAACATTAAAAAAACCTGAGCTTTTACTTCTTGATGAGCATACAGCAGCTCTTGATCCTAAGACTTCAAGAATGATAATGTCTAAAACAAAACAGCTTATAGACAAGCAGAAAATAACAGCTATGATGATTTCTCACAACCTTAGAGATGCTATAAAATATTCAGACAGAATAATAATGCTTGATAAAGGGAAAGTTATTCTTGATGTAAAAAGCAGAGATATTACAGAGGGAGAACTTTCAAAAATTTACAGTTCTAAAATGAACAAAGAAACAGCAATGGCAAGTTAAATTTCAATACAGGTTGTTAAGTAAAAAATAAGAATAAAATTATCTTGGAAAAAATATCAGCTATTTATATTGTTCGTTCATCTAAAAATGATGAACCTGCTGCATAAATTACGCTGATATTTTTAATTTCCATAATTTTATTCACAGGTTTTTATATACTTTTAAATATTTGCTTTTTTTACTGAGAAAAGTATATAATAATGGTATGGTAAATCAATTTAGAAATATTGAAAATAAAGCCCTGTCAGGTATTTTAACAGGAGGAATAATTATGACAGATATATTTTTTAGAGTAGTGATGATAGTAATACTTATTGGAATGAGTATATTTTTATCAATGAGTGAAATATCACTGGCATCAGCAAGAAAAATGAAACTTCAGGTAATGAAGGAAAAAGGAGATATTAATGCTGCAAAAGTTTTAGAGGTACAGGAAACATCAGGAAACTTTTTTGCTGTGGTGCAGATAGGAACAAATGCAATAGCTATAATGGGTGGTATTGTAGGAGAGAATATAGCAGGTCCTTTCATACAATCATTTATTTTAAAATGGCTGCCGGCTTTTTCTTCAAACGCAGACATTATAGGAAAAATAGTTTCATTTATACTGATAACAGGGTTGTTTATTGAGTTTGCAGACCTTATTCCAAGAAGACTTGCAATGGCAGACCCTGAAAAAATAGCAGTGTCTATAATAAATCCGATGCTGTTTTTCATATGGCTTTTTAAACCGTTCATTATTATATTTGAAAGCATAGCCTCTTTTATATGCAGAATTTTTAAAATCAAGCAGGTAAGAAATGATTCAATAACATATGATGATATTTTTGCAATAGTGGATGCAGGAGCAGAGGCAGGAGTTGTGCAGAAAAAAGAACATTCTTTGATAGAGAATGTTTTTGAACTTGATACAAGATGGGTTTCATCTATTATGACAAACAGAAGCGATATAATATACTTTACATTGAAAGAAACAGAAGAGAGCATAAAAGAAAAGATAAGCAACTATCCTCACTCAAAGTTTCTTGTGTGTCAGGATGAAATAGATTCGGTTATCGGTTATGTAGATTCTAAAAATATTCTTCCGAGAATATTAAAAGGGGAGCTTAGCGGACTTCACGATATAAAAGAGATAACAAAGACAAATCTTTTAATTCTGCCGAATACTCTTACAATTTCTGAGGCATTGGATAAATTTAATGAGGCAAGAGATGATTTTGCTGTTATCTTAAATGAATATGGAAATGTTGTAGGGCTTGTAACTTTCTATGATGTTGTAAACACATTAATGGGAGATGTGGTTTATCAGGACCAGGATGAGCAGCAGATAATTGCCAGAGGAGAAGGATCTTGGCTTGTAGATGGAGTAACATCAATAGATGATGTTAAAAAAGTTTTGGAAATAGAGGTACTTCCGGAAGAGGCGACTTATGAAACAATAGCAGGATTTATGATGTATATGCTTAAGAGCATACCGAAAAAAGCTGCTAAAGTGGAATACGACAACTATACTTTTGAAGTTGTTGATGTTGACAATTTCAAAATTGATCAGCTTCTTGTAACAAGAAAAGAGGTTGAAAAAACAGAGATAAAATAGTTTGAATTTCTCTTGACGAAAGATACTTAAATATATAAAATTGAAATTAATTAATAAAGAATTTAAGGAGATGAGTCGGGAAATGAAAAAATATGAAATTGATATGTGTAATGGACCGTTGTTCCGCAATATGTTTGCTTTTACAGTTCCATTAATACTTACATGTATTTTGCAGCTCCTTTTCAACGCAGCAGATACAATTGTTGTTGGAAAATTTTCCGGTGAACGTGCACTGGCAGCTGTTGGTTCAACAACATCTCTTGTTAATCTGCTTTTGAATCTTGTAATAGGACTTTCTATGGGAGCAGGGGTTGTGGTTGCAAGAAACTATGGAGCAGGAAAAAAAGTCAGCACAAGAAACAGCATCCGTACTTCTATAGCAGTTGCAGTTATTTCAGGAGCAGTAATGCTTTTTGCAGGACTTTTTCTTTCCAAGCCTCTTTTAAGACTTATGGGAACTCCTGAGGATATTATAAATCTTTCAGCATTATACATGAAAATATATTTTGTAGGAATGCCTACTATTCTTTTATATAATTTCGGCTCATCAATTTTAAGAGCAGCAGGGGACACAAAACGTCCTCTTTTTATTCTTATGGGAGCAGGAATAGTCAATGTTGTTTTAAACCTTATCCTTGTAATTATTTTTCATCTTGGAGTTGTTGGAGTTGCAGTTGCAACTATTGTTTCAGAAACAATATCAGCTTATTTTGTAATAAGGATACTTGTAAAAGCAGAGGGTGTACTGCATCTCGACTTGAAAAAAATAAAGATTCACAGAAAATCTTTGATAGATATAATTAAAATAGGACTTCCTGCAGGAGCTCAGGGAGTACTTTTCAATATATCAAATGTTCTTATCCAATCATCTGTAAACTCTTTCGGGTATATGACAATAGCAGGAAATACTGCTGCTGTAACCATAGAGGGATTTATCTATACTTCAACAAATGCTTTATGCCAGACATCTATGAACTTTACAAGTCAGAATCTTGGAGCAAGAAAATACAGAAGAATAGACTTTATACTTCTATATTCAATTTTGAGTACAGTTGTTGTGGGAGCTGTTCTTGGGGTAATAGTTTATATTTTTGGATACGAAATTTTGAAAGTGTGTGTATCAAATGAAGAGGCTATCTCTTACGGGCTTATCCGTTTGGGAATTGTTGGAATAAGTTACTCACTTTGCGGAATTATGGACGTAACAGTTTCCTCTCTTCGCGGGCTTGGATTTTCACTGCTGCCTACGATTGTATGTTTGTTTGGAGCATGTGTATTCCGTATTGTGTGGATATTTACAGTTTTCAAAGCTCATCACAGTCTTCGTATTCTTTATATGTCTTATCCGCTTTCATGGACACTGTCAAGCATTATTCTTATATCAGGATATATGGTTATAAGGAAAAAGACTTTTAGAATATAAAAATATTATGGAGAATTACAATGAAAAATGAAATAAAAAGTGAAATAGTTTTTGAAACAGAAAATCTGAAATTCAGAAAGATAAACAAAGATGACTTTAATAATCTTTCTCCTATATTAAAAGACCCTGAAATTATGTATGCATGGGAGCATGGATTTTCTGATGAAGAGGTATATAACTGGATAGACGAAAATTTAAAAAGATACAGGGAAGATGGTTTCAGTTATTGTATCGGGATTGAAAAGAAATCGGGAAACATAATAGGAATGATAGGACCTCTTATGGAAAATATAAACGGCGAAAAACAGATTGGTGCAGGCTGGATTCTGGATAAAAAATTCTGGGGAAAAGGATATGCAGAAGAGGGAGGAAAAGGAGCAGTAAAATATGCTTTTGAAAAACTTGGAGCAGAAAAAGTGGTTGCTGCAATAAGAACAGAAAATATTTCTTCAAGAAAAAATGCTGAAAAATTAGGTATGAAAATAGAGGGAAGTTATGTAAAAATTTATCGCAGCAAAGAGATGGAGCATCTTATTTATGCTATAAATAAAAGCAAAGTATAAAATAAATGTAATAGAACCGTTGACAAATGTCTGAATGTAGACGATAATAAGGTAGGATGTTTAAAAATGTTGTTTTTTAAAATAATTACTTTAAGGAGGCATTATCAATGGCAAACAGATTTGTTTTAAACAAAATTTCTTATCATGGAAAAGGGGCTATAGCTCATATTAAAGAAGAGGTTGAGGCAAGAGGACTTAAAAAAGCTTTTGTATGTTCAGACCCTGATTTAATAAAATTTAATGTAACTAAAAAAGTAACTGATATATTAGATGAAGCTGGATTCCCTTATGAAATATACAGCGAAATCAAACCTAACCCAACAATAGAAAATGTTCAGACAGGTGTTGAGGCATTTAAAAAATCTGGTGCAGATTACATAATTGCTATTGGAGGAGGTTCTTCAATAGATACAGCAAAAGCAATAGGAATTATTATTAATAACCCTGAATTTGCTGATGTAAGAAGTCTTGAAGGTGTTGCTCCAACTAAAAATGATGCTGTTCTTACAATAGCAGTTCCTACAACAGCGGGAACAGCAGCAGAAGTAACAATCAACTATGTTATAACAGACGTTGAAAAAAGCAGAAAAATGGTTTGTGTAGACGTACACGATATCCCATTAATTGCTGTAATTGACCCTGACATGATGGCATCTATGCCTAAAGGACTTACAGCATCAACAGGAATGGATGCTCTTACACATGCTATCGAAGGATATATTACAAAAGGAGCATGGGAATTATCAGATATGTTCCACTTAAAAGCTATTGAATTAATTTCTAAATCTCTTCGTGGTGCAGTTGAAAACACTGATGAAGGAAGAGAGGGAATGGCTCTTGGACAATATGTTGCAGGTATGGGATTCTCAAACGTAGGACTTGGAATAGTTCACTCTATGGCTCATCCTCTTGGGGCTTACTATGACACTCCTCACGGAATTGCAAATGCAATAATTCTTCCAACAATAATGGAATACAACGCTCCGTTTACTGGAGATAAATATAAATATATAGCACAGGCTATGGGTGTTGAAGGAACAGAAAACATGACACAGGAAGAATATAGAAAAGCTGCTGTTGATGCAGTTAAGAAACTTTCTTCTGATGTAGGAATTGCTCCTAATCTTGTAGGAATAGTTAAAGAGGAAGATATTCCTGCTCTTGCACAATCTGCTTTTGATGATGCATGCCGTCCTGGAAACCCAAGAGATACATCTCCTGAAGAAATAGCAGAACTATACAGAAAATTAGTATAATATAAAATAAAACCAGAGAGTATAAAGCTTATAAACTTATATTCTCTGGTTTATTAATTTTTTTATTTTTTGCTGTTATCCAGCATCTCTGTAAATTCGTCCATCACTTTATAAAATGATACAATTTCTTCCACAGAGCATTTTTTTCTCAATTTTTTTATTGTTTTTATAATATCGATATTATCATAATGCTTATGATATAAAGTAAATTTTTTAGCTTTTTCAGTAGGATACAGGTGAAAAAATTTAGCATTAATAGGAGAAATTTCTCTATTAACATATCCTTTTTTAATTAATTTTTTTATAGTCTGAGATATTGCACTTGGTGTTTTTTTCCATTTTCCTGCCAGTTCTGATACAGTAATCTGTGGGTTATCAACAATATCTAATAGTATATGTGCTTCGACCATGCTTAATTCTTCTTCGTTAGAATTATAATTTTGAAGCTTATTAGAGTAACTGTTATAAGCCAGAATAAACTTATACAAAATACTGAAATTTTTATTCAATATTTCAAAGTTTTTTTCAATTTCTTGAGGATTTTCATTATCCTCTACATGCATATTTAATATATTTTCTATTTCTTTAGAACTTATGTTCCCCATAATTTTTCTCCCTTTTCAAATCTATTTTAAATTTTATCACAAACATAAAAATAAAACAACATTCTATGATTTTTAATATTTTTTGAACTTTTTTAAAAGTATTTTTCTTTAAAAAGAACACTATTTTTGAAAATGATATAAAATTAACTTTACAAAAATATTTTTTTATATTATACTTAACCTATAAAATAATTAAGCAGCTTAAATATATGAGTTAATTTTTTAAGGAGGGAAAATGAAATACGATTTTGAAACTTTATTATCAAGAAAAAATCAAGGTTCATATAAATGGGAGCAGATGTATGAAATAAATCCAAATGTAGGAGAAGATGTAGTTCCGCTTTCTGTAGCTGATATGGAAATAAAAACAGCTCCGGAAATTGTGGAAGGACTTAAGAATTTTTTGGATAATGCTATTTTAGGATATACAGGACCATATCCAGATTTTATCAATGCAGTTAAGAACTGGTGTGAAAAACGTTATGGATATACTTTTGATAAAAAATCACTTATTAATACTCCGGGAGTTGTAAATGCTTTTTATGGAGCAGTAAATGCTTTTACAGAAAAAGGTGATGGAGTTGTAATATTTAGACCTGTTTATTATCCATTCTCTATGGCTATAGAAGAAAATGAAAGAGAATTAATAAACTGTTCTCTTATTGAAAAAGACGGATATTATACTATTGACTTTGAAAAGTTTGATGAAATATCAAAAGATCCTAAAGTAAAATTATTAATCTTCTGTAACCCTCATAATCCTGTAGGAAGAGTATGGAGCAGAGAAGAATTAACAAGACTTGCTGAAATCTGTGTAAAAAATAATGTTGTTGTTGTTTCTGATGAAATTCACTGTGATTTAATTATGCCCGGACATAAATTTACAAGTATGATGACAATTAAAAATGGAATAGAAAATCTGCTTATTACTTGTTTTGCTCCTTCTAAAACATTTAACCTAGCAGGACTTGCTACATCAAATATTATTGTTCCAAACGAAGAGTTAAGAAACAAATATTTTAAAACTCTTTCTCTTATGAAAAATACAATGGTAAATGTTTTAGGGTATAAAGCATGTGAAATTGCATACAATGAATGTGAAGAGTGGGTTAAAGAACTGCTTCAGGTTTTAGATACAAACCAAAGAATGGTAAAAAAATTCTTTGATGAAAAATTCCCTAAAATCAAAGCTCCGCTGCTAGAAGGAACATATTTAATGTGGATTGATTTCAGAGCACTGGGATTATCAAATGAAGAATTGGAAAAGTTTATGCAGACAAAAGCAGAGCTTTTCACTGATGAAGGATATATTTTCGGGGAAGAAGGAAATGGTTTTGAGAGAATAAATTTAGCAGCTCCTACTTATGTTATTGAAAAAACGTTGGCAAGACTTGAGAAAGCTTTAAAAGATATTTATTAAGCAAATAAATGGAGGGAGAAATGTCAGAATTAAATTCAACGAAAGATTTGAAGAGAACACTTGGATTTTGGGACTTAATGGGAGCAGCTGTTGGTCAGATAATTGGAGCAGGAATAATGTCTTTGACAGGAATTTCCATTGCTATGACAGGACGTTCAGTTCCTTTTGCTTTTATACTTTCAGCTGTATTAGTGCTTATATTATGGCATCCTTTAGCAATACTTTGTTCAGCAGGACGTTTTAGAGGAGGACGTTATTCTGTAGTAGGTACACTTCTTGGAGAAAAATGGGTAGGAATATATATATTTGTATTTATCTTAAGTAATTTTTCTTTTGCTATGTATGCACTTTCATTTGCAGATTACGCTATGCCGTTTTTACCTATGTTAAGCAGAAAAGCTATAGCACTTGGAATACTAATGATACTTTTTGTATTAAACTATAAAGGAATAGATAAATTTGCAAAATTCCAAAATGTAATTATAGTTCTTTTAACAGTAGCTTTAACACTGTTTACTGTTTATGGATTATTTGAAATGGAAAAAAATTATTTTGATGAAGCTCAGTTTTTAACACATGGTTTAACAGGATTTGCTACAGCTACAGCACTTTTAACTTTTGCTACAGGCGGAGGATTTTTAATAGCTGACTTATCTGGTGAAGCAAAAAATGCTGCAAGAGATATTCCAAGAGCAATTATCTGTTCTACAGTTATTGTTACTATCTTATACGGAGTTATGGCTGCTGTTGCAGCAGGAGTATTTCCAGTGGAAGCTGTTGCAGGAAAACCTCTTACTCTTGTTGCAGAGAGAATTCTTCCAGGTCCTTTATATGTATACTTTATAGTTGGAGGAGCTTGGTGTGCAATTATTTCAACACTAAATTCTCAGTTTGCATCAGCAACTAAACCTTTAATACAGGCTGCAGAGGATGGATGGTTTCCTATAGGTGTTGCTAAACTTCATGAAAAATATAGAACTCCTGTTTATTTACTGGCTTTCTATTTAATAATCGCAGTATTATTAATAGTCTTTGATTTTAATATAGGAGTAATCGGTTCTATATGTTCTGTTCTTGCCGGACTGATGGGAATGATGATAGCTTTCAGTCTGCTTGTTTTCCCTAAAAAATATCCTGAACAATGGGAAAAATGTCCTTTACGTTTAGGAAACACAGCGATGGTAGTTCTTGTAATCTTATCTACAGTTATAGCTGCATTACAGATATATTTCTTAGTTATAGATTTATCAATGAATCTTATTATAGGAAATGGAGTAGTTTTAATTCTTGGAATTTTATTCACATTCTGGAGAATTAAAACAGGAAAAGTTAAAATGGAAGATAGTTTTGAACCTATTGAGTATTAAAAGTTAAAATATAAAATAATAAAAGTACTGCTGCAGAGTTAAGAGATTTTGCAGCAGTTTTATTTTTATTTTTGATTATATACATCTAAAACTGTTCTATAACAAATAGTATAAAAACAAAAGACATGGTAGAATAAAACCAGAAATATATAAGGAGGGAAAAAGATGAGAGATTTAAAAGAAAAATGTAAAATTGCAGTAGTGCAGGCAGCTCCTGTGATGTTTGATAAAAATCTGTGTGTTGAAAAAGCAGTAAAATTAATTAAAGAGGCTGCTGAAAAAAAGAGTGAGCTTATTGTTTTTCCTGAATTATTTATTCCGGGATATCCATATGGAATGACATTTGGTTTTACTGTGGGAAGCCGTAATCCAGAGGGACGTAAAGACTGGAAAATGTATTATGATAATTCTATTGTTGTTCCGGGAAAAGAAACAGAGATAATAGGGAAAGCTGCAAAAGATGCAGGAGCTTATATAAGTATCGGGGTTTCAGAACGTGATGCAGTGACAGATACTCTTTATAATACAAACCTGTTTTTTTCACCAGAGGGAGAACTGATATCAGTTCACAGAAAATTAAAACCAACAGGAGCAGAGCGTGTTGTGTGGGGAGATGCTGATAAGGGATATTTCCCTGTGGTTGATACACCTTGGGGAGTTATGGGAAGCATGATATGCTGGGAAAGCTATATGCCTCTTGCAAGAGTTGCCTTATATGAAAAAGGGCTTACTTTATATATTTCTCCAAACACAAATGATAATGAAGAATGGCAGGCAACAATACGTCACATAGCTATTGAAGGACACTGCTATTTTATAAACTGCGATATGTATTTTACAAAAGAGATGTATCCTGAAAATCTTCACTGTCCTGATGAGATAGAAAAACTGCCTGATATTGTGTGCAGAGGAGGAAGCTGTATAGTTGACCCTTACGGGCATTACGAGACACAGCCTGTATGGGATAAAGAAGAGATTATTTATGCTGAACTGGATATGAAAAAGGTTTCTATGAGCAGAATGGAATTTGATGTGTGCGGGCATTATTCAAGACCTGATGTTCTTCAGTTAAAAGTAAAAGATGAATAAATATATTAAAAAGCTGTTATATTTTTATAGCAGCTTTTTTATTTGTAATATTTTTTCAGAAAAAATTTTTCTTGAAAAATAAAAAAAATTGTGGTATAAATTTATGTGTTGAAACACATAAAAAAAGGAGGGGTAAAAATGAGTGATTATAATTTAAAAAAATCATTGGGGTTTAAACTGGAAAGAGCCTCTCGTCTTACAACACAAAATTTTAATAAAAATCTTAAAGAAAATAATTTTATTCTTACAGCAGAGCAATGGGGAGTAATTAATTTTCTTCTTGAAGAAGATGGAATAAATCAAAATCAGATAGGAAAATTAATAAATAAAGACCATACATGTGTTTCGAGGCTTGTAGAAACACTTATTAAAAAAGGAATAATAAAGAAGGAAAGTTCAGAAGAGGATAAAAGAATAAATCTTGTTTATCTTACAGAAGAGGGAAAAAAACTTCAAAATAATATCGTATATACAGTGAAACACAGCCTTGATAAAGTTTTTAAAGGGGTAACAGAAGAAGAAAAACAAATTTTTTCTGTTGTTCTTGATAAAATAATAAAAAATCTTGAATAATTATACAATAAAAATAGAATAGAGTTTATTCTATTTTTTTAAATAAATATGTGTTTAAACACTTAATTAAATAAGGAGGATTTTATGAGAAATATTTTTAAAAAATCTATTTTAATTTTTATGCTTTTTTCTTTGAGTTTAACTGTTTTTTCAAATGAAGCACCAAAACTTAAAAGAAGTTATCTTATTTTAAACCTTACAGACCTTAATGATCTGCCAAAAGCAAACAGATGGCTTTTTAAAGATCATGCTCAGGATACAGTAAATATTAATGGTCCGATTTTAGCAGGATATTCAACATACAGAGCTCTTCCGATACCTGAAGGAGGAGAAAAATATGGAGCATATAACTGGAGAATGACAGAACATTATTGGAGGGAAGACCCTTTTTCTATGACAGATGAACTTAATCAGGGAACTGCTATGAGTGAGGTATGGGTAGAAGGATACAATGAAATGATAGGAAACCCTGTTGATTCTCAAAAAAGAGCTGACTGGGGAACACAGGAAAATAAAAATGCTCATCCTGCTGCCTTTGTTTTTGTAAACAGAAGAATTGATGATGATTTTAAGGGATATGGGCTTACAAGTGCAGACGGACCATTTTACAGATTTGTTGTCGCTGTAAAATATCCTGAAGGTGTTTCAAAAGAAGAGGGAGAAAAATGGTTTAAAGAGTCTTTTATACCTGAAATTTTAAAACAAGATGATCTTTTAAGATGTTTTTCTTATAAAGCAATAGAACCTTTAACATCTCCTTTTGTGAGAGTCGTTGAATTTTGGTATAGAGATTCTAATGCATGGAAGAAAAACTGGGTAGAAAATACTCCTGATGTTAAAAAACCTGCATGGGCAAAATCAAATGATAAATTTCCATATTTAACACCATATAAAGATATGGTAAGCATTTTTCTTGAAGAGCATTCAGAAAGAGATTTCTTAAGAGATGGAACAGAGTATCATTTTACAAATTAATATATCAAAGTAAAAAAATTGGAGGAAACAAAAATGAAAATATTGGGAATTTCAGCAGGAACAAAAAACGGAAATAATGATGCTATGTGTAAAGAGGCTCTTATGGGAGCAAAAGAAATGGGAGCAGAAATCGAATTTATAAGACTATTGGATTTAGATTTAAAACATTGTACAGGGTGTATTGCCTGTGTAAAAGCTCTTATGAGCGGAAGAGGGAATATCTGTGCCTTGAAAGATGATTTTGAATGGCTGAAAGATAAGATGCTTGATGCAGATGGAATTATTTTTTCTGTACCTATTTTTGAAAAAGGAGCAGCAGGAATATTTCACACAGTAGTAGACCGTTTTGGTCCAAGAATGGATAGAGGAAATAATATTGCTGCAGCAAAAATAGCAGAAGAAAATGGTGGAACAGCACCTGATCCAAGAATTTTTAAAGAAAAGGTTATATCATATATGGGTATTGGAGGTTCTGACTGGGTAACAAGAACTCAATGTGATTTTGAAATGCTTTCATTAACTCCTATGTGGACTACAATTAATAATGAAGTATTCCCATGGTCAAAAAGTATTATTATGGAAGATGAAAAAATAAGAAAAGCACATGAAATAGGAAAGAATCTTGCAGAGGCAGCAATGGATATAGAAAATGCTCAATATAAAGGAGAGGCTGGTTTATGTCCTCACTGTCACAGCAGAAATTTCTATATTAATAATGATGGAACAGCAAGCTGTTGCTTATGTGGAATTGAAGGAAAACTTCAAATGACATCAGAGGGAATAAAATTTGTTTTTCCTGAAGAACAGCTTAAACATGCCCATAATACACTTTCAGGAAAATTTATTCATATGAATGATATTAAAATGAATGAGGGCAGACTTATGGAAATTAAGAAAAGTGATGAATATAAACAGCGTCTGCAAAAATATAAAGATTTTATTGAAGGGTCAAAACCTGTAAAATAATTTTAAAAAACTTTGAAAATAAATGAAAAACCTTGATATAATATAGATATCAAGTATTCAGATAAAAGCTGACTAAGAGCAATGAAAAAGGCTAACACCACATAGCCTTTTTTATTTTTTTGAATAACTTAATTTAAAACAATATTTTGTAATTATCACGTCTAAAAAGAGCTATTATTTTTTAAAATTTTTATACAATTTTAACAAAAATGTATTAGAATATATTATTCACATTGATAGTAAAGGAGCTTTTATGAAAAAAATATTGTTTGTATTTCTGATTATAAGTATTATTTCTTATGCAGAAGAAGTAACTCTTGATAATCTTCTTGATACAATTAACGAAACTTCATATAGAAAACAGATGTATGAGCTGCAGCAGAAGAAAACAGATGCTTTGGAAAAATTTTATAAGCTGGATGAATACAATGGCGTTAAAGCCTCTGCAGGAACAGAATATGACACAGACATACAGGAATACAAAACAACAGGACGTGCTGAATTTGGAGATTTCTATATAGAGGGAAAGAAAAATCATAATCCTGAAAATGATTTGATTTTTGGAGTAAACAAAAGTATAAAGAAACTTATATTTTCGCAAAATGACAGCAATCTGTTAAAAAATGATTTAACAAAAGAATCAGACAGATATACTTTTTTGCAGAATCTGGAGGCACAAAAAATAGCCCTTATAGGATTATACAGAGATTATAAAAATACAGAATTTGAAATAAAGATAAAAAACAATGGTTTGAATACACTGAAATCAGAAGAGAGAACGCTGGAAAAATCATATGAGCTTGGAGCAATTCCTAAGATTGAACTTGAATCACTTCAGTACAGCAGAAAAAACATAGAGATTGAGATAGAAACTCTGAAAGAGAACTTGAAAAAAATCAAGCAGAGATTTCTTTATGATTTTAAAATAGATATTTCAGACAAGACTCTGGCAAATATAAATCCTGATTACGCAGAGATAGAGGACTATATTTCAACTGTGGGATATAAAGATATTGAAAAGCTTAGAATAGAAAAAGATATTATAAAAGAGAATATAAGATATATGAAATATGACAATAAAATGCCTGAGCTTTCAGTGGGACTTGAAAGAGATACGAGAGTTGATGAAAGCAGAGTGGTGCTGAAAGTTTCAAAACCTCTTTTTTATTATGATGCAGGGCTGGAAAATGAGCAGACATCATATGAGCAGCAGGAGATTTTATTAAATCAGAAAATTGATGAAACAGCAGCAGAAAAATTAAAAATCAAGAGCAGTTACAGCGATTATAAAAAAGAGTATGAGGTGTTGAAAAATAAGGCTGCACTGGAAAAAAACAAGTATGAGATAAAGAAACTGGAATACAGTCTGGGAAAAATAAATTATCTTGAAGTTATGGAATCTTTTGATGATTATCTTGAATATGAAGTTTCCAAAGAGAAAGCCAAAAATGTTTTAAACAGCTATGTATACGAAATTATGGTAAGAGGAGAATAGTTTATGAAAAAACTGATAATAATATTAACAGTGGCAGTGGTTGCAGCTGCAGGAGGGCTGATGTATAAAAAATCATCATCAGAAAAAACTCCTGCAAATGAATATAAACTTATGAGAGTGTCAAAAGGCGCAGGAAAAGGATATATTGATGTTGACGGAAATGTTGAGGCTAACGATACAAGAAAAGTTTTCGTTGATAAAAAACTAAAGGTTGATGAAGTTTATGTGCAGGAGGGAGATTATGTAGAAAAAGGGCAGCTCCTTATGACTTTTGATGAAACAGAGAGAAATAATATTATGAGAAAACTGGAAAGAGAGCAGCTTTCTCTGGCAAAACTGAAAAGAAATCTTCTTGTTGAAAAGGAACTTAACAAGATAGGAGGAAGTTCTACAAACTATGTTAAAGACTTGGAAGAAGAGGTAAGAAAATCAGAGATAAATATAGAAGAATATATGGAAGATCTGGCAAAGACAGCAGAGAAAATAGAAAGTCCTGTAAGCGGAACTATAACCTCTCTTACAGCTCAGAAAAATTATCTTGTTGATACAGATGCCCCTCTTCTTGAAATTGCAGATCTGTCTGATATAAAAATAGTTCTTGAAGTGGCAGAGTATGATGTTAAAGATATAAAACTTGGTCAGGGGCTTGTAATCAAGCCTGAAGTTTTTGAAAAGAAAGAGGCTTTTACAGGTGTAATCACTAAGATATCAAGAATTTCAAAAGTATCTACAACAACATCAGAAAATGTTCTTGAAGTTGAGGTAAAACCTAATGAGGTAATTCCGTATATTGTGCCGGGATTTAAGGTGTCAGCAGTAATTTATCTGGACAGGGAAAATGAAAATATTATGATACCAAAAACAGCACTTCTTGAGGACAGAAAAAGATATTATGTTTTTGTGTGTGATGATTTTGGAACAATTACACAGAGATTTGTGGAAGTGGAAAATGTTAAGGGGGACAAACTGGTAATTAAAAAAGGGTTGGAAGTAGGCGAAGAGATATTGATAACTCCTAATCAGAATCTTAAATCTGGGGATAAGATAAAAAAAGGGGTAAATAAAAATGATAAGAGTGGAAAACTTAAATAAATATTATATAAACGGCAGTATGAAACTTCACGCTCTCAAAGATGTATGTTTTCATGTGAAAGCAGGAGAGTTTGTAGCTATTATGGGGAGCAGCGGAAGCGGAAAATCAACAATGATGAATATTTTAGGGTGTCTTGATAAAAATTCAGAGGGAACATATATTCTTGATAAGATAGATGTATCAAAAACCAAAGAGAAAGATTTATGCAAAATAAGAAACTCAAAAATAGGGTTTGTTTTTCAGTCTTTTAATCTTCTGCCGAAACTCACTGCCCAGGAGAATGTGGAACTTCCTCTTATTTATGCAGGTGTATCCAAACATGAGAGAGAGGAAAGGGCAAGAGCTGTTTTAGAAAAAGTGGGACTTGGAGAAAGGGTGCATCATAAGCCCAATGAACTTTCAGGAGGACAGAGGCAGAGAGTTGCAATAGCCAGAGCACTTGTAAATGATCCTGCTATTATTCTTGCAGATGAACCTACAGGAAATCTTGACAGTGTTTCAGAGGAGGAAGTTATGAAACTTTTTCAAGAGCTTAACGAGCAGGGAAAAACTATTGTAATAGTAAGCCATGAGCCTGAAGTTGCCAGATACTGCAAGAGAATAATTCTTTTTAAAGATGGAAGAATTATAAGTGATGGTGATGCATAATGAATTTTTTTGAAAGCCTGAAAAGTGCCGTAAAAAGTCTTAAAGGAAATAAAGCAAGATCCTTTCTTACTATGCTTGGAATAATAATAGGAATATCTTCTGTTATAACTATGTCTGCCATAGGAAAAGGAGGACAGGAAAATATAACAGGGAATCTGAAAAAAACAGGTTATGGAAAATTTACAGTTTATGTGGACAGGGATGATCAGAGTTTCAGATGGAAATATCTTCTTGATGATGAAACAATAGAAAAGCTGAAAAAAACAAATGAGTTTAAAGCTGTAAGCCCTATGATAAAGAAAAGACTTTATGCTAAAATAGGCGGCCGTGATGAAATAATGTGGCTTACAGTAAGCACACCTGAATATGAAGAGATAGATAAAGTTCATATGGTGGCAGGACGTTCTCTTCTTTCTCTTGAATATAAAAACGGAGAACGTTCAATAATGATAGACCATATTACAGCAAGGGATTTATTCGGCAGTGCTGATAAAGCTTTGGGGAAAAATCTTGAGATGTCCCAGAGCAGAAAAAGTACCAAGCTAAGATACACAATTATAGGAGTATATCAAAATCAGTTTGAGCAGTATGTAAAAGCTATGGGCGGACGCCGTATTCCGAGATTTGTGAGAATGCCTTTGAAAACTTATGACAAAGTTTATGATTTAAAAGTGAGCGGATATACAGATATTATAGTTGAATCAAAAAATCCTGAACTTATGTCGGAGGATATGGCAAAGATTAAAAAAATCCTTGAAAATATTACAGGAATTACAGATTTATATGAGGTTGGAACTCTTTCAGAGGGAGCTTCATCTTTTGACAGCATTCTGACAACACTTAATCTTTTTGTAACTTTCGTTGCAGGAATATCTCTTTTTGTAGGAGGGATAGGTGTTATGAATATTATGCTTGTAAGTGTTATTGAAAGGACTAAGGAGATAGGAATAAGAAAAGCTATCGGAGCCACAAACAAAGATATTTTAGTACAGTTTTTAATGGAATCTATTATTCTTACAGGAAGCGGCGGTATACTGGGAGTTATTTTTGGAGTAATTTTAGCTGTTGTTGTGGGAAATATTGTAAGTATTCCTCCTATTTTTTCAACAGCTTCAATTGTTTCATCTCTTTTGGTTTCTATGGGAATAGGAATAGTTTTTGGAGTAGCTCCTGCTAAAAAAGCTGCTGAGCTTAATCCTGTTGATGCGCTTAGAAGTGAATAAAAAATAATGAAAATTTCAAAAAATATTTTTATTTTTTATTTCTTAATATTTTTAAATTAATAACTTTGAAAGATAATTTGCTCTTTTTTATTTATTTTTCAAAAAATAAAACTATCTATTTGTTAATATATGTGTTATAATAATTTTGTAGTGATGAAACAGCAATTTAATAATTTGGAGTTTTAATATTTAGAGTACCGTGTATCCCGAGTATTATTTATTTTCAAAATAGTAATGAGTTTTTTAATCATTAACAAATAATAATACGGAGGTATCAAATGAAAGGTACAGTAAAATGGTTTAACGCAGAAAAAGGTTTTGGATTTATAACAGGTGAGGATGGGAAAGATGTATTTGCACATTTCTCTCAAATTCAAAAATCAGGTTTTAAATCTTTAGAAGAAGATGAAAAAGTTACTTATGACTTAATAGAAGGTCAAAGAGGACTTCAGGCATCAAATATTAAAACTGCATAAAACAAAAAATTTAAGGACTGATTAATCTCAGTCCTTTTTTGATTCTCTATTTTAAACTATTTACAGCATTTTCAGCCCAGTGTGAATCTTTTAATATTGCTCTTCCTGCTTCTATTAAATCAGCTTCTTTATTTTCCAATAGTTTTTCCGCCGGCATGGTTTATTTGAGCTATTATTTTAGAGCCGTTTTTATGAATAACTGATACTAATTTTTTTAATGGTTCAATATCACTGTCATCTGAAATAGAAAGCTGTCCAAAACTTGCCTTACCTTCTAAGCTGACATATTCATGTTCTGCAATAATCAGCCCGATATATCCGTTTTTAGATTTTTCATCATAATAATCAAATAATTCCTGTCCTGCTTTTCCGTCAATGCCTGATTTTGATGTTGCCATAGGGGGCATAACAAGACGGTTATTTAATTTTATATTTTTTATTTCAAAAGGTGTGTTTAAGATGCTCATTTTTTCCTCCTAAATATTGAACGAATTGGTTTTCTTGATGTGATTTATTATAGCATGATATATTTTTTTTAGTAAGGTAGAATATTATTGATAATTGATAAAGATAAAATATATTGTATAAATTTTGAACTAAAAAAGTTATTTTAGTAAGAAAAGTTTTAAATATTAAAAATAGTTATGCTGAATTTTTTCAAAATGAAAAATATCAAAAAATAAATTTCCAAAATGAAAATAATTTTCATTTTGAAAAAAAGTGTTTTAACATAAAAATTTTTAAAATACTAGAAAGAACAGGGCTTTCTGAAAAATATATTAAAATTTTTATTGGCACATTATTTGCTTTATATCTTAATTGTAAAATAAAATATATTTTGTTTCAAGGAGGCAAAAATGATTGATAAAATTTTAAGTATATTAAATGAAGAAATAATACCTGCAGAGGGATGTACAGAGCCCATAGCTATTGCTTATGCAGCAAGTAAACTAACAAGCGTTTTAGGAAATGTTCCTGAAAAAATAGATGTATATCTTTCAGGAAATATTATAAAAAATGTTAAAAGCGTAAAAATACCAAACTCTAATGGTATGGTTGGTATAGAAGCATCTGTTGCTATGGGAGCAATCTTAGGAAACTGTGAAAAAGAACTTATGGTTATTTCTCATGTGGATACAGCTCGTCTTCCAGAAGTCGAAGAGTATGTAAAATCAGGAAAAATTAATGTGCTTTTAAATCCAGATGACATTAAACTTTATATAAGAATAGAAGGAACTTGCGGAAATGATTCTGCAATGGTGGAAATTCAAAACTACCACACAAACATTACAAAAATAGTTAAAAACGGAGAAGAAATAAAAGGATGTTCTTGTGATGACAAATGCGGCGGAGATGTTATGACTGACAGAACTTTCCTTTCTGTAAAATTAATAAAAGAAACTGCTGAAACAATAGAGTTTTCTCTTATAGAACCAATTTTCAAAAAAGTTATTGAATACAACAGTGCAATAGCAAATGAAGGATTAACAAATGACTGGGGAATTGGAATTGGTAAAGCAATAAAAGAGGGAATTGAAGAGGGAGTTTACGGAAACGATATCAGAAACAACATGGCAAGTTTTGCAAGTGCCGGAAGTGACGCAAGAATGAACGGATGTTCTCTTCCTGTTATGACAACAAGCGGAAGCGGAAACCAAGGAATGACAGCATCTTTAGGTGTTATAAAATTCTGTGAAATGAAAGGTTTATCATATGAGCAGTTAATAAGAGGATTATTCTTCTCTCATATGACAACAATCCATATTAAGAGCAACATAGGAAGACTTTCTGCATACTGCGGAGCTATATGTGCAAGTGCCGGAGCAGCAGGAGCAATCTCTTTCTTAGACGGTTTAAGTTTAGAGCAGATTTCTATGGCAATAGAAACTACACTTGGAACTCTTTCAGGAGTAATCTGTGACGGAGCAAAAAGTTCTTGTGCTACAAAAATAGCAAGCGGAATCACATGTGCTTTCGATTCTTATTATCTTGCTAAGAAAAACAGAAGTTTCTTATTTGGAGAAGGAATTGTAGGAAGAGATGTAGAAACTACAATAAAAAATACAGGAGTTTTAGGACAAGAAGGAATGAAAATTACAGACGAAGTAATTTTAAACATTATGATTAACAATAAATAGAACCCCAATATCCCATTTTAGATAAATTTTAACTCATATTAAAACAGCAGGTAGACCCCATAATACCTGCTGTTTTGCTTTATTTAATATTATATTTTTTCATTTTTCTGTACAGGGTAGTAAGCCCTATGTTCATTTTTTCAGAAATATATTTTTTCCCCTCTGTATCATCTCCATAAGCAAGAAGAGCTTTTTCAATATATTTTTTCTCAATTATTTCAAAATCCTCAAGGGACATATCATCTTTTACAATTATACTTTCAGAAGATGAAATATTGGCTTTCTCAGTTCCCAAAATATTTCCAGGGAGCATTTTTGTTGTGATAACTCCGTCTTCACCGCTCATATTTATCATAAGTTCAATAACATTTTCAAGTTCTCTTACATTTCCGGGCCAGCTGTATTCTGTAAGAATCTTAAGAACATCTTTTTCAATAGTGTGAACGAATTTATCAGAAATTTTATTATATTTCAAAATCAGATTATTAATGATAGGGATAATGTCCTCTCTTCTTTCACGAAGAGGAAGTATATTCATAGGAATAACATTAAGCCTGTAGAAAAGGTCGCTTCTGAATTTCTGTTCTTTGATTTTCTGCTGCAGGTCTACATTGGTAGCTGCAATTATTCTTATATCCAAATCGATACTTTTATTTGAACCTATTCTTTCAATTTTTTTATCCTGTATAACTCTAAGGATTTTTGCCTGAAGATAAAGAGGCATATCCCCTATCTCATCAAGGAAAATAACTCCTGTGTTTGCAAGTTCAAATTTACCCATACGTCCGTTTTGATTTGCACCTGTAAAAGCTCCTTTCACATAACCAAAAAGTTCGCTTTCAAGAAGTGTGTCCGGAATTGCAGAACAGTTTATAACCACAAAAGGTTTGTCTTTTCTGTTTCCTTCACTGTGAAGAGAACGGGCCACAAGTTCTTTTCCTGTTCCGCTTTCTCCTGTGATAAGAACAGTTGAATTTGATTCAGCCACTTTCTTTATATTCTCTTTAAGGTGAAGTGTGGCATAAGAGTTCCCTATAATATTTTCAAGATTGATTGTGTTGTCTCCGTTTGTAATCTCAGCAATGTTACTGTTAATCTTTTGTATATCATCAAAAATAAGAGCATTTCCTTTTTTGTTGTTTGAAAGAGCAAGAGGAACAACTTTTCCTGCAACATTATATTCGTTGTTGTCAGTAAACAGCTTAAAAACCTCTTCGTTCATAATAGTTTCATTCTGAGAAATAAATTTTGAAGTTTTTCCAATAACAGAAGAGTTTATTTTCAGCTTTGACATAGCTGCATTGTTAATCATAAGAATAACATCATTGCAGTCGCTTACAATAACTCCCTTTGTCATGTTGTTAAGAATCTGGTTAAGAGTTTCCTGTCTTTCTTTTTGAAGAGCCTCTTCTTGATATTCATAGAATTTTATTCCGATAAATTCAGCTATCTGTTTTGTAAAATTAAGATAAGAGTCTAAGTCGTTTATGATTTTATTTTTCTGCTCATCATTAAAGCACACAAGACCAAGAACTCCCACAATTTCATCACGGCAGTATATAGGTGTGGCAATTTCCAGTTTTTCCTGACAGTTATTTTTATCAAGACACTGTGCACAAAGATTGTGCTGCCTTGGGTTTTCAATTATATTTGTTCTTCCTGTTTCCAGTGTGTTTTTATATACGCTTCCAAGAGCAGGTACTCCTTCAATATTTTTGTAAAGTCCCGTTCCTGTAACACGTCTCATATTTTTATCAACAATACCAACGTCAACATTAATCAGGTTTGTGATAACATCAGTATATTTTTTTACATGTTCTTTTATATTAATCAGAGAAGTTTCTGTTTTCTCCACAATTTTCCTCCCGGTATTTAATTATCTTTCAGTTTTCTTTTGTGAGCAGGTTTTATTCCCAGTTCCTCACGATATTTTACAACTGTTCTTCTGGCAATTTTTATATTCTGCTCCTGAAGAATCTCTGCAATCTCATTGTCGTGAAGAGGGTTGTATCTGTCCTCGTTTATTATAAGTTCCTGAATTTTATCCTTTGCAGTAAGTGTTTTACAGTCTGCAATAAACATATCTTTTATTCTCTCTATTCCTCTGTCAGTAAGAATATATTTATTTTTTATGGCTCTTGAAACAGTGGAATTATGTATTTTCAGCTGTGAAGAGATATCTTTTAATGTAAGCGAGTTTAGTTTTCCCTCTGGATTTGAAAAATAAGAATATTGTATTTCAAGAATAACATTAAGAATATTTTCTAAAGTTGTCTGTCTTTTCTCTATTGATTTTATAAGATTAGCAGCAGAATTGAAATAATTTTTCATCTCTCCTGTTATCTCTGCATTGTTTTCCACAGCCTTAAGTTTTACTTTTGGAATGTTTGACTCAGACATAATAACTTTATATACTCCGTTAACATTTTTTATTTCAGCATCAGGCTGAATGTATCTTACTGTATCTCCCATATAAAATCCACGAGAGGGAATAGGGTTAAGAGTCTGAATAAGTTTAAGATATTCTTTTACATCTTCCTTTGTAATCTTAAGCTTGGAACAGATAATATCATATTTTGAATTTGCAAGTTCCTGCATAAAGTTTGAGATAAGATACTCAAGTTTTGTATCAAATATATCTTTCTTGTGGAGCTGGATTATAAGGCACTCTTCAAGATTTTTTGCTCCTATCCCTACAGGGTCAAGATTTTTTATTATTTCCAGAGCCTCACTGATATATTTAAGAGGAAAACCGCATTCTGCTTTCAGCTCCTCTTTTGAAAGAGTGAGAAAACCTCTTTTGTCCAGATTGTTCACAAGAAAAGTACATAAAAATCTCATCTCTTTGCTTATTTTCAGAAAACCTATCTGCTCTTCAAGAAAATCAATAAGATTTTTTTCTTCTGAAATAAAATCAAAAGGAGATGACTCTTCAGAATCATCACCTTGAGATTTATAACTTCTTGATGAAAAATCAACTTCAAGAAGAGGATTTTTTGAAAATTCTTTTTCTATAAATTTTTCCAAATCCATGGAAGACATCTCAAGAACATTAAGAGAAAGTTTCATTTCCTGAGTGAGAACAAGTTTTAATTCCTGTTTTATATTAAGTGAAAAATCCAAAAATATCCCTCCTTTTATTTTGATTTTAGTTTAAATTTAAATTATTGAGCTTTTATAAAAGACTGCCCTTTTTTTATCTTTGCAATAAGAGTTTCAATCTTAGGGTCTTTTTCAATTCCTGATGATGCGGCTATTCTTGTTTTAGCAGATGAAGTGCTGTCTGGGAAATCTCCTGAGATAAGTTCTTCATCATCATTTCCTGCATAAGCCTGAATCTCATCATTTGCAGCAGCAGTTACAGCTGGTGTATCATTAGAAGGGAATTTGTAAGTATGCCCTATTTTTATATTTTGTCCGTCTGTAATTTCAGGGTTTGCAGCAACAACAGCATCAACAGTAGTACCGTATTTTTTTGCAAGAGAGTATAAAGTATCTCCCTTAACAACAGTGTGCTCAACAAATCCTTCTGCTGAAGCAGCAGCAGTTTTTGCAGCAGGTTTTCTGTCAGACTTCATAATATATGTTTGTCCTATGCTGATTGTTTTTCCGTCTTCTATTGATGGGTTAAGAGCCACAACTTCATTTACAGTAGTGCCGTATTTTCTTGCAAGAGAATATAAAGTATCTCCTTTAACAACAGTGTGAGTTATAAATTTTGGAGAGTCAGTTTCTGCTTTTTCCTGTACAGGAGCAGGAACATCATCTACCATAACAATATCCTCTTTCTTTATAACTTTATAGAAAATTCTTCCTGTATCACGTTTTGGAGCATCAAAGTCTACTTTTAATACTCCCACGTTAACAAGATTTTCTCCTGTCTGGATAATAGCTGTATCATTTACAACAAGTTTTTCTTCAAGAGGATCAGCACTGTTTCCATCTATTATAAGGTCAATTCCCGGAACAGTTTCAGCTATAGTTGAGCTCTGCCACTCTTTGTTTGTAGAAGAGTTCATTCCAAGGTGTGAAAGAGCAATTATAAATTCAGCTCCCTGAGATTTCAGCTCTTTTACTGTTTTGTTTGCAGCAAGAATAGGCTCTTCAATAGTTATATTATCTAAAACAGCTTTTTCAGAATCATAAGTTTCAGGGCTTACAAGTCCGAATATTCCAACTTTAACTCCGTTTATCTCTTTAATAATATAAGGTGTAACAAAGTTCTGATTGCTGTCCAGTGTTTTTACGTTTGCAGCAAGTATTTTAAAATTAGCTCTAAGCTCAAGAGATTTTATCTGTTTATCTCCATAATTGAAATCGTTGTTTCCTAAAGTCAGAGCATCAAGGCTTAAAGCATTAAGAATTTTTACAATAGATTCTCCTTTGTCAGCCTGTGCAATAGTGCTGCCGTAGAAAGCATTTCCTGCATCAAGGTAAAGAACATTCTCTCTGCCGAACTCTTTTCTGGCTCTTTCAAGGATTGTGGAAAATCTTGAATATCCGATTCCGCTTCCCTGTCCTCCTTCAACCTGTCCGTTAGTATCTCCTAAAGCAAGAATAGTAAGCTCATAATCTCTTGGTGCTGAGATTACCTTACTTCTGTCTATATTCCCAACACTGCATCCAGCAACAAAAAAAGCAAAAGTCATTGGTAAAATAAAATTAAAAATCTTTTTCAAAGTATAACCTCCATACAAAAATATTCAGAATCTCTCTTGTATTATACTATAATATTTTATTTTTATATATGAAAAAATTTTATAAAATTTTAGAGAATATAAAAAATCTATATGGTATAATTTTATAAAATACAAAGAAAAGAAGATTTTGTGGAGGAAGGTTTATGAAAAAATATATAATGGGAATAATTTTTCTCATATTTACATACAGCATACCGGGATTTGCAGGAGAATACGGAAGGGTAAACACAAAAGAGGAAAAGATAAAATCCATTGACAAACAGATAGAGGAGCTGATGAACAAGAAAGCAGATCTGGAGCTTTTGAAAAAAAGAATAGCAGAGAGCAGAGTAGATGTTGAAAAACAGCTTCCGGAAGATTACAGACCTAAAATAGCTCTTGTGCTGAGCGGAGGAGGAGCAAAAGGAGCAGCTCATATTGGTGTATTAAAGGCTCTTGAAAAATATAAAGTTCCTGTTGACTATATTGTGGGAACAAGTGTTGGAAGTATTGTAGGAGCTATGTATTCTGTGGGATATACTCCGGAGCAGATAGAAGATGTAGTTCTTAATCTGGATTTCATGGATCTTTTCTCAAATACAGAGGATAGAACATTAAAAAATATAGCTGACAGAATTACTTATGCAGAAAGACCTTTCAAGATTACAATAGACAAGAACAATGAGATACATTTTCCAAAAGGTTTTGTTGACGGAGAATATATCTATCTGGAATTTAAGAAAATTTTTGACAAGGCTCAGGGAATAAAAGATTTTAACAAACTTCCTATTCCCTACAGAGCAGTGACAACAGATTTGAATACAGGAAAAGAGGTTGTTCTGGACAATGGGGATCTGGCAAAAGCAGCTCTTATGAGTATGGCAATTCCTTCAGTAATTGTTCCTGTGGAAAATAACGGAGGATATTATGTTGATGGAGGAGTGACAGACAATTTCCCAATAGTAGAGGCATTAAAAGAAAAAGCCGATATTATAATTGCTGTGGATATTACAGCTGATTCAGAAGTGATTACAGACAAATCAAATGTTATAAGCGTGGTAAACAAAATTGCAACATATGAGGGAGATCAGAGAACAAAAGAGCAGAAGAAATATGCAGATATTCTTGTTGTGCCTAAGGTAAAAAACCACAACACTCTTAACTTTGACAGCCTTCCAGTTCTCATAGAAGAGGGAGAAAAGGCAGGAGAACATTTTTCCCATATATTTAAAAACATAAGCAATGAAAAGAAATATGCTGAATATAAAGAAAGAACAGCTGCTTTGACAGAAAGCAGAAACGAGATTAAAAATATTCGTCTTGAAGGTGCAGAATCACTGGAAGAGAAAACAGTAAAAAACTTTATGCCTAGAAAAGAGATACTGTCAGTGGAAGATATAAATTTATGGGCACAGGAAATATACAGCCTTTCATATATCAACCGTGTATTTTATGAGATAGAGGGAGATACAATTACTTTTAATGTAAAAGAAAGCCAGGGATATAAACTTGAAGCAGGGCTTGGATATGTTTCTGATTACGGTTCTATTGTAAATGTGGATTTGGATATTCCCCGTTTAAACAGACATAATCAAAACTATATTTTAAACTTTGAGTTTTCAAAATATCCTAAGGTAAAGCTGAGAAGCAAAGCAGTTTTTGATATTGGAAATCTGCAGCTTGTGGGAGGATATAAACTGTCTTACGGAATGTCTCCTGTATTTTTCTATCGTAAAGGCGACAAAGTATCAGCTTATGATTCTCAGATTTTCAATGCTCAGATAGATTTGGGAACAAGCATATTTAAAGATTATCTTCTTGGAGTATCTTTAGGTTATAAAAATATAACAAGCAGTTATGATTCAGGAGAAAAAACAGATTTCACAGCTGACAGCCTTAAAAATTATACATGGGCAGGCTGGTATGTTGTTCATGACAGCCTTAACAGAGCATTCTTCCCTTCAAAAGGAAACTACAGCATTGTAACAGGATTTTCAGGAGTTTCTGTTGATGAAAATAAAAAGTTTACAGGATATAATTATAAGTTTGAAACAGCACTTCCTTTAACTAAAAAATTCAGTACAGGATTGTTTTTAAAAGGAGGAAAGATAGATAATTCTGAGATAGGAAACTCTTATGAAGAGATGTTTAAAATAGGAGGAGTAAGAGATACTTACGAAGGATTTAAAACAGTAGGATTTTATGGACTTCCATACAGCGGAATCATAACAGATGAATTCTTTGCAGGAGGAGCCTCTCTTCAATATGAAATATCAAGAAATCTTTATCTTATAGGAAAATATAATTTCCTTACATATGAATCTGATAATCTTTTCTATCAAAATAACAGCAGATTTGGTGAAGATTACCGCAGCGGATATGGTGCAGGAATAGGATGGAACACTTTTATGGGTTCATTAGAGGCAGTATTTACAAACAATATAGAAAATGATGAACTTCTTTTCAACCTTTATTTTGGATATGTTTTTTAATTTTATACATACATAATAGTTGAAAGAAGTTATTGTTGACAAAGTATTTTAAATTATAGTAAAATTTTAAAGTATGCTCATATATACTTGTGATTGGACAAGAGTTTCTACGGCTGGCCGTAATCAGCTGCTATGAGTTCTTCCTCATCACTAATGTTTTTGGGTTAAAAACAATTAGGAGGTTTTCTAAAAAAATGAAAAAAAGAAATTATTCACCATATCATATTGATGGTGTACCAAAATTATCAGAGGCAATTCCTTTAGGTCTGCAGCACGTGCTTGCAATGTTTGTAAGCAACCTTGCACCTGTTATTATCGTTACTAATGTTTTAAAAATTCAAGGAAATGTACAGACAAATCTTATTCAGGCATGTATGCTTATAGCAGGAATCAACACTTTAATTCAGGCCTACACAGTTGGACCTATCGGGGCAAGACTGCCTATCGTTGTTGGAATAAGTTTTACTTTTGTCCCTGTTGCAATATCAATCGGACTTAAATATGGTATGGAAGGAATATTGGGAGCTGTATTGGTTGGAGGATTATTTGAGGCTGCAATAGGTCTTTGCATGAAGAAAATAAGACGTTTCTTCCCGCCTATAGTTACAGGTATAGTTGTTCTTTCAATCGGGCTTTCTCTTATCCCTGTTGGAATAAACAGCTTTGCAGGAGGAGTTGGAGCAGCAGATTTTGGTTCTTTAACAAATCTTGGAATCGGAGCAGCAGTTCTTGCTGTGGTTATAATATTAAAACAGTTTACAAGAGGTATCACAAGTACGGGAGCTGTATTTATTGGTACAATTTTCGGATTTATAGTAGCTCTTGTTTTAGGAATAGTAGATTTATCAGTAATATCTGAAACACCTTTCTTTAATATTCCAAGACCGTTTACATTTGGTTACGCTTTCCATGCAGATGCAATATTTGCAATGATGATGATGTTTATAGTTTCTGCAGTTGAAACAGTTGGAGATATGTCAGGAGTAACAATGGGAGGAGCAGGAAGAGAGGTTACAGACAAAGAACTTTCAGGTGGAATTATGGCAGACGGAATAGGATGTGTTCTTGCATCATTCTTCTCTATTCTTCCTACAACATCTTTCAGCCAGAACACAGGTATTGTTACAATGACTGGAGTAATGAGCAGATTTGTTGTTGGTGTAGGTGCAATGTTCCTTATAGCAGGTGCATTCTTCCCTAAATTAGGTGCACTTTTAACAGTTGTTCCTTCATGTGTAATCGGTGGAAGTCTTGTAATGATATTTGCAATGATATTTATAAGTGGTGTAAACCTTATCACAAAAGAGCCTTTAAGAGGAAAAAATGCAGTAATTCTTTCAGTGTCTCTTGGGCTTGGATACGGGCTTGGAGCAGTGCCTAATGCAATAGCAAACTTCCCTGAAAGCATAAGACTTATTTTCGGAGGATCAGGAATAGTAGTTTCAGCATCAATAGCAGTATTATTAAATATTTTACTGCCTAATGATGAAAAATAGAATAAAAAAGGAGGAATAAATATTGTTTACTTTTTCAAATTTTTTCCCGGCTTCAACAATAGAAGAGGCTTATGAGGAATTAACAAAAAACAGAAAAAACATTATACTTGGCGGAACATCTTACTTAAGAATGGGAAACACAAACTATAATACAGCAATAGATATTTCAAACGTTACAGATATAGATAAAATAACAGAAAAAGAAGATTGTTTTGAAATTGGTGCAATGACAACATTCAGACAGCTTGAAACAGACGAAAACCTTTATAAGTGGTTTCCTGTAATATCTCACTCTGTTGAGGATATTGTGGGAGTACAGTTAAGAAACAACGTAAGAATAGGAGCAACAGTTTTTACAAAACACGGTTTCTCTGATATAATCACAGCTCTTTTATCTCTTGACACAACTGTGGTTCTTCACAAAGGGGGAGAGATAAAACTTGAGGATTTCTTAAATGAAAAAGAGATAAGAAGAGATATTTTAGTAAAAATAATTATAAAAAAAGAAAAACTTACAACATCTTTCCAATGTGTAAGAAAGAGCAAAGCAGATTATTCTGTGCTTAATATGGCTGTTTCTAAAAATGAAGAGGGAAAAGTGAGAGTTTCTGTTGGTTCAAGACCAAGCAGAGCAGTCCTTGCTCATAAAACTATGGAATTTTTATCTCAAAGCTTAGATGCAGAAAAAGCAGGAGAGATTATAAAAGAGGAAGTTGTTTTTGGGGATAACATGAGAGGAACAAAGGAATACAGAAAACTTTTAAGTGCAGCCCTTCTTGCCAAAGCTGTGAAGGAGGTTGAATAATAATGATTTTAATTACAACAATCAATAACAGAAAAAAAGAACTTTTAATAGATGCTGATGAATATCTTGTGGATACTTTAAGAAAAGCGGGATATCTTAGTGTAAAAAGAGGATGCGATACAGGAGCATGCGGACTTTGTACTGTTCTTGTAGACGGAAAGCCTGTTCTTTCATGCAGCACACTTGCAGCAAGAGTGATGAACAAAAAAGTTGAAACAATAGAAAACTATCCAAAAGAGGCAGAGATGATAGCAAAACATCTTGCAGCTGAGGGAGCAGAGCAGTGCGGTTTCTGTGCTCCGGGATTTGCCCTTACAGTAATTGCAATGTTTAACGAGCTTAAAAACCCTACAGATGAAGAGATTTTACACTACTTGAATGGAAATCTTTGCAGATGCAGCGGATATGCATCACAGCTTAGAGGAATAAAAGCATATATGAAAGAGGTGATGGATAGTGAAAATAGTAAATAACCCAACACCTAAAATTGACAGTATAAACCTTATCACAGGAAAACCTGTGTATACAGATGACCTTGTTTTAAATAACAATGTCCTTGTTATAAAACTTTTAAGAAGCCCGCATGCTTATGCTAAAATAAAGTCTATCAACAAAAAAACAGCTGAGCTTGTACCGGGAGTAGAGGCAATATATACTTTTGAAGATGTGCCTAAAACAAGATTTACTTCAGCAGGACAAAGTTATCCAGAGCCTTCTCCTTATGACAGAAGACTTCTTGATGAGTATGTCCGTTATGTTGGCGACCCTGTTGCAATAATTGCAGCTGAAAGCGAAAAAGCAGCTTTAAAAGCTATGAAACTGATAAAAGTTGATTATGAGGTTTTAGAGCCTCTTCTTGATTATGAAAAGGCAACAACATCACCTGTTAAAGTTCATATGGAAGATGCCCACACAAATTATGATATTGGTTATGACAGAAGCAGAAACCTTGCATCTCACCTTTTATACACAAAAGGAGATGTGGAAGAGGGACTTAACAACAGTGAAGTTGTAATAGAAAGAACATATCGTACTCAGGCACAGATACAGTCTATGATGGAAACTTATCGTTCTTACAGCTATTATGATGTAAACGGAAGACTTACAACAGTAGGTTCAACTCAGATTCCTTTCCATGTAAGAAGACATATTGCAAGAATACTTGGACTTGCTCCAAGTCAGGTGAGAGTAATAAAACCAAGAATCGGAGGAGGGTTTGGTGCAAAACAGACTATGGTCTGCGAAATGTATTCAGCTTTTGTTACAATGATGACAAAGAAACCTTCTAAGATAGTATTTACAAGAAAAGAGGCACAGGTATGCGGAAACACAAGACATGCCATGACTCTTAATGTAAAAATCGGTTCTGACAAAGAGGGAAATATCAAAGGAATTGATATAAAAGTAATATCAAATACAGGTGCTTACGGAGAACATGCTCCTACAGTAACAGGGCTTGTATCTTTCAAAACATTCCCATTATACGAAAAAGTTCCAATGAGAATGGAGGCAGATGTTGTTTACACTAACACAATGGTTGGAGCAGCATTCAGAGGATATGGAGCTACACAGGGAACATTTGCAGTGGAGTCTGCTGTAAATGAACTTGCTGAGATTTTAAAAATATCTCCTGTGGAAATAAGAATGAAAAATCTTGTTGAGCCGGGAAAAGACAGTCAGATAGCAAGCGGAAGTGTTAAGAGATGTATTGAGATAGGTAAAGAGAAATTCAACTGGGATGAAAAATATCCAAGAAGAGTAATGCCTGACGGAAAAATAAGAGCAGCAGGAATGGCTGTAACAATGCAGGGTTCAGGTATTGCAGGTGTTGATACAGGTTCTGCAACAGTAAGACTTAATGATGCAGGAAACTTTACTGTTCAGGTAGGTGTAACTGATATGGGACAGGGAAGTGACACTGTTGTTTCAATGATGGCAGCAGAAGTTCTTGAAGTCCCTATGAGTGAAATAATTGTAAATGCAAGTGATACAGATGTTTCTCCTTATGATCCGGGAGCATATGCATCAAGCGGAACATATGTAACAGGAAAAGCTGTAGTTCTTGCATGCGAGAAAATGAAAGATGCAATTCTTGAAACTGCAGCAGGTCTTCTTGAAACACCAAAAGAGGATTTGGTATACTGTGGTGACCATGTTGAAAACTTAGATAAAACAAAATCTGTAACTATAAAAGATTTAGCTATGAAGTCAGTATCTTTTGATTTAAGAAATCAATTAACTACTTCTGCAACTTGGGGAAGTCCTACTTCACCTCCTCCGTTTATAGCAGGATTTGCTGAAGTGGAGATAGATCCTTCAACTGGTGTGTGTGAAGTGACAGATATTTTATCTGTTGTAGACTGCGGAACTCCTATTAATCCGAGCGCTGCAAGAGTGCAGGTTGAGGGAGGTATGGCTCAGGGAATAGGTCTTGCCCTTTATGAAGACATCATTTTTGATGAAAAGGGAAGAGTAATTACAGACAGCTTTATGCAGTATAAAATTCCTTGCAGAAAAGACCTTCACAAAATGGACGTTGAATTCAGCAGAAGTTATGAAGAATCCGGTCCCTTTGGAGCTAAGTCTATTGGAGAGGTAGTAATCAATACACCGTCTCCTGCAATAGCAGCAGCTATTAAAAATGCAACAGGGGTAAACTTCAGAACACTTCCAATAAGTTCAGAGGATATTTTACTGGGAATGCTGAAAAAATAATATATAAAACTTTATTGTAAGAGGTTGCTTTTATACAGCAGCCTCTTCTATTTTATTAAAGAACTGCATAATTCATTTGAAAAATTTTAAATGAATAAAAAATATGGTATAATTCTTTATAGGAGAAATTGAAATCAGATTTAAGTATTTAAAAAAATCGTTCGAAAAAATTCAATAATCATTTGAAAAACTTAAATATTTATATCAAGAAAATCTCCTGCTTTTTTAATAATTTTAGTTATAATATGAAGTTGTGACATATAGAGTATAAAATAAAATCGTTCGAAGAAATTTGATAATCGTTCGAAAAATAATTTAAATATAAATTAAAAAATTATTAAATAAAATATTCAATAAAGAGAAGGCAGGAGAGATCATCTCTATTTTTTAATATAATCCAAGGCATAAAATTTAAGGCTTTTTATTTTCAGGGCAAGTAGATTATATTACACCAAAAGAAAAAGTGTATTTTCTTTATGGAAGAAACGGAAACAACGGAAAAGAAAATTAAAGTTTTATTTATTTTAACAAAATATTTATTCTAAAGTTAAATTATCAAAAGACAAGGAATGTTAAAAACCTTGTCTTTTTATTTTGCAAAAATTTATGGTGCCCCTTTAGTGTGTGTTATATATTTTTTGATTATTATAGATGGATTATTATAGATTGATAGTTATAGAAGGATCTTTGGTATGACAATTTGTCATGACCCCCATGAAAGTTTTTCATGACCCTCATGACAATTTTTCCTTTGATCAGGGGAAAATTTTTCATTTGTTCTGTTTTAGAGCTAGAGGCTGTCAAATGAAAGTTTATTGCCGTTTTGTTTTTGATAACTTTAATGTATTATGTGTTTTTACGATATTTTTATAAAATTATATTGTAAAAACGAATAATTTTAGCTATAATTGTAATAAGAATACATATTATATACTGAAATGGTATATATTGAGTGTATAATTAATCACAATTAATTATATAATTAAAAAATAAAAAAAAGTGCTGAAAAATCAGCACAACTTTTAAAATAAATATAAAATTTTAATATTTTTTTGAGATTTTTATTTGTATAATTAATTGTAAGTATTTCTACACAATTAGCAAATAATTTGAAAGACTAAGAATCTATAGAAATTTTTTATTTTTTCAAGAAATATTAAAATTTTTAAGGGGAGGTCTGATAATGATGGGTACAAATTATGTTGAAAGTTCACTGAAGAGATTTCTTAAGAGAAAGGTAAAAATAACTTTAGGGTTGGTAGTTGTTTTTATGATTACAGGAAGTGTTGGGTATGCTAAGGATATTGCCATAGGTGGTTTATGGGATGAATGGAGTGTTAATGAAGAAGTAAAACAGGAAATAACAATTGAAAATAATATGCTTACTACAGAGAATAACAATTTGTCTATTACAACAGGCAAAGTAGGGATAGGATATAATGGAACTGTAAATGTTATAGATGGGAATTTGGCAATCAATGCTGGCAGCAATGGGATTCTAAGTGGATATGGTAAAGAGTCTCAAGTAAATATCTTAGCAAATGATATTACAATAGATTCGGATGATAATGGAATTCTTGTTACTTGGGGAGATTGGGGAGATCTTTTTAAAGGACATAAGGGATATGTGAAAATAGGTGAAGAAGGACAAGATGGAAGAAAAATTACTAATTTAACCATTGATGCTGGAGGACAGGGAATAGATAACAAACAAGGGAAAACAGAAATTTATGGTACAGATACAAGTATTATTTCTATAACTTCTAATGGAACTAGCGGAGTGTTAGAAGATCAATCAGGAATTTATAATAGTAGTTCCAAAACAAATGGAGGAATTATAAGTGTAGAAGGTGGAACTATAAATGTCAGTGCTAAAAAAGGAAGTGGAGTAAAAAATGATAATTCATCAGGAACGATTAGTTTATCTGCAGAAGAAAAAATTTCTATTTCATCATTAGAAGAAGTAAAATTAGAAGAAGATGATGAGGATGTTGAATTATCAGGAATATATAACGAAGGAACAACAGAAATTTCAGGAAAAACTGGAATAGAAGTTAACGTTGAAAGTAAAGTTGATGATAGTTATGGTATCTACAATAGCGGTGAAGGAAGCAACTTTAAAGTTGAAAGCACAGAGGGAACTTATCATTCTATGGTTACTGCTGAAAAAGATGCTTATGGTATTTATACAAACAACTCTCTTGGGGATAATAGTATAAAAGCAGGAAATGATATTATTTTAACAGTCTATAGCAAACAAGGAAATGCTTCTGGAATAGAAATGTCTGGACAAAATGCTTCTTTAAAAGTAGAAGCAGGAAATAATATAAATATAACTGCTGTTTCTAATGCTGACGAAGGAAATGCATATGGTATAAATGTAAACGGAGGTTCTAAACATAACCAAATAACATTAGAAGCCAAAAATGGTGAAATAAATTTATATGCTTTTGGAACTGAAAATGTTGCTGGAATTGAAATATCTTCAAATACAAATGTAAATTTAACTGCAAAAAATAATATCAATATAAGTGCATTTAACAAATCAGATTCACCTGGATATGGAATACATATAAATAATACTAGCGATTATCCAAAAGAAAATGCAAAAGTTAGTTTATTATCTACTGCTGGAGATATTATCATTAATACTGGTAATTATGGAACTGAAAATAATTCTGAAAATAGTACAAGTTATGGAATTTCAAATAAATATGGAGTTGCAGATTTAACTGCAAAAAATATTTTTATAAATACATTTGCAAGTAATAGTAATCCAACAGAAAGTTCTGGGGTTTATGCAAACGATGGAATTATTGACTTAAAAGCAGATGACTATATAGGAATTTCGTCAAAATCAAATACAGGATCAACAAAAGCTTTATTTGCTACTGGAAACGATAAAAGCAATATAAATATAACAGCAAGCAATATAGGAATTTTAGCAGATAGTGAAAAAGAAGCACATGGAATATATGTCTCTAACCCTAACAATAAAATAACTTTAAAATCTAATGAAAATATAATAGTATCATCAAAATCAAATATAGAAACAGCATCAACAGGTTATACTACTGGACTTTATAACAACGGAGTTTTAAGTTTAAAAGGAGATGGAGTAATTTCAATAAGTTCTGTTACCGATGGAGAAAACAGTTATAGTGCTTTTAATTTTGGAGGAAATTTAGACTTAACAGGAAAAACTAGAGATGAAAGCACAGCAATTTTTATAAGTTCTCAAAGTAAAAAAGGACAATCTTATGGAATCTGGGGAGATACTGGAGCTAAAAATACTTTAAAAGGAGAAAATATAGTAATAACATCTTTAAGTGAAAATGGAACTTCTGATGCAGTACTTGGAATTGGTGCAGAAAATACTTTAACAGGAACAAATATATCTATTATATCTGGAGGAGGAACAACTTCTACAGGATTATATGGAGAAAACGGAGCAAATAATACTTTAAACGGAAAAATTATACAGATAAATTCTATAAGTGATGGTGGAAAGTCATATGGAATACAAGGAAAGAATGCTAAAAATACTTTAACAGGGGAAAAAATAACAATAACATCTTCTGGAAATGGTATGAGCAGAGGTCTTTCAGGAGAGAGTGGTGCTAATAACACATTATCATCAGAGGGAAAAATCTCTATCAATTCAATTAGCACTAATAAAAATAGTGTTGGAATATTTTCATCATATGCTACAGCAAGTGTGATTTCAAAAAATGATGAAATAAATGTTTTTAGTTCAGGAGTTATAGATTCGAAAGCAGTTTATGGAATGTTTGCTGAAAATATTTTTGATGGAAAAAATATTTCATTGACATCTCTATCTGAAAAAGGGCAATCTATTGGAATTAATGCTCTTTATAATAAAACAAATAATTTTTTAGCAAAAGAAGATATAACCATTAATTCTACAAATATAAATGGAATGGTTAGTGGAGTTTTAGGATTAGCAAGTAATATCAATATGTCTTCTAACAATACAACTATAGTTACTAACAGTACTAATGGAAAAGCCTATGGAATTTATGGGCAACAAGCAAATAATATTAATATGTCTTCTAACAATACAACTATAGTTACTAACAGTACTAACGGAAAAGCCTATGGAATTTTAACTGAAAATAGAACTTTAGATGCTGCTAATAATAGTAATTTAAGTATTACAGGAAATACAGTTGTTAGTGTTTCTGGTAAAAAAATAGAAAGCGGTGACCTTCAAAATAATTCGCATGCTGCAGAAGTTTTAGCAGAAGGAAATAACACAATCAGTAAATTATTCTTGGATGGAAAAAATACAGGAGCAGTTACTCAAGGCATAAGAGCTTATAACTCAACAATGAATTTTACGGGAAGTCTTACTTCTGTATCAACTGATATAGCAATGACTTCTATAGGAGAAAATTCTAATATTACAGTTAACGAAGGAACTCATCGTTTTGAAGGAAACAGTTACTTAATAGATGCTGCTGGGGATTATTCAGGCAGCTTAATAGTAAGACCGGTAATTCAATCTCTTGATGGAGGAAATATCACATTAAATGGAGATACTACTGTAATAAGCAGAACAGCCGAAGATGACACAGAAGACCATATCAGTAATGCAGGAATTTATGTTCAGGGACATACAGATGCAGACAAAGACACAACATCAAGTATTAATATAAATGGAAATCTGACTGTAGTATCAGGAAATGATAACTTTGATGAAAACAATGGTGATTTCTCTTATGAAGATATTTACACTGAAAAAGTGAAAGATATAATAAAAAGTACAGATATTGCATTAATGGCTACATCAAAAGCAGAAATTAATGTAAATTCTAAAGATAAAAATGTATTCTTGATAGGAGATATTGTTGCAGGTAAAGATGGTTCTAAAATAAGTATTGAAGGTGGAAAACTAGATAACAGTTCTGGTTTACCTTCAATGGTTGTAGTAGGAGAAGTTCTTGGAGCAAATGGCGGAACAGTAAATCTTGATATGTCAAACGGCGGATATTTTGCAGGAAGAGTTGATGACTATAATAAAATAGATGAATTTAAAGATACTGATTTCCGTGATAATAAATTTGAAAGCGATATAGAAAAAGGTGGAACAGTTACATTAAAAATGGACAATGGCGCAGTATGGAACGTAATTGGGCAAAGTTATGTAACAAATCTTGAATTTGGAGCAAAAGGCGGTGGAACAGTAGATTTAACATACGAAGGAAACGCTTTAAGAATTAAAGAACTTGCAGGACAAGGAACATTTAACTTAGTACTTTATGGAGACAGTGATACACAGCACGAAAAATCAGAAGGAAATATGCTGTATATCTATAATGCTGAAAATGCAGGAGAACAGACAGTAAATCTGGCTGAAAGTGCACTATATATAGATTATGGAGAAAAAGTTCGTTTTGCTACTTTAGGTAAAGACGCATATGGAAAAGTATCATTTAAAGTTGAAGATGTAAAAGAAGAAGGAATAAATGATGTTTCTTATTCAACAGAATATGAAGAATATAATGCAAATGATACAGAAAATATTGTTTATAATGGAGATGAAGCTAACAATAATAAACCAGGAAATGATTTAGTTAACAATAAGGATAATGAAACTGATGGTTTTGATGCAGCAGAAAACTGGTATCTGACAAGAGCAAAAGAAAAAATAAATGACAACGGACAAACTGTTATTGAAATGGCAAAAGCAAACTATGCTTCAGCAGTATATATGGATAACTTAAATAAACGTCTTGGAGATATGAGCTTCGTTGAAGGAAACG
>UQOH01000006.1 GCA_900542625.1 uncultured Fusobacterium sp.
ATGTTATCATGGAATGCTTAAATACTCTTGGTGCAGAAAAACTTTTTAAAGCTTTTGAAATGATGAAAGAAAGTTCTTTTGTTAAAAATAATTTCAGTATAAATATGGTTTTTAACGTGGAAAATCTAAAAAAAGCACTTAACGGGAGTTTTAAAGACAGGGTTATTTCTAAAACAGAAAACAAAATATCCTCACATCTCCTTCTCCATGATAAAGAATATGCAGACAATGAAGATTATGAGAATCTGTTGAAAGTTTTAGGATTGAGTGATTAACTAGAAAAAAATGCCAAAAAGAAAAAAATTTCTTTTCAGCATTTAATTTTAATTTATTTTGTTATTTCTATTTCTCCACATTCAAAACTGTATAAGAATGTCTTAAATTTTCATGTCTATTAGATGCTGCTGCAAGACTTCCTCCTATGGAAAAAATAAGTATAATCATTAATGCATTTAATAAAAATCTTTTCATAAAATCCTCCTGACTTTGATACTGCTATTTTAATAAACAGCAATGTCATTTTCATGTCAAAATAAAAAGGATTTATTTTCTTGCACACTCCTGGGCATTTCCTTTTAATATATCAAGAGCATGAACAAGAGTATCAATTACAAAAGACAGATTTTCACATGCTCCCTTAGGACTTCCGGGAAGATTTAGTATAATTGTTTTGTTTCTGATTCCGCATACACCACGGCTTAACATAGCCCTTTTTGTAATGTTCATAGACTGCATTCTCATATACTCTGCTATTCCTCTTGCCTCTTTTGAAATAACAGAAAGAGTAGCCTCAGGAGTAACATCTCTTTCAGAAAAACCTGTCCCTCCATTTGTTAAAATCAAATCTGCATTCCCTGAATCAGAAATTTCTTTAAGCTTATCAGCAATAATAAAAGTTTCATCAGGTATAATAGTTTCCAGAACTACTTCATAATCAGCATGAGAATTTACCATTTTTTTAAGTTCTGCACCTGTTATATCTTCTCTTTCCCCTTTTGAACCTTTGTCGCTTATTGTTATAATTGCAGTTCTGTACATTAATTTACACCTCTTTTTCTTAAAATATTATACAAATACATTATCATAATACTTATCCACAAAACTATAAGAACAAGCATCATTGCTTTTTCATCCTCTCCATTTTCCACAGCAGAATAAATTGCCACTGGAAGTGTCTGAGTTTTGTTTGGAATATTTCCTGCAACCATAAGAGTTGCTCCAAATTCTCCCAATATTCTTCCTGCACCAAGAACTATTCCTGCAAATATTCCATTTTTTGACATAGGAAAAACAATATCTTTTAAAAGCTGATATTTGTTTACTCCCAGAAGAAGAGCCTCTTCAATATACTCTTTTCTTATAGAAAAGATTGCCAGTTTTATACTTTGGTAAACAAGAGGAAGAGAAACTATTACTCCTGCAAGAACTGCACCGTATATGGTAAAAGTAATTCTTATCCCAAAATATTCATTAAGAAATTTTCCAATTACTCCCTGCACTCCAAACACAGAAAGAATAAAATAACCGCTTACTGAAGGAGGTACAAATATTGGAAGTGTCACAATAATTTCCAAAACTATCTTTAATTTTTTTGGAAGATTTTCTCCCAAAAATATAATAAAAAGAGAAAGAATTGTTGATACAGTTATTCCCAGCAGTGCAACTGTAAGGGAATTTTTTATTAAAAAAAACATTTTACATCACTATAAATCCATGTTTCTTAAACTTCTCTCTGCTGTTTTCTGTTTTTAAAAATTCAAAGAATTTTTCAGTTTCTTTATTATTGTTCATAAGAGCAAGAGAGTATATAATTTTATCATGAGAATCTGCAGGGAAACTTGCCACAACTATTGGGTTCTTCATTCTGTTTTTATCAGAGTCATAAATTATTCCAAAATCTGCCTCTCCCATATCAACATATTGTGCTGTAGCTGTAACATCTTTTGCATAAACTATTTTTTCAGAATTTAATGTATCAAAAATTCCTAAATTTTTAAGAGCCTGTAAAGTATAAACTCCTACAGGAGCTGTTTCAGGATTTCCAACAGCTATAAAAACATCACTGTTTTTTAAACCTTCAATAGAGTTAATCTCACTTTTGCTGTATGAACTTTTTACAAGAATAAGAACATTTGAAAGAAAATCATAAGCATTTTCTTTTTTAACAATATTTTTGTCAATAAGCATATTAACATTTTCCTGATTTGCAGATATAAACAAATCAACAGGTGCTCCTTTTTCTATCTGTGCTCTAAGAGTTCCTGAACCTCCAAGATTTAACAGAACTGTTTCACCAGATTGTTTTTCATACTCAGGTATAATCTCTTCAAGACAGTTTTTAAGACTTGCTGCTGCACTTACAACTATCTCTTTTGAAAAAGCAGACACTGACAATAATACACATAACATAAAAACTACAAATTTTTTCATTCACATCACTCCCCAATAAATTTTTTAATTAAAAATAAAAATCTCCGCTTTTGCCCCCTGTTTTGCTCAACAGGTGAATATCTGAAATCACCATTCTCTTATCAATACTTTTGCACATATCATATATTGTAAGAGCTGCAATATTTACCCCTGTGAGAACTTCCATCTCTATCCCTGTTTCTCCAACTGTTTTTGCTGTTGCGTAAATATGAATTTCACACTCTTTTTCACAGATTTTGAAATCAATATCACACCCGGACATAAAAATAGAATGACACATTGGAATAATATCGCTTGTTCTTTTCATTCCCATTATTCCTGCTACTCTTGCAACTCCAAGAACATCTCCTTTTTCAACTTCCCTGTTCACAAGTTTTGAAATAACTTCCTGTGAAACTTTTATCTTTCCGAAAGCTGCGGCTGTTCTTTTTGTTTTATTTTTTTCGCTCACATCAACCATATGAGCTTTCCCATCTTTATTAAAATGAGTAAAATCCATTTTTATACACCTTTCCCAAATGAACAGTGAGGGAAATGACAGACTTCACAGTCAAGACATAAACCTCCGTGTCCATATTTAGCTATATCTGTAAAAGTAAGCTTTTCATCTGCAAGAATTCTTGGAAGAACTAAATCAAACACAGTTCTTTTGGCATACATTACACATCCCGGAAGTCCTAAAATAGTTTTTCCCTCTTTGTATGCCACAAGAAGCATTGCTCCCGGAAGAACCGGAGAACCATAAGTTACTAATTCTCCTCCTATCTCCTTTATAGATGCAGGTGTCATATCATCAGGATCTACTGACATTCCTCCTGTACAGATTATCAGTTCTGCATCGCTTTCAAGAGCATTTTTTATATTATTTTTTATTACTTCTTTATCATCTGGAGAAAAAACCTGCGATATAACTTCACAGCCGTACTCCCCGACTTTAGATTTTATAACAGGTCCGAATTTATCCTGTATTCTTCCATAAAAAACTTCGTTTCCTGTTGTGATTACTGCAGTTTTTTTAGAATTTATTTTCTTTACTGAAATAAATTTTTCTGCACATGATTTTTCAAGCTGCTCTATTTTTTTCTCATCAATTACAAGAGGAATTATTCTTGTTCCTGCAATTTTTTCTCCTTTTTTTACAGGAGTATTGTTGTGAATAGTAGAAATAATTATCTCTCCAATAGAGTTTGCTTTTAAAAGTTCTTCAGTATTAATTGAAACTATTCCGTCTCTGTCAGCAAAAAAATCTATTTTCCCCTCTTTTACATCTCCAAAATACAATCCCTCTCCAGCTGTATGGTTTTTTATTCTCTCTGCTGCCTCATTTTCATGTAAAGTTCCCTCTTTCTTTTCCCATACATACAAATGGTCTTTTCCTAATTTTAAAAGCTCAGGGATATCCTCTTCTTTTATAATATGCCCTTTTTTAAAAGCTGCACCTTTAAATTCTCCCGGTACTATTTTTGTTATATCGTGACACAATACCATTCCAACTGCATCTTTTGTATTAATTATTTTCATTAAATCTCAGCTCCTGTTTTTTAATTTAAATTACAGTAATAATATCTCCCTCTTTTATATATCCGCCTTTTAACACTCTGGCAAAAATTCCCTCTCTCGGCATAATACAGTCTCCTACTCTGTGGAAGATTTCACAGTGTGAGTGACACTCTTTTCCTATCTGAGTTACTTCAAGAAGTATTTCATTTATTTTCAGTTTTGTTCCAACTGGAAGAGTCCTTAAATCAATCCCCGAAACAATTATGTTTTCTCCAAAAGAGCCGTCAATAACATCTCCGCCTCTTCTCTTAAAATCCTCTATCTTTTCGTAAGAAAGAAGACTCACCTGTCTGTGCCAGTTTCCTCCATGGGCATCATTCTTAAGCCCGAATCCCTCTACAACTTCACATTCATGTATATTCTTTTTCTCTGTTCCTCTTTTTTCGCTGATACATACAGCTATAATTTTTCCCTCTTTATTTTCCATTTTCTCCTCTTTCTTTCATATGAGCTGGTTTCTTTCCATTTTTCACAGCAATAATCTCTGCCATTATCCCCAAAGCTATCTCCTTTGGCTCTCTGTTGCTTATATTAAGCCCAATGGGAGAATATATTTTCTCCAGACTCTCTTTTGAATATCCCTCTTCAATAAGCTCTTTAAATGTTGAGGCAACTTTTCCCCTGCTCCCAACCATTCCAATATATTTTACATCTGTTCTGCTGTCTAAAACTGCTTTCAGACACTCTTTGTCATTTACATGTCCTCTTGTAACAATAACTATATATGAATTTTCATCAAGAGGATAATTTCTTAAATTTTCTCCCATATCTCCCAGAATGATTTCATCAGCTTCTGGAAATTTTTCTCTCTTGGCAAATTCCTCTCTGTCATCAAATATCACTACATATTTATTTAAAAATTTCCCAAGAGTGTAAAGCTCTGCTCCAAGATGTCCTCCTCCCATAATAAGAAGTTTTTCTCTTTTGGCAAATACTTTTATATATGCTCTTATAAAACCTCCGCATTTCATATGAAGAGTTCCCTGCTCTGTAAGCTCAAAACTTTTTTCATAACTTCTGTTTTCCTGTATTGCTTTCAAAGCCTCTTCAATAAGATTATATTCAAGAGCTCCTCCGCCTACTGTTCCGATAATACTTCCATCAGAAAAAACTCCCATCATAGAGCCCTCTTTTCCGGGACTTGAACCATTTACTTCAAGAACAGTTACAACTGCAGCGCTTTTTCCTGAATCTACTGCATCACTTAATGCTTTTAAAATTTTTCCTTCCACTGCTGTTATCCTCCAATCTGATTCATATTTCTAAGCTCTTCATCATCATTTTCTTTCCCGAAAAGATGTTTTTCAGGTTTGTTTAAAATTTCATCTGTTAATATTTTTTTTATACTTTCTTTATCTGCATTTTCATCCAAATATTTTTTTATATTTGTATGCCCGTTTATATTCAGACATTTTTTTATATTCCCGTCTGACATTATTCTTATTTTATTGCACGATTCGCAGAAACAGCTGTTTATGGGACTGATAAATCCTATTCTTCCTCTGCTGTTTTTCAGTTTATAATATTTAGATACTCCTTTAATTTCAAAGTAATTCTCTTGAAATTGAAATAAATTTTGCAATAAATTATAAACCTCTTCGTTGCTTATTCCTGTAAACTTTTTTCCCTCACCTATTGGCATAAGTTCTATAAATCTTACATCTATATCACTATTTAATGTCAGTTCTGCCAGAGATTTTACAGCACTGTCATTTATCCCTTTTATGATAACTGCATTTATTTTTACTTTCAAACCAGACTTCTGCGCCTGTTTTATTCCCTCAAGAACTTTTGAAAGTTTTCCTCCTCTTGTGATTTCAGCAAAAGTTTTTTCATCAAGAGAATCAAGACTAACATTTATTCCTGTCAGTCCTGCCTTTTTTAAATTTTCTGCTTTTTCACTTAAAAGAGTTCCGTTTGTAGTAAGATATATCTCTTTTATCCCTTTTTTATATATTCCCTCTATTATCTGAGTAATGTCTTTTCTTAAAAGAGGTTCTCCTCCTGTAAGCCTTATTTTTGTAATTCCAAGCTCTGCACCTGATTCTGCTATTTTTAAAACATCTTCTGCTGACAGCACATCTTTATGCTCATATGAATAATTTTCAGGAAGACAGTATATACATCTTAAATTACAATTTTCTGTTAAAGATATTCTTAAATAGTTTATATCTCTGCCGTAGTTATCTTTCACAAAATACCGCCTCCTTTACTTTTTTAATTTCTGTTTAAAAGATAAAATACTGCCTCTGCTGCTCCTCCTGATATTGTTCTTGCCTTATCAGAAATTGTAAAACAGTTTTTAAGTTCCTCTTCTCTTGGGTCTATGTCGCTTATTTTAAGTCCTTCTTTAACATAGCTGTTATCTCTTATCATTCCTCTTATAAGTCCGTCTATTGATGCCAAAACAGGTGTTTCATTAATATATCCTATAATTTCATCTTTCTTTACAACACTTCCTATATCATGAACTATTTTTAAAGTTCCTTCTGCCGGTGCATAAATAACTCTTTCTCTTCCATATCCCTGAATTATTCCGGGTACTCCTGTATTCTCACTTGCTCTTCCCTGAAAAATCAGTCTTCCCAGATTATGCCCTCTGTTTGTTTCTATAACCACATCTGCATCTTTTCCTGCCTCAAATCCCGGTCCAAACGCTATTGTTATTGGAGCAAGATCTTTTGACATTCCAAGATTTTTTTTAGCTATTATGGCATCTATTAAAACATCTGGTTTTATTTTTTCAAGAATTTTCATTTCAGGGTCTATGTACACAGGAATTTTTCCCTCTTCCCATATTTTTTCTATGTCCTCAGCAGTCTCAGCAAATTTTGAAACTGCCCCTTCAAGGGAAAATTCTTTTTCATATATTGCCTCACCATAACACACTTTTCTTCTTATAAAATTAGGTTTTGGTATCTCAAGAACAAGAACTTTAAATCCCATATTATGAAGTCTGTTTATAGTTCCGGAAGCAATATCTCCTCCTCCTCTTACAACAACCTTTTTATCAAAACTATACATTTGTCTCACCTTTATTTTTCAGCTCTTCTTTGGTATCTATATCAATAAACTCTTCTCTGCTTTTAAATTCCACAAAATTTATTTTTTTCTCCTGCTTTATTATCTCTCTTCCTCCTCTGTCTCCAGAAAGATTCATAAGCATATTTTTGTATCTGTTTGGAAAAATAACCGGAGAAAATCTCTGTCCCTCTGCACAGGGAACTGTTATATTATCATCTAAAAAAGATTCTCCTATTATTCTCATAATTGTTTTTTCACTTAAAAAAGGCATATCCCCAGTAAAAAACATTATATTTTCTTCTTCTGTTTCTTTTGTTCCCAGTTTTATGCTTTCACTCTGCCCTAAAAAATATTTTTCATTTTTTAAAGGCGTCACACTATATTTTCTGCATATCTCTAATACTTCTTCATCTTTATACGTCACAAAAATATTTTTGAAAGGTATTGAAACAAGCTTTCTTAAAAGAATTTCAATCATGGGAATCCCATTTATTTCATAAAGAAGTTTGTTCTGCCCAAATCTTTTAGATTCTCCGCTGCCCATTACAACAGCTGATATATTTTCAGGTGTATAGATTGTCTTCTCTCTTACTGAGCCAAACATGAAATCAGGAATCTCTTTAAAAAATTTAAATGCTGTACTTAGTTCTTCAGTTGTTTCTATACCATTAAGAAAAATAATTCTTCTTTTATCTTCAGCAAAATTTCTGAAAAATTTACCATTTTTCAGATAATCTTTTAATATACCTTCATCAATATTTTTATGAGTATTTTTTTTATTATCGTTCATATACATATTAAATCTATGTACATTCTCCTCATTAAAAGGAAGTCCCAAAGCTTTTATATTTCCCACTCCGATTACAATATCTGTAAAAGACAGAATACATGGTTCATAAGGTTTCCAGTATTTCATAAGTTTCTGTTTTGAACCGTCCCCTTCATAAATAACATAATCATACTGAGATTTTAATTTCATAATCTCTTTTTCATCTGGAGAGATTAGTTTTCCATTTTCAATTTTTAAGCCAAGAATATCTATATTTTTTCCTGTACCTTTCAGTATTTTTTTCTCTTCACACAAAAAAAGGTTTTCATACTGATTTTTACACGGCTCAAAAATTTTTGTTGTTGTTGTCACAAGAACTCTTCCATTTTGGCAAAGCTCCTCTGCCAAAAGAAACATAAGAGAGGTTTTTCCTCCGCTCCCTGTAATTCCAACTATCATATTTTTTTCTATTCCAAATTTTTTATAAAACAAAATCTCACCTGATCTCATTATTTTTATGCATACTTATATATTTTATTATACAATCTTAAGTACAATTATTCAAGTACAGCTGTTTTTACAAACATAAAAACCCGTACAGCCTGTATAAAATGGATTTACGGGTTTTTAACTTATTATAAATATATTTTACTTTTTGTATGCTGTATGTTCTAAAGGAAGTGATGTTCTAAAGTTTTTGTCAAACTTATAATAAGCATTCTGAACAGCCGGTGCTGTAGGAATTACTGTTATTTCTCCTACACCTTTTGCCCCGTAAGCCAGTTCATTTTTATTTTTTTCTACTATTATACTTTCGATTTCCGGAATATTAGTTGCTCTGAACAGTCCAAGAGTTCCGAATTTTACCTGCGGCACTCCCTCTTTTACAGGCATTACTTCAGTAAGTGCAAAACCAAGTCCCATTACTACTCCGCCTTCTATCTGTCCTTCAAGAGCCTTTGGATTTACAGCTCTTCCAACATCATGTGCAGCAATAACTTTATCCACTTTTCCAGTTTCTTCATTTAGAATTACAACCTGAGTTGCATATCCATAAGCCACATGGCTTACTGGATTTTTCTTGTCAGAACCCATTTTATCTGTTTTTCCTGAATATTCTGTATAGAAATCCCAGCCTTCAAGTTCCTCAAGAGTTTTTGTTTCAAGCTGTTTTCTAAGTTCAAGCCCTGCTTTTCTTGCTGCCTCTCCTGTAAATACTGTTTGTCTTGATGCTGTTGTTGTTCCGCTGTCAGGAGTTACATGTGTATCCGGAGCTTCTACAATAACTTTGTCTGTTGAAAGTCCTGATGCCTCACATACCATTTGAAGACAGACAGTTCCTATTCCCTGTCCTATACATGCTGCTGATGTTCTTACTTTTACAATCCCGCCTTCAACTGTAATTCTGCATCTTCCTATATCTTCAAGTCCTACTCCTATCCCGGCATTTTTCATTGCACAGGCTATTCCTGCAAATTTATTTTTATAATATTCTTCCTTTACTGCCTCTAAAGTTTCTGCAGCTGCTGTTCCTTCATCTGCAATCTGTCCATTTGGAAGTTCCTGTCCCGGTCTTATTACATTTCTGTATCTTATCTCCCAAGGGTCGATTCCTGTAAGTTCTGAAAGCTGATTTATGTTTGCCTCAATGGCAAATGCTGACTGCGTAACACCAAATCCTCTGAAAGCTCCTGCCACAGGATTGTTAGTATATACTGCTATTCCTTCTATATCAATATTCTGATAGTTATATGGTCCTGCTGCGTGAGTACATGCTCTTTGAAGAACCGGTCCTCCAAGAGAGGCATAAGCTCCTGTATCAGCAATTATTTTAGCTTTCATAGCTGTTAAAATTCCATTTTCATCACAGGCAGTTGTCATCTCTATTGTCATGGGATGTCTTTTTACACTGTAATTTATACTTTCCTGTCTTGTAAAAGTTACCTGTACAGGTTTCTTTAATACATATGCAAGAAGTGCTGCATGGTGTTGAACAGACATATCCTCTTTTCCTCCAAAACCTCCCCCTACATAAGCAGATGTTACTCTTACCTGCTCAGGCTTAAGCCCTAAAAGTCTTGATACTTCTCTCTGTTCATCAAAAATTGACTGGCTTGATGTATATAATCTTAATCCGTCTCCTTCAGGAATTGCAAGTGCACTTTCAGGTTCAAGATAAGCGTGTTCTGTTCCAGGGTTTGTATATGTATTTGTTACAACATATTTTGAATTTTTTATAACCTCATCAGAATTTCCTCTTTGAAGAACTTCTCTTACCAGAATATTTTTTTCTTTTTTATGTATAAGAGGTGCTCCCTCTGCCATTGCCTCTTCAGGTGTAAACATAGGAATAAGTTCCTCATATTCAACTTTTACAAGTTTTTTAGCCTCTTCCAGTGTTTTCTTATCTTTTGCTGCAACAAGAGCCACTGCATCTCCTATATATCTTGTAATTCCTCCAACAGGAATCAGTGCCTCCCAGTCTGATATAAATTCAAGGTGTCCTATATAATTGTTTCCCGGAACATCATCTGCTGTAAGCACTCCAAGAACTCCCTCTAATTTTAATGCTTCAGAACAATCTATTGAAAGAACTCTTGCTCTTGGATATTTTGTTCTTACTGCACTTCCATAATACATTCCTTCAACTTTATAATCTTCAGCATACTTTGCTGTTCCAAGAGTTTTTACAACTGCGTCAACTCTTCCTGTATTGCTTCCGATAAGTCCTTTACACTCTCTTTTTTCTATACTCTTATCTGTTCTCAATATCTCTGCTGCCATTAAAATTGCCTGTTCAATCTTAACATATCCAGTACATCTGCATATGTTTCCAACAAGTGCTCTTTTTACCTCTTCTCTTGTTGGAGAAAGAGTCCTTAAGAAAAGTGCCTTTGCTGCAATAACCATTCCCGGAATGCAGAAACCACATTGAACTGCTCCGCATTCTGTAAAGGCATAGGCAAAAGCCTCTTTTTCCCTTTCAGGTAATCCTTCAACTGTTGTTATCTCTTTTCCAACTGCTTTTTTAGTTGTTAATATACATGATTTAACTGCTTTTCCGTCAACAAGAACAGTACATGTTCCGCACGCTCCCTCTTTGCAGCCATTTTTCATTGATGTCAATCCCATATCTTCCCTTAGAAAATCTAAAAGATTTTTATCTTCTTCAGCAGATACAGTTTTATTATTTACTATAAAAACGAATTTCTCATTCATTGATTAATTTCCTCCGTCAAATTTTTAAAAAGAGAATGGTTTTCTTTTTAAGAATTTTCCTCTTCCTTTTTTTCCTATAAACCTGTTATTCTCGACTATTATTTCTCCTCTTGAAATAGTCATCACAGGATATCCTGTTGCTTCCATTCCTTCAAAAGCTGTATAATCTACATTCTCGTGAAGTCCTGCTTTTGTTATTATTTTTTTTATTTCAGGGTCAATAACCACTAAATCTGCATCTGAACCAACTGCAATACATCCCTTCTGCGGATATATTCCAAATAGTTTTGCCGGATTTGTGCTTACTACCTCTACAAATTTATTTATGCTTATTCTGCCCTTTGACACTCCCTCTGAAAACATAAGAGGAACTCTTGTTTCTACTCCGGGAATCCCATTAGGACATTTTCTGAAATCATCTTTTCCCATCATTTTCTGTTCTTTAAAATTAAATGAACAATGGTCTGTTGCAATAGTCTGGATATACCCTTCTCTTATTCCCTCCCAAAGTATTTCCTGATGATTTACTTCCCTTAAAGGCGGACTTAAAATATATTTCAGTCCGCCGTTCTCAGGAAGATTGTAGCATCTTTTATTTAATAGAAGATATTGAGGGCAAGTTTCAGCGTATATTTTCTGACCGTTGTCTTTTGCCTTTTTTATATGTTCCAATCCCTCTTTACATGAAAGATGAACTATATATAAAGGACAATCTGTTACAGAAGTAAGAACAGCCATTCTGTTTATTGCTTCTCCTTCACATTGTGAAGGTCTGCTTTTTTCGTGATACTCAGGAGATAATTTTCCTTCTTCTCCCATTTTTTCTTTTAAGTACGCAATCATATCATTATTTTCAGGGTGAACTGTTAAAAGCCCTCCTGATAAAGAAAGCTTATTTGAAAGTTCCAGCATATCTCTGTCAGAAAGTTTATAATCATAAGTCATATAACCTTTAAATGAGGGAATTCCATCCTCTATCATGCTGTCTATTTCATTTAATATATCTTGATTTATATGTTGTATTACTCCATGAAACCCATAATCTATTACTGCATTATTTTCTGCAAATTCATGATATCTTTTTAATTGATAATGAAGATTACAATCTTTTGGTCCAAATCCCATATGATCTATTATTGTTGTAGTTCCTCCGCAGGCAGCAGCTACAGTTCCCGTATAAAAATCATCAACTGATTTTGCAATGCCCACATCAATATTAAAATGTGTGTGAACATCTATTCCTCCGGGAATAAGATATTTTCCTTTTATATCAACTGTTTTTACACCATCAATCTCAATATTTTTTTCTATTCTGCTGATAACCCCGTCTTTAATATATAAATCACTTATATAGTTTTCTGTATCTGTTATAATATTTGCATTTTTTATAAGCAGTTCCATTTTTATTACTCCTTTTAAAACTCAAATCTCTGTTTAAACTAAATTAAATATGAATGAGTTTCTTTTATAGAATCAACCACTGATTTCATAAAATCAGATAATTCTTCGTAAGTATATTCAACTATCTCTTTTTCCAAACGAACAAAATATTTTTCTCCTGCTATTGCAAGTCCTTTGTTCTCGCTCTCTTCCATCATCTCTTTTGATGAAAAATATGTAAGCCTGTCTCTATATGGAATACATGGCTGAATACAATGATACTGGCAGTTTCCACATTCGTTACATGCATCATCTATGTGAAGAACAATTTTTCCCTCAATAGTGTTTATTGAAGTATTTGCTCTGTTAGGGCAGATTCTTATACATGACTGGCATAAAATTTTACAATTTAAATTATCTTTCTCTGATATTCCTTCAAAAGCTATATGCTCATCTGTTTTCTTTCTCTGTACTTCTGACTTGCAGTAATTTTTATCATTTCTTACTTTATCCACAAGTTCATTTATTTTTTCTAAATCCAGTTTTCTCTTCTCTGGATAAGAACTGCTGCAAAGCTGTTCATATAATTTTCCCAGTTTTTCATATCCTGTAGGCTGCAGTAAAGTTGTGCAGACAGTTATAGGATATATTCCTGCTCTGAATATCTCTTCTATATTATTTTTGTCAGCTCCTCCTGAAAAAGATATTTCCAATCCCTCTCCCACTGCTTCTCCTAAAATTTTAGCCAGAGATATTGCAAGAGGGTAAAGGCTCTTTCCTGACATATACATTGTATTTCCAGGAAGTTCTCTCTGCTTTATATTAACAGGCATAGTGTTGCAAAGTTTTACTCCGAATGTTACTCCTTTTTTTCTGCTCAGTTCAATCAGGTTATTTATCTTTTTTACAGCCTGATCAAATTTTAAATCTATTTCAAACTGATGTTTGTCTATTGATAAATAATCATATCCCATATCTTCCATGATTTTTGTTACATAATCATATCCAAGAAGAGTAGGATTGCATTTTATAAAAGTATTAAATCCTTTTTCTTCAATCAGATATCCTGCTATTTTTTCTATCTCGTCAGCCGGGCATCCATGCATTGTAGATAAAGTAACTGTATTGCATATATGTGCAGATATTGAGTTTATAAATTCTGCATCTACTTTTTCAAACAAATGTAAATTATCTAAAAGATATTGTCTGCACTCTTTAAATGTCTTTGTTTCTGATGCATCATTAAGTCCGTTTAAAAAACTGTCTACACTCTCTTTTTTTATTCCTGCAAGATCATATCCAACACTCATATTAAACTGAACTGCTTCAGGATCTCCCAGATCAAACTCTTTTGCTGCAACTTTCACAGCAAACCATGCTCTTATATATTCATCCATAGCCTCAAGAGGATGAAGTTCTGAAGACCATTCGACGTTATAACCTTCATCATTAGCACGAATACATGGCTTTTGAATACCAAGTTCTTCACCATACATATGCTGAACTGTTTTAAGTTCTATAAATCTTCCACCACCTGCATAACAGGCAACTATATTTTGAGCCAGCTGAGTGTGAGGTCCTGCTGCTACTCCCAGAGGACTTTCAAGCTCTCTTCCGCAAAATTCCATTTTTTTATTTTTATCTGCTGTCACTATTGTCTTTACATCAAACAATGTTTTTTTAGTTTTATATTCCTGTAAACATTGTCTTATAAGTTTCTCAAAAGACATTGGCACCATTATATCTTTCACTTTTCCTCCTACTGAACAAAAATATTGTTCTCCTAAATCTTTATATTTTTATTTTTTATTTTCTAATTCTTTTTATTTCCCAATTCATTAAAAATTATATTTAATATTACAACTGATACACATCCAAGTGTTACTGCACTTTGAAATAAAATTCTTCCCCATGACGGGAAATGTTTAAATATTTCAGGAACTGCTATAGGCACAAGAGCCAGTCCAATACTAACAGCAACTATCATAAGATTTTTATTTCCTGCATAATTTACTTCTCCCAATCTCTTAATTCCATTTGCCGCTACAATTCCAAACATTACTATTCCTGCCCCTCCAAGTACCGGCGAAGGTATTGAAGTAAATACTGCTGTAAGTTTCGGAAAGAAACTTATAAGAAGAAGTATTATTCCTGCTGCTATTCCCACAAAACGACTCGCTACCCCTGTTATTGCTGCAATACCTACATTCTGCCCAAACAGAGAGTGGGGAAATGTATTAAATATACCTGCAAGAATTGATGAAACTCCATGTCCCCTAAGTCCAGCAATAAGTCTTTTTTCATCTTTTTCATCTGCCTCACATATATTGCTCAGATTAAGCTGATTTCCTGTAGCATCTGTCATTATAACTAACTGTACAAGAAAAAGAGAAAGTATAGATGTTAATTCAAACTTTGGCATTCCAAATTTAAAAGGGGTATTGAAAGTTATAATCCCCATCTCTTTTACTGATGAAAAATCTGCTATTCCCATAAAAACTGCTACTATTGTTCCAAATAAAATTCCTATAAGAATTGCTATATTTCCTAAAAATCCTTTTGATAATTTTTGAATTAAAATTATTATTCCAAGAGTGATAAAAGCTAAAAACAGATTTTTAAAACTTCCAAAATCTGCTGCTGCAGGATTTCCTCCTCCAGCCCATCTTATTGCTACAGGTATAAGAGAAAGCCCCATAGAAGCAACCACTGTACCTGATACCAACGGCGGAAAAAATCTTAAAAGTTTTCCAAACACAGGTGCCATTACAAAACAGAAAATTCCTGATATGATTGTTGCTCCAAACATTATCTGAAGTCCTGTTACAGGGTCAGATGTTCTGTACGTAATTCCAATGGCAGCCAGTGCTGCAACTCCTGCAAAACTTACTCCTTCTACCATAGGAAGTCGTGAACCTATTATATTTTTTATTCCAAGTGTCTGTATAATAGTTCCTAAGCCAGCCATCATAAAAGATGCACTTACAAGAATGTGAATGTCACTTTGAGAAAGTCCTAAAGAATTTCCTAAAATAATTGGTACTGCCATTGCTCCTGCACACATTGCTGCTATGTGCTGCATTCCCAAAAGAAACAAGTCTCTTATACCAAGCATCTGGTCTGTAGGATGTATCTCCTTATTTACCGTTTTCATAATAAAGTTCCCCCTCTACATTCTGTCCCATAATTTTTGTGCTGTTTCTCTTGATTCTGCAAATATTTTCTTTTCATCTATATCAATAAGTTTTCTGTCTTTCATTATAATTTTTCCGTCAATTATAGTTGTTGTTACTGTTCTTCCCATCATTCCAAAAAGTATGTGAGAGTTTATATTGTCTTTTGTTAAAGGAGTAAGCGGATCATAATCAACTACAATAATATCTGCCAAAGCTCCCTCTTTTAAAATTCCAAGCTGCCCTTCAAAATATTCAGCTGCTATCTCTCTGTTATTTTCAAACATAGCTGCAGGAACTTCTCCCCATGCTGCAGAAGGATTTTTGTTTTCATGTTTGTGAATAATATTTGCTGTTTTCATTGATTCAAACATATCACTTGTATATCCGTCTGTTCCAAGTCCTGTTCGTATTCCTTTTTCAAAAAGTTTTAAAAACGGCTGACATCCAACTGCATTTCCCATATTTGATTCAGGATTGTGTACCACATTTGTTTCTGTTTCTTTTAAAATATTAAGTTCATTTTCATCAACATGTATGCAGTGAACTGCCAATGTTTTCTTTCCTAAAATATTGAACTCCTGTAATCTCTCTACTACTCTTTTTCCATATTTTTTTAAAGAATCCTCAAGGTCATCTATTCCCTCTGCCACATGCACATGGTAACCTGCATTCAATCCTTCCATTTTTTCTGCACACATTTTTAAACTGTTGTTTGAAAGAGTGAAAGCTGCATGAAGTCCAAACATTCCTTTTATCATGTTCTGGCAGCTGCTGTTATATTCTTTTATAAAGTTTATATTCTCATCTATTCCCTCTTTTAATATTTCCTCTCCGTCTCTGTCTGATACTTCATAACACAGACATGTTCTTATACCAATTTTTTTTGCTGCTCCTGCAATAGTAAATAAGCTGTTTTTCACTGCATAAGGGCTTGCATTATGATCAAAAACTGTTGTTACTCCATTTTTCACACAGTCAATATAAGTTGTAAGTGCGCTGTATTTCAAATCTTCTAAAGTTAATTTTTTATCTATTTTCCACCAAAGTCCTTCTAAAATATCCATGAAATTTTTCGGCGCACTTCCTGTTGATGCCATTCCTCTGGCAAAAGCACTGTATATATGATGATGCACGTTTATTAATCCCGGCATTATAATTTTTCTTTCTGTATCTATTATCTCTTTACCTGAATTTGAATATTTTTTTAATATTTCTTTTGTAGTTCCTATCTCTGTAATTTTATTTTCATCTATAACCACAGCTCCATTTTCTAAATATGGATTTTCTTTATCTTGTGTTATTACTCTCCCGTTTATTAATATCAAAATTTTTCCTCCGCTTATATAAAATTTCTAAATTTTTCCATTAATATATTTAGCAATTTTTATGCCAATTTTATATTAAATTTTTATGCTCTTTTTCTATAATATATTGTTCTCTTTTAGATTTTTTAACTAAAAAATAAATCATCTTTTGCTTATTATTATCGTTTTGATAAATAATGATTATCATAATGATAATAACTTTGTATTATATATCTGTATTTTATTTTTGTTATGTAAATTTCATTATAAAAATGTATTATCATAATGATAATTTATATTTTAAAAGAAAAACGGCTCTTTTTACAAAAGCCGTTTTCCTTACTTGGTTTATACATCTAATAGTTTTTTAGTAGTTATCTCTTTATTCTTATTACTTTTCCTGCTAATTTTTCATTCTTAGCATAATTGTCAATTACTACTTCTCCGTTAACTATAACATGGCTTATTCCTTCTGGGAATTGGATAGGATCTGTGAAAGTTCCTTTGTCGATAGTAGTATTTTCATCAAATATTACTACGTCTGCAAAATATCCTTCTTTTAATAATCCTCTTTCATCTATTTTGAAAGTTTTAGCCGGTTTATTAGTCATTTTGTAGATAGCTTCTTCAAGAGACATTGCTTTCATCTCTCTTACAAATTTTCCAATTACTCTAGGGAATGCTCCGTATACTCTTGGGTGAGGTTTTCCTCCAAGTAATCCGTCTGTACAGATATTGCTTTCTTCTCTTGTCATGAATGTTACTACGTGCTCGTCTTTACCGTAGTAGTCGTACATTCCAACTGCGTTTTCTTCTTCTTTTAGTAAATCAAACACTGCATCAAATTTATCTTTTCCTCTTAATTCTGCTATTTCAAGAAGATTTTTTCCTATACAGTCTTCGTTTGCTTTTGTTTTAACTGAAGTAACATATATTCCTTCAAATCCAGCAAAGTCTATGAAGTTATCCCAACCAGGAATTCCGTTTATAATGTCATGCTTCATTCTTTCTCTGTCTTGAGGATTTCCTAATCTTTCAACTAATTTGTCTGTTCCACCAGCATGAGCCCAAGGCGGAATAATTACTCCAAGCATTGTACTTCCAGCTACATATGGGTATTGGTCGTAAGAAATTTCGATTCCTTCTTCTTTACATTTGTCTAGTAAAGCTAAGATATCTTTTATTAAATGCCAGTTATTTTTTCCACAGATTTTAAAGTGTGAGAAGTGAATTTTAACTCCGCTTTCTCTTGCTATACTGATAACTTCGTTCATAGACTCTATCATAGTATCTGCTTCACTTCTTTGGTGAATAACCAGAGGTCTGTCATATTCTGCTGCAACTTTACAGATTTCTACAAGTTCTTTTGTTTCAGAGTAAGCACAAGGAATATAGATAAGTCCTGTAGAAAGTCCAGCTGCTCCTGCTTCCATCTCTCTTCTTGTTATTTCTCTCATTTTTGCTAAATCTTCATCATTAGCTGGTCTTGCTTCAAGTCCCATAGCTTCCATTCTGATATTTCCGTGAGGAACTAAGTATAATTCGTTAGGTCCGCATCCTGTTTTTGATATTAAATCAAGATATTTATCTGTTGTTTCCCAGTCCCAAGAAAGATCGTCACTGTCACCGTCAAGTCCAGCAAGGTTCTTTCTCCATGAACTTACATATTCTTTAGGAAGAGGAGCCATAGAGATTCCGTCTTGCCCTAATATTTCTGTTGTTATTCCTTGACGAACTTTTGGTTCAACAAAAGATTCTGATGGTAATAATACTTTTAAATCTGAGTGGCTGTGTGTATCAATAAATCCAGGTGCTACAATTTTTCCCTGAGCATCAATTACTCTGTCTGCCTCTTCTGTAACTTTTCCAACCTGTTTAATTCTGTCATTCTCTATAAGGACATCTCCAGAAAATCTTGCACTTCTGCTTCCGTCTATAATCATTCCATTTTTTATTAACGTTTTCATAACTTTGCTTTCCTCCTATAATTTTAATTTATTTAAATATTATTAGACTTCTTCAAACTCTATTTCAGGAGCTGGTTCTACACCCATGCTTCTGTCAATTGCTGATACTGCAAATATTACTACAAAGGCTACTAATCCACCTGGTACCATTGCATTTAATCCGTAAGGAGTTTTTAATACATAAATCCATACTGCTGCTACTGCTGTACCTGTTAGAATAGATATAAATCCTGCACGTCTTGTTACATTTTTATAGAAAAGTCCACAGATGAATGCTGCGAAAGGACCTGCACTTCTAAGAGCAAAAGCACCCATCATAACACTGATTACGTTACTTGCTTCTAAGGCGATAAATAAACCTACAACTCCAACTATAAGCATTGCTGCTTTAGATATGAAGATTTCTTTTTTGTCGTCTTTTACGCCTTTGTTAATATAAGGAGTAAATATATCATTTGTAAACATTGTTGCTGTACCAATCATGTTTCCTGAAGCACTACTCATTGTAGCTGCAACGATTGCTGCAAGAACAATACCTGCTATTACTGATGGAGCAAATGTGATTGTTGCCTGTGCAAGTGCATTCTTTTGTGATCCTCCAAGAACATATCCGTCAATACATACATAAGCAAGAAGACCTATGATTGCTGGAACTATTGCATAAGCTGCTGATACTATTCCTGCAAGGATAGAACCAAGTTTAGCTGCGCTTCCGCTTTTAGCTGAACAATAAGTCTGAACTATTTCCTGTCCTGTTGGGAAAGTCATAAAGTACATTGCAATATATCCGATAATTGTTGTTGCTCCTACTTTTGTCATGCTTAAAAAGTCCATGCTAGCTCCGTTAGCATCCTGCATAGCTCTTGCTTTTTCAAATAAAGCACTGAATCCGCCAACTTCTTTATTGTTTACCATGATGAACATTGCTATTGTCATACCGATTGTTATAAATAAAACGTGCATAAGGTTTGCTGCTGTTACTGATTTAAATCCACCAAACATTGTATACACTATAACTACTACTGTACTTACTATTGCTGCTGTTCTAAAGTCAAAACCTGTAACAACGTTTATTATAGATGCTGTTGCTATTATTTGAGCTCCGGTTGCCATAAACAGTGCAAGTATTGAAGTTATTGCTGTAAATATGTGAGATGCTTTACCATATCTTTTGCTTATTATTTCAGGAACTGTGTTTGCCTGTGCTCTTCTGAAATATGGTGCAATAAATGATACAAGAACAAATCCTATTCCTCCGGCTATAACATACCAAGATGCTGATAAACCATATTGATATACGTTAGTTGCAATTCCTGTTGTACTTGCTCCTCCTGTATTAGCTGCGAAAAGTGTACCTGCAAGAACAACTGGTCCAAGTGATTTACTTGCCATTAAAAAGTCATCATTACTTTGTTTCTCAGTAGCTTTTTTTCTTGACGCAAATAATCCAATAGCTACTGTCGCCATCATATATAGTAAAATAATTACTAAAGACGTTATCTGTGCTTTACTCATAATAAAATTACCCCCTCATTAATATCCCATTCTAAATATAATCATAAATTTTAACTTTTTTTATTTTGCTTTTTTCTATTTTACTAAGTATGCTTTTAAAATTGCATAGTATCCTTCAGTTACTTTATATAATTGATCTAATTCGATATACTCATCTATTGTGTGAGCTAAGTTTTCTCTTGAAGGTCCGTAACCTATAGTTTTGATTCCAGCCTCTCCAGCATAGTGAGAACCGTTTGTACAGAAGTTGTAGTGAGTAATTTCAGGATTTTGTCCGATTTCTCTTAAAGCTACAACTGCTTTTTGTACATACTCTTCATTTTCTTCATAAACCCATCCTGGGAAGAATCTCTCTCCAGTGATTTCATTTCCTGTCCAGCATTTTTCTTTTCCTACTGCGTAAGATACTTTTGCTTTGAAAGTTTCATCTGCTGCCTGCATTTCATCTATTAATTTTTGGATTGGAGCTAAAACACTTTCTAAAGTTTCTCCAACAAGAAGTCTTCTGTCATAAGTAGCTCTGCAGTAATCAGGTACAACTGATGCTCCTGGATATGGAGATGATTTGATATCTGTTAATTCAAGGATTCCATATCCTAAAGTTTCATGATGAGTCATTGGAAGTTCTTTAATTCTTCCGATTATTTCCATCATTTTGTAAACTGCGTTGATTCCTTTTTCAGGGTTAGCAGAGTGAGCTGGTTTACCAAATGTTTCTACTACGATTTCCCCTCTTCCTCTTTGTCCTATTTTTAAGTTTAATTGAGATGCTTCTCCGATTATTACATAATCAGGTTTTACATATGCACTGATTTCTCTTGCTGCAACACCTTCAAAACACTCTTCGTGAACTACACCAGAGAAGAATATTTCTCCTGCAAACTCTTTGTTAAGGTCTTGAGCTAAGTATGCTCCTGCAAGAAGCATTCCGCAGTCTGCACCTTTCATGTCAGAAGTTCCTCTTCCGTAAAGTTTTCCGTCTATTATTTCTCCTGCAAATGGTTTTTTAGTCCATTTTTCTTCATCAACTGGAACTGTATCAATGTGCCCGTCCATTAATACTTTTGGTCCTTCATATTTTCCTTTTACTGAACAGATTACGTTTCCGTATTTGTCAATATGAACTGTATCGTATCCTAATTTTAAAGCTGTTTCTTTAATATATTCTGATACTTCTTTCTCTTCTCCTGAATAACTTCTTCTTTGAATTAAATTTTGTAAAACCTCAACTAACTGCTCTTGTCTTTCTTTAGTTAACATTTTTTCCTCCTCAATTTTTTAAGAATAATTTATTTTTTAAATTTCATTATTTACAATTTTTACATATTATTATGTGATCCGTTCCAAACTACATTTCTGTATCCTTCAACATCTGTATCTCCTTCTGTACTTATGCAAAGGATTTTAGAATTTTCATCTATTTTTAAAGCTTTCATTAATTCTGCATATTCTTCTTTCTTTTCACAAAGAATTGTGAATAATCCAAGTCCAACTGCTCCAGATTCTCCGGAAATTACTCTTGTGTCATCTCCTAGAGGGCTTGATAATACTCTCATTCCTCTTGCAGCTATCTGGTCATCACATGATACAGAGAAATCTGAGTTGTCTCTTAAAATTTTCCAGCTGATTGTGTTTGGTTCTCCACAAGCAAGTCCTGCCATTATTGTTGTTAAATCTCCGCCTACATTGTGAGGGTTTCCGTCGTTTGCTTCCATAGATTTATAAATACAGTTTGCTCCGTGAGGTTCACAGATTACTGTAACTGGTCTGTCATCTCCATAAAGATGAGCTAAGTATCCTTGAACTGCTCCTGCAAAAGATCCTACACCTGCTTGTAAGAATACGTGAGTTGGTTTTTCATCTCCGCAAGCTTTTAACTGCTCAACAACTTCGTTGATAATTGTTGAATATCCCTGCATTATCCATAAAGGAATTTCCTCATATCCGTCCCAAGCTGTATCCTGAACCATTATCCAGCCATATTCTTCAGCACCTTTGTTAGCAAGTCTTACTGCGTCATCATAGTTAAGGTCTGTGATTGTAACGTCTGCTCCCTCTCTTGCTATTGCATCAAATCTCATTTGAGCAGATCCTTTTGGCATATATACTACTGATTTTTGTTTTAATCTGTTTGCCATCCAAGCAACCCCTCTTCCGTGGTTACCGTCTGTTGCTGTTACAAATGTAACATCTCCAAGTTGTTTTTTAACTTCATCAGATATTAAAACATTATATGGAAGATCGTTTATATCTTTTCCAAGTTTTTGGCTAAGATATTTTCCTATTGCATATGATCCTCCTAAAACTTTAAATGCGTTTAATCCAAATCTTTTTGATTCATCTTTAAGCCATACTTTTTTTACACCATAGTGTGCTGCAAGATTTTTTAAATCTACTAGCGGTGTAGCTTTGTAGTTAGGCAGACTTTTATGAAACTCATAAACATCGTGCATACTTTTTTCATCAAATCCTACAAGCTCTGATTTTTTATATTCAGCGTCTCTGCTTTTTGTATTGTGTACCCATTTTAATAATTCCATTTTTTCCTCCTGAAATTTTTTGTTTTCACTCTTATATAAAGCAAAAAGTATGCCTTTTTAAAAAAATATTTATTTTGATTTATTACAAAACATTTTGTAAAATTTAAATACTGTTTTTAAGATTTTTTTATTTTTATTTTTTCGCAAAATGAGAAACTTATCGCAAAATGAGAAATTTTGCAAATTGTCTTTTTTCTTTATTTTTTAAATTTTATTTTTTCCTCTTTCTCATTTTGAGAAAATATACTATAATTATTATAAAGATATTTTTTGAAAGGAGTTTTCCCTATGGAGTTATGGACAAAGATAAAAGATGATATTGCCAAATATGCTGAAACTATATCACAGATATTAGATATTGACGTTGAAGTAATGGATAAAGATTTCACAAGAATTGCAGGAACAGGAAGAATAAAAGATAAAGTGGGAATGAATATGTTTAATGATTCTCATATTTATAAAAAAGTTTTAAAAACAAAAGAAACATATATTATTACAAATCCCAGAAAAGAAGAGATATGTGAAAACTGCCCTTCGAAAGGAACATGCAGCGAGGTTCTTGAAATTTCAACTCCCATTATTTTTAAATCTGAAGCTGTAGGGGTAATAGGTCTTATCTGCTTTGACGAAATTAAAAAAAATAACTTCTTAGAGAAAAAAGATTTATATATTGGATTTTTAAAACAAATGGCATCTTTTATAAGTTCACATATATATCAAGAGGCTGAAAAAATAATGATAGAGAACAACAATCAGGTTCTTTTAAACATTGTTGACAGAATGCCCAATGCAATTATAATTACAAATGAACATAACAAAGTAGAACTTGTAAATACTATGGGAAACTCTCTTTTTGGATATTATAATCCTGAATCTCTTGTTAAAGCAGAGGGGATTACAGATTTTTTGGATAAAAAAGAGTTTTCTCTTACTTATAATGGAGTTACTCTTGACATTGTAGGAGATATCATTAACTTCCCAAATAATATGGGAAGATTCAGAACTCTCTATGTTTTTCAGGAGGCTGAAAAATTTAAAAAATATATTCACCAGTTTAACAATAAATTTGCCAAGACATTTATTTTTAACTCTTCTCAAATGCAGAATGTTTATTCTAAAATACAGAAAGTGGCAAAAACTACTACAACTGTTCTTATTACAGGGGAAAGCGGAACAGGAAAAGAGGTTGCTGCAAGAGCTATACATGAAAACAGCAACAGATCTGAAGGACCTTTTATTCCTGTAAACTGCGGTGCTATTCCTGAATCTCTTATGGAAAGTGAATTTTTTGGTTATGTGAAAGGTGCTTTTACAGGAGCAAACCCAAAAGGAAAAATAGGATTTTTTGAACAGGCTGACGGAGGAACAATATTCCTTGATGAAATAGGAGATATGCCTCTTTCACTACAGGTAAAACTTTTAAGAGTACTGCAGGAAAAAACTGTTTCTCCTATCGGTTCTGATAAAACAAAAGAGATTGATATCAGAATTGTTGCTGCTACAAATAAAAATCTTGAAGAGCTGGTTAATGAAAACAAATTCAGAGAGGATTTATTCTACAGATTAAATGTTTTCCCAATAGATATCCCTCCTCTTCGCAACAGACCAAAAGATATTGAAGAACTTACAACTTATTTTATAGTTAAATACTCACAGCTTTTTGACACTCCTGTCAAAAGCATATCAGATGAAGTTATGAAAATATTCCTTACTTACAGCTGGCCTGGAAATATCAGAGAGCTGAAAAATATTGTGGAATATATTATAAATATCGTTGATGAGAGGGACAGTTTTATATCTGTAAAACATCTTCCTCCAAGACTTATAAGTTCTTCTGATAAAAAAGAGATAAAAACTCTGGCAGAAATGGAAAAAGATGCTATAGAAACTCTTTTAGAAACATTCGGGACTTCTTCAAAAGACAAAGTGAAAATAGCCAAAACTCTGGATATAAGCCTTGCAACTTTATACAGAAAATTAAAACAATATAACCTGGATAAATAGTTTTTTAAAAAAGGAGGGTAGAATTTGTCACTTTTAAAAAATATACAAAATCATGTTAAAGAATATGCTGAAATAATTGCAAGTGTTGTTGAATGTGAAGTAGAAATAGTTGATAAAGATATGATAAGAATTGCAGGAACAGGAGCTTTCAAACCATTGGAAAATCAAATATCAAAAGGGGCTGTATACAGAAATGTTCTTGTTACCGGAGAAAGCTGTGTTATTGAAAACCCAAGCCAGCACCCTTTATGTGCCCAGTGTAATTTTAAAGAAACATGTGAGGAAAAACTTGAAATTTCTGCTCCTATATTTCATAAAGATGAAGTAATCGGAGTAATAGGGCTTGTATGCCTTAACGATAGAACAAAAAGGAAGGTTCTGAATAAAATAAATTCCCATTTAAAATTTACAGAGCAGATAAGTGATTTTATTTCCGGAAAGATTAAAGAATTTGAAGAAGATTTTGAAAAAAAAGAAAGAATGGAGATTTTAAATCAGATTATCAATAATTTTGATAAATGTCTTCTTGTTATTGATAATGACGGAAAAATAATTGATGCAAATGATAATGCTCTTCATGAATTAAAAATAGCAAATAATTTCAGGTATATTCCTTCATATATAAAAGTAACACCTAAAAATGAAATTGTTTTTGGGAAAAATGTATTTACTGCAGAGACTGAAAGAAAAACTTATACTCTTGTAGGATCTCTTCTTCCTATAGCTTCTTTCATTAAAAACAAAGAGTATAAACTTTTTCTTTTTGACAACTACAGCAAAAACAATGCTGAAATATCAAAAATTGCAGTAGCAGACAACCTTATAAATATTGATGACATTCTGGGAGAATCTAAAGCAGTTATGAATCTTAAAAACAAAATAAGAAAAATTGCTGAAACCCAGTCCACAGTCCTTATTACAGGAGAAAGCGGAACAGGAAAAGAGCTTATTGCCAGAGCAATACACAGCTGCAGTGACAGGAAGAAAAAACCTTTTATAGCCATAAACTGTGGTGCAATTCCTGACTCTCTTCTTGAAAGCGAACTGTTCGGATATATAAAAGGAGCTTTCAGCGGTGCAAGTTCAGAAGGACGTATTGGAAAATTTGAGCTTGCAAACGGAGGAGTTATTTTTCTTGATGAAATAGGAGAGATGCCTTTTTATCTTCAGGTGAAACTTTTAAGAGTTCTTCAAGATAAAGCTGTTGTAAGAATCGGGTCTAACAAACTTACAAAACTTGATATTCGTATAATTGCAGCTACAAATATAGATTTAAGACAGAAAATAAAAGAGAAAAAATTCAGAGAGGATTTGTATTATCGTTTGAATGTAATCCCTCTTCATATTCCTGCTCTTCGTGAAAGAGAAGACGATATTTTTCTAATTATGGATAATCTTATAAAAAAATATAATAATATATTCTATAAAAATGTTCACTCTGTCAGTGATGAAGTGAAAGAGATTATGAAAAATTATTCATGGCCGGGAAATGTAAGAGAGCTTGAAAATACTGTGGAATTTATGATAAATATGTCTGATGAAAGAGGAATTATCACAAAAGATATGGTTTATGAAAATATTATAAAAAACAGTGTTCCTCTGTCTGATACAGAAGATGATGAACCTTTGATTACCATAGAAGAAAGTGAAAAACAGCTTATTCAAAAGGCTCTTCTTAGATATGGAAATGATACAGCAGGAAAAAATATTTGTGCTAAAAAACTTGGTATTGGAATTGCAACTCTTTACAGAAAAATAGAAAAATATAATTTATAATTTCAGCTTTCTTTAATTTTTAAGGAGATAAATATGGCAAAAAAAGATACTCTTCTCAACAAAACATCTGATGAAAAATATTATCTTCAACTGTATAAAATATTTAAATCAGAAATAGATTCAGGAAAAATGAAACCAGATTCAAAACTTCCCTCAGTAAGGCAGGCAGCTATGAAATATAAGGTTAATATGAACACTGTTCTTCAGGCATATAATCTTTTAGAAAAAACCGGACTTATTGAAAAAATTCCGGGAAAAGGGTGTTTTATCAGAAAAAGTTCAGATTTTAGTCTGAATATAAAAATGCAGCCTATAATGGATATTTACAGATATGGACAGGAGCAGACAGAAAAAATTATCAACTTTTCCAACGGAACACCTCCTGCTGAATATTTCCCTGCTGAAATATATAAAAAACTGGCTGATGAAGTAATGGAAGAATATGGAGCTGAACTTTTTGAATACCAGAATGTTCAGGGAGTTGAAAGTTTAAGAGTTGTTCTTTCAGAAGAACTTGAGAAAGATGATATTTTTGTTACTGAAGATGATATCCTTGTTACTTCTGGAACACAGCATGCTATTGATATTATTTTAAATCTTTTTTACTCTTCATCAAAGCTTACTGCTGCTGTTTCAGATCCAACATATCCCAATGCTTTAAGTCTTATCAGCAGACACTGTAATGTAAAAACATTTGAGGTAAAAGAAAACGGCTGGGATTTGGATGAATTTGAAAAAGTATTAAAAACAGAAAAAATAAATCTTGTTTATGAAGTTTTTAACTTTCAAAATCCAACGGGAATAAAATGGAGTACAGAAAAAAAGAAAAAACTTCTTGAACTGGCAGAAAAATATGATTTCTATATTATAGAAGATGATACTTTTTCTGAATTTTATTATGAGGGAGAAAAGCCTGAAACTTTAAAAAGTCTTGATAAAACAGGACATGAAAGAGTTATATATATAAAAACATATTCAAAAATTATTATGCCGGGAATAGCTGTTGCAATTATGATTGCTCCAAAAATTTTTATGGAAAAAGCTGTTCTTATGAAATACAGCCTTGATACTACATGCTTAGGATTAAATCAGAAAGTATTGGAACATTTTATCAAAGACGGCTATCTTGAAAAACATATCTCTGATGTAAAAGCTATTTTTAAAGAAAAATATCATTATATGTTAGGGCTTTTGAGAGAAGTTCCATATCTTCAAATAATGTCTGTTCCAACAGGAGGTTTCTTTATATGGGTTCTTCTTGCAGAACATATTGACGGAGAAAAATTTTACAGATACTGCCGTGAAAGAGGAGTTTCTGTTCTTCCGGGAAGTGTTTTCTATAACGATAAAAGGGCAGCCTGCAAAATCCGTCTTACATTTGTTTCAGGTACTCTTGAAGAAATAAAGCAGGGAATCGATATTATAAAAGATATATTAATCCATTGCAAACATCCAAAATAAAGACTATACTTATACTATAAAATCTGACAGCAGAGGAGAAAACAATGAGTAAAATAATTAAAAAAGCAGCAGCAATACATGACCTTTCAGGTTTCGGCAGAGCATCACTGACTACTGTAATTCCTATTCTTTCTACAATGGGAGTACAGGTGTGTCCTGTTCCCACTGCTGTTCTTTCAACACAGACAAGCGGTTTTGAGGATTACAGTTTTTTAGATTTAACAGACTATATGGAGCAGCATATTGCTCACTGGAAAAAACTTAATCTAAATTTTGACTGTATCTATTCAGGCTTTTTAGGTTCTGTAAGACAGATAAAAATTGTTTCTGATTTTGTTGATTACTTTGGAACAAAAGATAATATTGTTGTTGTTGACCCTGTTCTTGGAGATGACGGAGAACTTTACGGAACAATGGAAAACGATATGATAAGAGAGATGAAAAAGCTTATAGGAAAAGCAGATATAATTACGCCGAATTTTACAGAGGCAGCTTTTCTTCTTAACAAACAATATAAAGAAGTTATAACTGAAAAAGAAATAAAAGAGTGGCTTAGAGAACTTGCAGATTTAGGACCAAAAATTGTTATCATCACAAGTGTTCCTGATGAAAAAAAAGAACCGGAAGATAAAAAAATTAATGTAATTGCTTTTGATAAAGAAAATGATCAATTCTGGAAAGTGTCATGCAGTTATATTCCTGCGTCATATCCGGGAACAGGAGATGCTTACACAAGTGTTGTTATCGGAAGCATTATGCAGGGAGATTCTCTTCCTGCGGCAATAGACAAAGGAGTTCAGTTCATCACTAACTGCATAAAAACAAGTTATGAATTTGATTACCCTCACAGAGAGGGAGTTCTTTTAGAAAAAAATCTCAGCTTATTAAATACATCTGGTTTTATAAGTTCATATGAACTTCTTAAATAAATATTTTTAAAGTTAAGTTGGCAGGAGGTAATTTATGAAAGTTTTATTATTAAATGGAAGTCCAAGATTAAACGGAAACACGAAAACTGCTCTTAAAGCTGCAGCAGAGGGAATTGCAGAAAATTGTGAGCATGATGTTGAACTTATTGATATAACAAAATATGATATTAAAGGATGTATGGGATGTGATTCATGTAAGAGAAACGGAGGAACTTGCGTTATAAAAGATGATGCTGCACCTCTTGTTCAGAAAATATATGATGCTGATGTTGTAATATTTGGTTCTCCAGTTTACTGGTGGGGAATAACAGCACAGCTTAAAGCTCTGATTGACAGAATTTACTGTAAAAATCCGGGACTTGACACTCTTAAGAAAAAAATCGGAATTATTGCTGTGGGAGCAGCTGACCTTTCTGATAAAGAATATCAGCTAATCAGCGGACAATTTGAGTGTATCTGCGAATACCTAAACTGGGATCTTGTTATAAATGAATCTATATCTGCTTACAGTGTGGGAGATTTAGAAAAAAATACAGGAAAAACAACTGAATTAAAAGAACTTTGGAAAAAAATCTAATATTTTGAATTTTTAGTAAAATAAAAGAAAACAGCTCTTTTACAAAAGCTGTTTTCTTTACTTAATTTAAGTATCTAATAATTTCTTGGTAATTATCTTTTTTAAACTATAATTCTTCCATAGTTTCTTCGAACAAGATTTCCTCTCCAATATTTTGGTCATACTTTTTCAATGTTACTGCTTTCATTAATACACAATAAATAACTACACTTGCCATTGATCCTGCAAAGAAAGCATAATCTCCAAAAAGTAATCCTATAAAGAAAGCTCCAAATAATGCTACAATAGCACTCATATTAAATCCTTTATAGTATTCATATTGACCACCTGCTGTATATAAATCTTTCACATTAAGTTTACATTTTCTTATAATAAAATAATCAGCAAGCATGATACCAATAATTGGTCCAAGCATTTGTGAAATCCAGCTTTGAATATCTACTAAGAATCCTCCTGAACTTTGAATTTTCCAAGGCATCATTCCAATAGAAATAACTCCGCAGATAATTGTACTCATCCAATATTTTATTTTTGGAGAGAAATTTAATAAAACAAGGGCTGGCGGTAAAAGATTCGCTGCAGTATTTGTTGACCACTGAGCAAATACAATTACTATAAAGCATAAAATTAAACCAATGTTACTATTTGAGAACAAATCTGGAACTACATCATTTAAATCCCAGAACCCTGATGTTATACCACTTGCTACTCCAATAAGCATAGTAACTACTCCAACAAGCATAAGCCCAACTACCTGTCCAAAAATAGCACTTCTATTACGTTGGAAGAAATTCATATTCTCATAACCAGGACGTCTTTTTATCTGTCTTGTTAAATCACTTCCGTTAAGAGCCATTGTCAGCCATCCACCTGCTATCCCTGCAACAGCAAAAGCAAAAGAATATCCTCCTTCTGTTTCTATACTCATAATTTCAGGAATTGTAATATTATATTTATTTAATGTTCCAATTAATATTGCTGAAAACATTACAGCCAGTGATGGAATTGCAATCCAACCAAATTTTGCCATAGCTTTTAATCCATACATTGTATTTAAAACTTGGATTGCAGCAAATATTATAATCATCATCATTAAGTTATCAAAACCAGGAAAAATAATCGCCATTATTTTATTTAGCGAACCTGCTCCAACCCAAGTAAGAAATCCAAACCAATACAAACCAGGTATTGCACGGATTAATCCTGCAACATTGGCACCTTTATAACCAAAAGGAGCTCTGATATATGCTGCAAAAGGAACTCCGTATTTAGTTCCTATATCACCTACAAGTGATGTAAACAGAGTTACAATTCCATATCCTATCAACATAACAACTACTAAAGTCCAGGGAGATAATCCTTTTCCTCCGTTATAATATTGAGCTCCCAAACTGAAAGCAACAATATTAATAGTCATTCCTGCCCATAAAATAATATAATCAAATAGTGCCATATCTCTTTCTTTATCACCTGTTGGCAATAATTCTTTACTACGAAGTTTTAGATTCTCTGCATTATATTCCATATGCCCCTCCTTTTTATTTTAACTTAAACCATATTTTCTTAAATATTGTTCAGAAATTTTTCTTTTAATAAAATGCCCGCTGTTTTTTTCTCCCTTAAACTCCCCATTTTCAACTATAACTTTTCCTCTTGCTATTGTCATAACCGGATAACCTTTTATTTCCATTCCTTCATGTAAACAATAACTTATATTGTTATGTAATACATCTTTATTAAGTGTCACTTCTTTTTCCATGTCTACAATAACTATATCCGCATCTGAGCCTGGAGCTATAATTCCTTTTTGAGGGAAGCAACCATATATTTTAGCAATATTTGTACTTGTTAATGCACAAACATTATTAATAGTTAATCTTCCTTTGTTAACTCCTTCTGAAAGCAGAATAGGAAGTCTTATTTCAAGACCTGATAATCCATTTACAACTTTTGTAAAATCTTGTTTCCAAGTTCCATCAGCATTTTTTTCTAAGAACATTGATTTTTCATCTACATCAAATGTGCAGTCATCAGAACCTGTTAATAAAATTGTTCCATCCTGTAATCCTTTCCATAATGCTTCTGCTTCTTTAGTTGTTCTTAAAGGCGGTGAACATATAGCCAAGTGACCATTTTCACCTTCATATAAATCATCAAATAGTGTTAAATAATGAGGGCCTGTTTCAACATAAACAGGTAATCCTTGTTCATGTGCTCTTCTTGCTGTATTAAGAGCTTTTTCATTTGTAGTATGTACTACTAATAAAGCGTTCCCTACATATTCTGTAAAATTAACTGCTCTGTCAAAAGCCTCTGCTTCACATAAAACAGGTTTACATTTAGCAAAGTTGACCCAGCTCATATCATTTTCCGCTCTGCATTTTTCTATATTAGTTTCTGCTATCGCATTACTTTCACAGTGCACCATAGGTAGTCCGTTCACTTTCTTAGCACGCTCAAATACTTTAAGCATTGTTTCGTCATCACTCATGACACCTTCTTTTTTATATGTCATAAACATTTTAAAAGTAGGAATACCATACTCTGCCATTTTTTCAATATCATTTATTGCTTCTTCTGTTGATTCAACAAATTTTCCATGAACACTAAAATCAATAGCAGATTCTTTCATCTCTTCTGCTCTTGCAAGTGCCTGTTTATAAGGAGAATCCCCCTTGCTCATATTTGCAAAGTCCATAAACATTGTTACTCCTCCAAATGCTGCACTAACACTTTGTTCAAAGAAAGTGTTGGCTCCAAGGCATCCTTGGAATGGTGCCTGACAATGCATATGTGCTTCTACGACACCTGGCATAACGTATTTTCCATTTACATCAATAACTCTTTTTGCTTCATTGTCATTAAATTTACCAACAGCAGCTATTTTTTCTCCAACAATAGCAATATCACATTCAACTGTTGCTTCAGGTGATACTATTTTCCCATTTTTAATAATTAAATCGTATTGCATAACATCCTCCTTTTTTAAATAAAAATAACTTAAATAAAATCTAATCTTTTTTATTGTTTCTTATTACGTTTTTCTAACAATTCTGGTTCCATTTTATTTTTTTCAAAATCTCTCATCAATTCTACAAATACCTTGCTAAGCATAAGAAGTGCTATTACATTAGGTAAAACAACTACACCAACAGCTATATCAACTATAGTCCAAATCATCTCTGTTGTTTTTCCTAATGTTAAAAATGGCGGTATTAAATAGATAATTCTGGCAAACATTTTAGTTTTTTCACCAAAGATATAAATAAATGATGTTTCAAATTCTATTTCCCATCCAACCATTGTAGAGAAAGCAAATAATAAAACACAAATTCCTATCATTCCTTTACCAAAAATTCCGTAAACATTTTCGAAAGCTGCCATAGTTAAATCTATTCCATTTAATCCACTTCCCCATATTTCAGGACCACTGCTTAAAATAACTAAAGCAGTCATAGAACAAACAATTATTGTATCCACAAAAACTTCAAATGATCCAAACATTCCTTGTCTTATAGGATGATCTGTTTTTGCTGTAGCATGAACAATCGGAGCTGATCCCATTCCAGCTTCATTTGAGAAAACACCTCTAGATACTCCTCTTTGAATAGCTAAAGCTACTGTTGAACCTGCAAATCCTCCAAAAGCTGACATCGGCTGAAAAGCATGAACAAATATTAATCTGAAAGCTTCAGGTACATTTTCTATATTAGCTATTAAAATTCCAATAGCTCCTAATACATAAAATCCACACATTGCAGGTGTTATTTTTTCACAAAATACACCTATTCTTTTAAATCCACCTAAAATTACCATTCCTGCTACAACTACAGAAGCTATAATTGTAACATAAGGAGGAATATTAAATATATTTTTCATTGCCATAGACATTGTATGCGGTTGAACAAAAACTGCTGTTCCTAAACCTCCAACAACCATCATTAAAGCAAAAAATTTAGCTAAAGGCTTCCAAGATTCCCCAAGTCCTTTTTCAATATAGTACATTGGACCACCATAAAAGTTACCTTCACTGTCTTTTTCTCTATAATGTACTGCCAAACTAACTTCCACAAGTTTAGTTATCATTCCAAACAAAGCTACCAGCCACATCCAAAATACTGAACCAGGTCCACCTATTACGATTGCTGTAGCAACTCCTGCCATATTAGCATTTCCAACTGTTCCAGATAAAGCTGTTGCAACTGCTTGAAAAGCTGTCATTGTTCCTTCAGATTCGTCTTTTTTGTTATCTTTTCTAAATATTGCAAACAAAGTGTTATCAAGAATATATCCTAACTTTCTAACTTGAAAAAATCTTGTTTTCACACTAAATAATAAGCCAACTCCAAAAATTAAAATCATTGTTGGCGGTCCCCATAGAATCCCAGCAAACTTCACTATAAGTTCTTCCATTTAATATCCTCCCATTTCCTTAGTTATAAATTCTAACTCCTTATTTCCATTCTTAGATATAAAGCAAAAATTATACCTTTTTTCAAAAATAGATTTTTTGTTTTTTATCAATACAATGAGTTTAATTTTTTAACTTTTTTAATAATTTTATTATTTTTTATTTTTGCAAAATGAGAAAATCTTCGCAAAATGAGAAATTTGTAAATTCTCTTTTTTTATTTATTTTAAAAATTTTATTTTTTTATTTTTCTCAATATGAGAAAAATGTTATAAATTATTTTATTCTACTCATTATTAAAAAAATTAATAATTTTCATAATAATATATAACCTTATAGAACAAGTCCACCATAAAATAAAAAACTCCAGTATATATTCACTGAAGTTTTTAAAAATTTTTATTTAATAATAATTATTGTATATATCCTTTTTCTTTTAATTCTTTTTCTATAAGGTTAAGAGTTTCTTCGCTGTCAGCCTCTATTGTATGGAAATGTTTTCCAAAAGTAAGATTTTTAAGCGGAGTTGATGCTCCGTTTTTAATTTTCTCTAAAAATTCTTTTACTTTTCTTCTGGAATTTATATTCAGCTCTGCATGAAGATTTCCATAAACTTCATGTTCTACAAAAACATCTGCAACAGTCCCGCCTAAATCAACAACTGTATTAAGCTCATCTTCAATCTGCTCATCAGAATGAACAACAGAAAATACTCTGCTGAAAATATTAGTTTCCTGTAAAATATATCCTCTTGTAGTAGAATATATTTCATGGTTTTCTGCACGAAGAAGAGCTATATCCTGAACTATTATCTGTCTGCTTACATTATATTTTTTTGCCAGCTCCGTACCTGAAATAGGCACTTTAGTTCCCCTTATCGTGTTTAAGATTTCTCTGCGTCTTTCTTTTCCTGTCATTTTTTCCTCTCTTTATTTTACAATACACGAAGATTTTTTAAAGAGACATCAAGTATTGGAGAAGAATGTGTTAAAGCTCCGCTGGAAATATAGTCCACACCAGTTTCTATAACTTTTGAAATATTTTCTTTTGTTATATTTCCGGAACATTCTGTTTCTGCCTTTCCTTCTGCCATTTTAACAGCCTCTTTCATCATTTCAGGAGTCATATTGTCAAGCATTATAATATCTGCTCCTGCCTCAAGAGCCTCTCTCATCATCTCAAGATTTTCAACTTCAACTTCTATCTTTCTTACAAAAGGAGCATATTCTTTTGCCATTCTCACAGCATTTTTAACTCCTCCTGCTGCATCTATATGGTTATCTTTTAAAAGAATTCCGTCAGAAAGATTATAACGGTGATTGTTTCCTCCGCCTATTTTCACAGCATATTTTTCAAAAATACGCATATTCGGAGTTGTTTTTCTTGTATCTAAAAGTTTAATTCTGCTTCCTTCCAACAATTTTACCACATTGTTTGTATAAGTTGCAATACCGCTCATTCTCTGTAAAAAGTTCAAAGCTGTTCTCTCTCCTGAAAGAAGAACTCTTATATCTCCTGTAACTTCAGCAAGAAGTTCTCCTTTTTTAACAGAGTTCCCATCTTTTGTATAAAACTTTATCTCTGTATTTTTATCAAGAAGATAAAATGTTCTTTCAAAAACAGAAAGCCCTGCAATTATTCCATCTTCCTTGCAGATAAGCTGAACTGTTCCTTTTTTATATTCTCTCATAACAGAGTTTGTTGTTATATCTTCACTTGAAATATCCTCTCTCAGTGCCATAAGAATAAGTTCGTCCATATTCATTTTCATTGTTATCTCATTCATTTTTACTCATTCTCCTTTATAGTTCTGTCTTTCTCTATCTCTTTTAAAACTATATCTCTGTATTCTTTAAAAAGCTTTTCTGTATCTTTATATTTTTCCAAATCAACTTTGATATCTGAAATTTCTCTTTCTTTATTTTCTCTGCTGCAAATATGTTTTGCTGCTGTTTCACCGAAAACAAGACTTTCAAGAAGAGAGTTGCTTGCAAGACGGTTTGCTCCGTGAACACTGTTGCAGCTTGTTTCTCCAATAGCATAAAGATTTTCCATAGAGGTCATGCTGTTCATGTCAACATCTATCCCACCCATAAAATAGTGCTGGGCAGGCACAACAGGAATACACTCTTTTTCAGGATTATATCCCTCTTCAATACATCTTTTTACAATATTGGGAAATCTTTTTTTAATATCAATTCCCTCTTCCATAATAGGTCTCATATCAAGCCACACATGATTCGTTCCCTCTTTTTCCATTTGAGCCAGAATTTTTTGTGTCAGCTTATCCCTTGGGATTAATTCATCTGTAAAACGTTCATAATTTTTATCATAAAGAAGTGCACCTTCCCCTCTCACTGATTCAGAAACAAGAAATCTTCTTCCTTTTTTCTGTGAATAAAGAGTTGTAGGATGGATTTGGATATAGCTTATATCTTTTAATTTTACGCCGTTTTTCTGTGCTATTGCAAGAGCATCTCCTGTAAGATGAGGAAAGTTTGTTGAATTTTCATAAATTCCTCCAAGCCCTCCTGTGGCAAGAATAACATTACGAGAATAAACAGGAACTATATTTTCTTTATCATCTTTTATAACTACCCCTGCACATCTGTTATTTTCTGTTATCAAATCTATCATTGCTGTCTTTGTAACAATTTCTATATTTTCTCTTTTTTTTACGGCAGCCAAAAGCTTTTCTGTAATTTCCTGTCCTGTTATATCATCGTGATATAAAATACGAGGTTTTGAGTGAGCTCCCTCACGAGTATAAAGAAGTTCCCCATTTTCTTTTGCAAAATCAACTCCAAATTCCAAAAGCTGATTTATAACATCTCTTGAAGAGTTAATCATAAGCTCAACAGAAGATTTTTTATTTTTGTAATGTCCTGCTTTCATTGTGTCTTCAAAGAAACTATCAAAATCATTTTCATCTCTTAATACACAAATTCCTCCCTGAGCAAGAAAAGAGTCGCTTTCTTCCAAATCTCCTTTTGTTATCATAAGAACTTTCATATTTTCAGGCAGATGAAGGGCTGCAAAACACCCTGCCACTCCTGTTCCTGCTATTATCACATCATATCTGCTTTCCATAATTCCCCCAAATTTATCTTGCCATTTCCAGCATATTTTCTAAAGGCTTATAGGCATTTTCTATTAAGTCTTTTTTCAAATGAACCTGCGGCTCATTTGTTTCAAGTGCCTTTATAATTTTATCCAATGTTATTTTTTTCATATCCATACACTGAAACTTTTCTTTAGGAAGATAGAATTTTTTATCAGGATTTTTTTCTTTCAATTCAAAAAGAACCCCTTCTTCTGTACAAATTATAAATTCCTCTTTAGAGCTTTCTGAAACATATTTTATAATTCCTGAGGTACTTCCTATATAGTCTGCCATTTCAACTATATCTTTCTGACATTCAGGGTGTACAAGAATTTCTGCCTGAGGATATTTCCTTTTTGTATTTTCAACTTCCTCTTTAGTTACTGAATTATGAATATAGCAGTGTCCTTCATTGAAAATAATATTTTTTTCAGGAACTTTTTTTGAAACATAATATGCCAGATTTCTGTCTGGTATAAAAAATATATTTTTATTAGGAAGATTTTTTACAATCTTTAAAGCATTTGCTGATGTTACACATACATCTGAATGTGCTTTAAGTTCTGCTGTAGAGTTTACATAGCAGACAATTGCTGTATCTTCATATTTTTCTCTTATCTCTTTTATTTTTTCCACAGATGCCATGTGTGCCATAGGACAGTCTGCATTTTCATCAGGAAGAAGAACTGTTTTTTCCGGATTAAGAAGTTTTACACTCTCTCCCATAAAAGATACCCCGCACATAACTATTACTTTTTCTTTTACTTCTCTTGCTTTTTCACTTAAAAAATATGAATCTCCCACATAGTCTGCAGCTTTTTGAACATCATCATCAGTGTAATAATGAGCAAGTATTACAGCATTTTTTTCTTTCTTAAGCTGAGCTAACAGTTCAAACTTATTTTCCATTTTCCACCTCTGTATTTTCATTTGTATTTACTACTGTCTTGTCAGTAGATAGTATACACAATTAACAGATATTTTTCAAGGTTTAATATAATAAAAAAATAAAAGAGGCTTCTAATTTAAAAAGCCTCTTTTAAAAATATTAATTTTTAATTTTTTTATTTAAAAAAATCTTTTATTATACTTATAATTATCGGATAAACTGCAACAACTGAAACTAATCTCAAAAACTGCATTACTGCAACTTTGGCAGAGTCTGCTCCAAGTTCACTGGCAATAATAGACATATCTGACATTCCTCCGGGAGATGCAGAAAAAAATGAAGTCTGAATAGAAAAATCTGTTATCTTGTAAATCAACAGTCCCAATAAAAAATTCATAAGACAAAATCCAAATATTATAATAAAAATAGGAACTGCTATCTCTTTAAGACTTAATAAATCTTTCATTCCCATTTTAGCACCTATCATAGCGCCTGCAAGCACTTGGATAAACTGACGGAGCTTTACAGGCATAAAAGCCTTTGAAAAAAATATATTGTATACTGCAACTCCTGTCATCGATACACTCATTGCACCTGCCGGTATTCCTGCTGCAAATCCAACAACTCCTGTTACTGCACCAATACACAAAGTAATTAACGTATTTTTTAATTTCTGAGAGAAAGAAATTTCTTCTGGCTGCTTTTTTTCATTTTCCTGATAAATAAATTCTTTTCTCTCTTCATTTCTTAAACTGCCGTATTTTTTAGTTAAAAATTTTATAATAACAGGAATTATAGTCACTACAGATATAAGCCTTATAAGCTGCAGAACTGCCACTTTTGAAGAATCTGCACCAAAGTCGTAAGAAATAATAGTCATATCTGCAATTCCTCCAGGTGCTGTTGCAAAAAGAGCTGTTACTATATCTATTGATGTAAGATAATGAATAAGCATTCCCATGAAAACATTAAATACTCCCATAAGAACTACCATTAAAAAAGCCGGGAAAAATACTTTCTTAAGCCCTTTTATATCATCGAAAGTTATCTTAGCACCTATAAAAGTTCCTGTTGAAATCTGTGTTATTATTTTATAGCTTTCAGGAAGGTAAGCACTGTCTGTTAAAATATTGAAAACTGCAACAGAAAAAAGAGAGCCTATCATTGCTCCTGCAGGCACTTTTAATTTTAATCCTATTCCTGCTCCCAGCATTCCAACTAATATTGTTATAAAAAATTCCAAGATTTTTCCTTCTTTCTTTTTAAATATCTTATTTCTATGCTATATATTATACTACTATAATGTATAAAACTCTAAAATATTTAAAAGAAAACTTTCACTCTTTCATCAATAGGATTAAATGTTTTTTCTCCTGCTGGTCCAACAGGCTTTCCAAAAGGCATTTGAGCTGTTAATTTCCACTCTTTTGGAATATTAAATTCTTTTTTAACTTCCTCATCTATAATTGGATTATAGTGCTGTAAAGTAGCTCCAAATCCCTGTTCTTCAAGCAGACACCATACAGCAAACTGCAGCATTCCATTTGACTGTTCTGCCCAGATAGGAAAATTCTCACTGTATAAAGGAAATTTATTCATAAGTTCTTTTGTAATTTCTGTATCATCAAAATAAAGAACTGTTCCATGCCCTGCTGCAAAGCTGTTTATCTTATCCTCTGTAGGTTTAAACTTATCTGCAGGAACAATTTTTCTCAAAGTTTCCATAACTATATCCCATAATTTTTTATGACTTTCTCCAAAAAGAACAACAGTTTTTGCACTTTGATTGTTAAATGCTGACGGAACATGCTGTACTGTCTCTTTTATAATTTCTATAGTTTTTTCATCTGAAACAGGTGTTTCACTGTTTATACTATAAATTGATCTTCTGCTTTTCAAAACTTCCATAAAATTTTTACTCATATTATCACCCCTGTTTTTCTTTTATAATATTTAGACCACAATATGACTATTTTAGTTTAAAATAAAAGTTTTAAAAAAAGAAAAGAGGCTTCACAATGTGAAAAGCCTCTTTCATATATAAGTTTACTGCCTTGAGAACTGATTTAATTATTTTTTAACAATTATTTTTCTTCCATATTTTTAATGCTTGCATAAGTAAGTCCTTTAATATGCTCTAAAGTTGGTTTTCCAGTAAATAGAGATGCTATTAAAGAAACTGCTACGTTACTTCCAATAATTATTAATGAGATTAAGAACTCAAATACTTTTGGCTGAACATATCCTGGGATAAATTTAGTTAATAATCCAGCAGGGTTTCCTAAATAAGTTGCAATTATAACTGATACGATAAATCCACACCAAACAGCTTTTGTATTAACTTTGTCAAAGAAGATTCCAACTAAGAATACTCCTGCTATTGGTCCTCCTAATAATCCAGTGATAGCCTGGAAGTATAAGAACATATCTCCTTGTCCTGCCTGGATAAATCTCATTGCAAGAATTGTACTTACTATTCCAACAGCCCAGCTTGATTTTTTAGCAAAAGAAAGTTTATCAGCATCAGACATTCCCGGTTTGAACTGCTCTAAAAGGTCAGCTGTCATACAAGTTGAAACAGAGTTTAAACTTGAAGAAACTGTTGATTGAGCAGCAGCAAATATAGCAGCAAGAATAAGCCCGGATACACCAGTTGGTATATATTTAATTACAAAGTATGGAAGAATTGCGTTTCCGTTTATTCCTGCAGGTAAGCTTTCTTTAAAGTGGAAGAAGATATATAGTGCTGATCCCATTCCAACAAAGATAAAGATACTTGTTAATAATAAAGGTATATTGATGAATAAGCTTTTCTTAGCCTCTTCTTCGTTTTTAGTTGTGCTGTATCTTTGAACGATATCCTGACTTCCTACATAAGAGTAGATAGAGTTTACAAGACCACCGATTAAGATTGTCCAGATACTTACTTTTGCAAAATCAAGTGAGAATATAGATGCGTTAACTATTTTTCCGTCATTTGCAAGAAGTTCAAATCCTTGTCCAACTCCTTCCGGAGCAGCAGCAAATCCGAATATTATAATTAAGAAAGCTCCTGATAAAAGAACAATTGTCTGGATTGCATCTGACCATAAAACAGCTTCAATTCCACCCATTGATGTGTAAGCAACACATAATATAGCAACTATTGCAGTTAATATATATGGATTTAAATTTGGAAGTGCCTGCATTAAAGCAAGAGTTGGCAGATATAAAACAACAGCCATTCTGATTACGTGGAAAAGAACGAATGATAAACTTCCAATTAATCTGAATTTGTTATCAAATCTTTTTCCAAGATATTCATAAGCAGTTACAACATTAACTCTTCTGAAGAATGGAACAAATACTACAGCAGCCCATATAACCATAAGAATAATTCCTAAAGGTGCCATTCCAAGAAGCCAACCATTATTGTAAACAGATGCAGGAATAGCTATAAATGAAATAGAAGACAGTGCAATTGCATAAATACTGCATGCAGTTACCCAAGAAGGAACTCTTCCGCTTGCAGTAAAATAATCTTCTGTAGAAACATTGTTCTTAGAAAAGTAGAACCCTAACATTAAAATACCTAAAAAATACAAACCAATAACGACCCAGTTAAACCAATGCCAAGCCATGTGAAACCTCCTAAATTTTTTATTAAATATTTTCTATTTTGATTTTGTTCTCGTGAACATTTATGTTCTAGTTAATAATAATTTATTTTTTAATATTTGTCAATAAACTATTTTTAAACATATGTACTAAAATTAGAAATATTAGTCTGAAAAAGTTATAAAACATATGAAAAATTAATGTTTCTGACATGCTGAAAAAAATTTTTTAATTTTTTAAAATTTTTTTAAATTCCGTATTTTACAGAAAGCTGAAAAAATTTTTTCCTGTTTTAATTTTTATTAAATCCTTAAAATATAATATTTTAACTAAAACAGACCTTTATTTTTCTATTTTTCATAATCTATAGTATATTTTTTAGCTTTAATGTTCTGAAAAAATAAAAATTGTTGACAAATTGTTAAAATAAATATATATTATCAGTGATGTACACGAGCACATTTTTAAAATTTATAAGCTGAAATGTTAAATAAAAAAACAGGAGGTCAATATGAAAAAAATAGTTTTTGCTGCATTGGTATCTGCATTAGTTTTAGGAGGATGTTCTTCAGCTGGAGTTAAAAATCCGGGAGTAGAAAGAAAAATAACTTGGGAACATGCTGGAAATCTCCCTGCACAAAAAGGGTTTGAAAAAAATATAGGAGTTGCCGGAGTTTTATCTGGAGTTCTTGAAGGAAAATATGTTCTTGTTGGCGGAGGAGCAAACTTCCCTTATGCACCTACATCTGCTGGAGGAGCTAAAAAATTATATTCTGACGTTTATTTATTACAGGCAGACGGAAGTAAATTAGATGTTGTTGAGCACATTAATCTTGAAAATGAAATCGGATACGGTTCTTCTGTAACTGTTAAAGACGGAGTTTACTATATCGGTGGTTCTTCTAATCCAGAGGCTGATAACGATATTTTATTCTTCAGCATGAATGAAGGAAAATTAAATGTTAAAAAAGTTGGAGACCTTCCTTTCACTCTGCAAAATGGTGTAGCTGTTGAGAAAGATGGAAAATTATATATTTTAACTGGAAAACAAAATGGTGCTGCAAGTGACAAAATGTATTCTTACGACATTGCTACAGGAGAAACTAAAGAGTTGGCAGCAGTTCCGGGAGGAGCAAGAACTCAAGCTGTGGGACAAATATTAAACGGAGAATTATATGTATTCAGCGGAGGAACTTCTGTTGCTTACACAGACGGATATAAATATAACTTTGATATAAATACTTGGACACCAGCTGCTTCTGTTGAGTTAAACGGAAAAGGAATATCTCTTATCGGAGCAAATTCTGTTAAATTAAACAATAAAGAAATGATGGTTATCGGTGGATTCAATAAAGAAGTATGGGACGATGCAAATAAAAACCTTGGTTCTCTAAAAGGTAAAAAACTTGATGCTTACAAAGCTGCATACTTTGGTACAGACCCAGCTGAATTTAACTGGAACAGAGAAATCCTAGTTTACAATGCTGAAAAAGACACTTGGACAACTATGGGACAAATCACATTTGATGCTCCATGTGGTGCCGGATTATCTGTAATAGGAAACAAAGTATACTCTGTAAACGGAGAAATCAAACCGGGAGTAAGAACTGACAGAATGTATTCTGGAACTTTATTAAGAAAATAATATTCAAACATCACTAAGTATAATAAGAATAAAATTATCTCTGAAAAAATATCAGCTATTTATATTGCTCACAGAATGAAAACTTGAAACTCACTTCGTTCAGACAGTCAAGTTTTCTGTATTCTGTTTCGCTGCATAAATTACGCAGATATTTTTAATCTCGATAATTTTATTCTTATTTACTAATTTACAGCAGCTGTTTAGCTATATTCTTTTTAAAACAAAATTTATACTGTCTTAAACTCTTTCTGCTGACAAAAGTTAATAAAAATAGTCTAAATTCATTGACAAATAAGACAGGAAAAGATATATTTTACTCAAAAGCCACAATTAAAAATTAAAGGTGAATAATTATGATTACTCAAAAGGAAATAGCTGAAAAGCTCGGTATAAGTCGGACTACTGTTGCAAGAGCAATAAACGGAAGTTCTTTAATAAAGGATGAAACAAAAGAAAAAGTAATGAAACTCATTAAAGAGATGAATTATGAAAAAAATATTGTTGGAAGTTCCCTTGCAATTAAAAAAAATAAAAAAGTTTACTGTCTTGTTATAAAATCCAAAAATGAGTTCTATACTCAGGAAATTATAAGAGGACTTAATGATGCAGGAAAAGAATTTAAGCCTTATGGATTCAGAATAGAAATAATAGACACTGATATTAACGATTCTGAAAAACAGCTTGAACAGCTTAAAACAATTCTTGAATACGAAGATATAGACGGACTTATCATCACGCCTCTTGAAAAAGAAAAAGTGTACGAAATGATTAAGCCTCATTTAGACAGAATAAAAGTAGTTTCTCTTGGAATAAGACTTGGAGACGAAATATTCCATGTTGGACCAGACCACGTGAAACAGGGAAGAATTGCCGCCTCTATTATGAACTCTCTTCTGAGAACAGGGGAAAAACTTCTTATCATCAATAATGGAGATGACAGAATATCTTCAAAAGAATATATTGAAGGATTTATTGAAACAGCACGTTCTGGAAATGCTGAAATTATAGGTCCTATTAATGGAAACGGCATAGAAAACAGTGTTGAACTTGTAAAAAATCTTTCTGCCAAAGGTGAAATTACAGGAATTTATATAAACAGATATGCACATGATATCTATGATAAAATTCCAAAACATTTTCTTGCAGATAAAAAAATTATAACAAACGGAATAAGTAAAAAAATAAAGAAAATGATTAAAAACGGAGTTATTACAGCAACTGTTATGGAAGAAATCTCTGCAGAGGGATATACTTCTGCCAAAAAAATGTTTGAACTTCTGTATAAAGGAGCTGTTGAAACAGGAAACTGGGAGATTTCAAAATCTCATATAATTTTTCTTGAAAATTTAAATGATTAATATCAAGGAGTTAAAATTGAAAATAGTAGGTATAGATATTGGCGGTACAATGATAAAATACGGATTGCTTTCTTTAGAAGGAGAAATTCTTGAAAGTGGAGAAACAGCAACTGAGGCTTCAAAAGGTGTGGAAGTTCTTTTTGAAAAACTTTGCACTATTGTTGAAGGATATTCTAAAGAAGAGATTGCAGGAATAGCTGTGTCAGGTACCGGACAGATAGATGGAAGTATTGGAAAAGTAATTGGAGGAAATGAAATTATTCCAGGATGGATAGGAACAAATCTTGTTGAAAGACTGGAAAAGAGATTCAATCTTCCTGCAGTTTTAGAAAATGATGTTAACTGTGCTGCTCTTGGAGAAAAATGGCTTGGTGCCGGAAAAGGGCAGAATGATTTTGTATGCCTTACAATAGGAACAGGTATCGGAGGAGGAGTCGTTTTAAACGGCAATATCTTCAGAGGAGATACTTGTGTTGCTGCTGAATTCGGACATATTCAGATAGAAAAAAACGGCGTGCAGTGTTTATGTGGAAAAAAAGGATGCTATGAAAGATATGCCTCTGCTACTGCTCTTGTAAGAATGGCAAAAGAAAGAACAGGGGAAGAACTTAACGGTAAAGAGATTTTTGACAGAGAAAAAGCTGGAGAACCTGTTTTTGTTCAGCTTGTAAAAGACTGGGTAGATTACTTTACTGACGGACTTAGCACTATTATATATATTTTTAATCCGGCATTGGTTATTGTTGGCGGAGGAGTTACAAAACAGGGAGATTATCTTCTTGATAAAATATACAAAAGCATAGACAGCAAAATTGGAATAAATTACAAAAAAAATCTTTCCATTAAATTTGCTGAACTGGGAAATAATGCAGGAATGCTTGGAGCTGAATATCTGCTTCTTAAAAAAATAGGAAAAATAAAATAAAAAGCATTTGACAAAAAAGATAATTAGGGGTATATATTAAATATAAATGTTCACGAGAACAAAAATTATTTATTAAGGAGATGGGACAATGATATATGGTGAAATTAAAGATTTAAATCAATACAAAGGAATATCTGCAAACTTAGATAAAGCTATAGAATATATTTTATCTGGAGAATACAAAAAAGGAACTCCGGGAAAAAATGTTATTGATGGAGACAATCTGTATTTCAACTATCCTGACTGCCCAATGACAAAAGAACTTGAAGATGGATTTTTTGAAAGCCACAAGCAATATATTGACATTCACGTTGTAATATCTGGAGAAGAAAATCTTGGATATGTTCCTCGTCCAGAAGCTGTTTTAACAAAAGAATATGACGCAGAAGGGGATTACGAACTTTTAGATGGAGAAATCAAAAATATGTTCCATTTGACACCTGAAAGATTTGTAATGTTTTTCCCTGACGAACCTCATATGGCTCTTTTAAAAGTTGGAGAAGTTAAACAGATTACAAAAGTTATATTTAAAGTTTTAGTTTAATTATTAAAAAGTGAGGCGTATTTAAAATGAGTAAATTTGAACAAGTTAAAGGAAAATTAATAGTTTCATGCCAGGCTCTTCCAGATGAACCGTTACACAGCTCATATATTATGGGAAGAATGGCTTATGCTGCTCTTGTTGGAGGAGCATCAGGAATAAGAGCGAACACTGTTGCTGATATAAAAGAGATAAAATCAACAGTAGATCTTCCAATAATCGGAATTATAAAACATCAATATGGAGACAACAATGTATATATCACACCTACTATGGCAGAAATAGATGCTCTTATGGCTGAAGGTGTAGATGTTATTGCTATTGACGGTACAAAAAGAGAAAGACCTGATGGAAGAACTCTTGAAAATCTTATGAAAGAAGTCAGAGCAAAATATCCTGAGCAGTTATTCATGGCTGACATCTCTTCTGTTGAAGAAGCTGTTGAGTGTGAAAGATTAGGATTTAATATGGTTGGAACTACTCTTGTTGGATATACTGAATATACAAAAGGGAATGACCCTTTAACTGAACTTGCAAAAGTTGTTGCAGCAGTTAAAATTCCTGTTGTTGGAGAAGGAAATCTTGATACTCCTGCAAAAGCTAAAAAAGCTCTTGAAATAGGTGCTTACACAGTTGTTGTTGGAGGAGCTATTACAAGACCTCAGCAGATTACAAGAAAATTTGTAACTGAAATGGAAAAATAATTAATATCTAATTATAAAAATCACCCTACAAAGTAAAAATCCCAGTCCTGAAAAATCAGGCTGGGGTTTTTATTTTAATTTATAAAAATTAGTTATTATTTATATTTTTTTAATTTTTGACTTGGGACCCACCATTTTAATTTCCATGCAATAATCCACATAAATAAAACTATTCCCAAACTTACCCAAGTAACAATATGTCCTCCTTTAATTGGAAATAAACTCATTATGATTGGCGGAAGAACTTGTAATCCTATTATTAAAGGTCTATTGAATAAATCAGCAATACCTGAATCTTCTATTCCTCTAGAACGTAAGTCTGGATCTACAACTCTCTGCAATAAAACTCCTGTAGCGGCAACACCTGTCGCATGTCCCCAGCACATCATATTACGTTCAAACCAATCTTCTCTTGAAGATTTTCCGCCAACATATATAAACCACCAAAATGTAATAATAAAACCTATTCCACAAACTACTAATAAAGGAACTGCATAATTTAAAACAACAGATAAATTAAGAGAACCTATTCCTGATACCATTAAAAAATCTGTAGCTACACCTTGAACTCTTGATATCATAGAACGGTCTACATATTCATGAACTTTTGTTTTATTTATAAAAGCATTTATCACAAAGCCACAAAGTAATGCTGTACAAAATTCCGGAACCGCAACTCCATAACCCATTTTAGCAGTAAATATTTTAAAATATTTAGAAATTAATATTCCACCTACAGATGCAAGTAGAACTAAGCCAATATGAAAGGACATTGGATCTAAACATATTGCTGAAATTGTTATTTTCCCAGCAGATTTTTGTTTTTCTGGTGGTATTAAACCTGTCCTTAATTCAGAAGGAAGTTCCTGAGGATCATTAACATAATGTGTATAACCTTTTCTTGCTCCCCAGTTTATAATCGCCATTCCAAAAACAATTCCACCTACTATTCCTATCGTGGCGCATGTATTTCCAAAATCTGTCATATTTGCAATTCCTAAATCTTCCAATGCTTTTCCAACAGCTACTGCTGTCCCATGTCCGCCATAAAAACCAGTAGCCATCATTAATCCAAATTCATTTGGTAAATCATTGAAAAAATATTTTAAACCATACATTGTAACTAACATTCCTATCGCATATTGTAAAACTGCTATTCCTGTTATATTAAAAAACATCCCGCCAATAACTGTTCCAGACATAGCCTCTTTATTAGGTTTATCTCCTATAGGAGTTGCAGCAAAAATAACTGTAATTAATATCCCTGCATAAGTTCCAAATCCAGAAGAAAACTTTAACACAGAAAAGCCTTGTGGTCCTAATATTAATGCCAAAAAACCAGCAATTAAAGCAGCAGGAATAAGGAGTTTTTGAAATATCTTAACTTTCGCTCTTAAAATTTGTCCAATAACTAATAAAGCTGCCATAATACAAATATCATTAAAAATTATATTTAATGCCTTAGATATTGTTAAATTCATAATATTTTCTCCTTTTTAAAAAAAATAATAAGGTAATTGTTCATCAAAATTTTCTTTTTTATTTTTATACCAATTACATAGATGTTTTATAGTTTCCATAGCTTTATGTCGAACAGCTAAATCTGAATTAAATCCTTGATGAGGCTGTACATAAAAATTCTCTTCTAGTTTTAATGCCTTATCTACAATTTCTTTAGCCGCTTTTAAATTATCATCGGAAACTTCTTTATTATTTCTTAACAAATTTGAAAATTCATCTTCATCAGAGAATACATCAAGCCCTATTCCTGAAATAACTCCTTTTTTATAAAAAGTTAAAAGAGTTTTCTCTGGAGCTATATCTCCTCTGGTAACATTTATGAATATAAGCCCTTCTTTAACTTTAGAAAAAAATTCATCTGAAAAATAGTTAACATTATACAACGGACTGTTTTTATTCGTAGTTAAATTCATTACATTTACTATAATATCTGATATTTTAATAGCTTCTTCTTTTGAAATAAATTCCACTTCATTTCCATATATTTTTTTCAAATCTTCTTCACGAAAATCAACTGCTTTTACTTGCAAATCATTAGCTTTTAATAAATCATAAACTTTTTTTCCTATTTTTCCAACACCAAATACAGTAGCTACTCTAGTTTTACTCATTTCCATAAAAGATGTTACATCGTTTCTTTCAAAAGTTTTTGCTTTCTTACTGTATTCATTTAAATGTCCACATGCAGCATATAAAAATTTTATTGCTGTTTGTGCTACTGCATTAACACAATATTCACGAAGAGAAGCTATATTCATTTTATCTTGTAAATATTCAAGATGATCATATCCAGCACTTCTTGTTATAATACTCTTTTTCCTTCCATTAAGATATTCTGTTGGTAAAATAGAATGTGTTTTAGTAGTAATTATTTCTGGTAATACTACATCTGTGTTTTTTCCTAAAAATTCTTGAATAGTTTCTGGAACTATTAAATACTTTAAATCTTTAGGTAAAAAGTTGTTTTCAATTGCTTTTAAAGTTTCACTTTTTAAATGTTTTGCCTCTTCACCAAGGGCTTCAAAATGAATAATATCGTATTTCATAATTTCCTCCTAAAATATTTTTCTTCTATTTTAAGAAAAAATATGATATAATCAACTTGTCTACGGTATGATCATTATCATATCTAAACTCTCAAATTATTATTAATTTGGGAGTTTTTTTCTTATATAGAATAATTTGAATATAAAAAACCTCCTTTAAATTTTATTCGATATAATAGAACGACGTTCGTTATTACAGTATAATTATATTATTCTTTTTTCTCATTGTCAATATTTTTTTATTTTTTATTGTTTTAAAATAAAAAAAAATGTTTTAAAATAAAAACAATTGAAAAAAAAATATAAATATTATATTATTAATTAT
>UQOH01000007.1 GCA_900542625.1 uncultured Fusobacterium sp.
AAATTTTCTGTATTCTGTTTCGCTGCATAGATTACGCAGATATTTTTAATCTCGATAATTTTATTCTTAGATTTTATATTAGCAGCAGTCTTTTTTTATAAAATAAGTTTGGAGGAAGCGGAAATGAAGAAATTTTTATTCTGCCTTATAGCTTTAGGGATTTTAGCTGGATGTTCAAATGTCGTGAAAAATCCTGAAGCAGAGAAAAAAATAACATGGGAATATATGGGAACACTTCCTGCACAAAAAGGGTACAGCAGAAATATAGGAACAGCAGGACTTCTTTATGGTTCTCTTGAAAACAGATATATAATTGCAGGAGGAGGAGCAAATTTTCCTTATGAATCAGTTTTAGAAGGCGGAGCAAAACAAAACTATTCAGATGTATATGTTCTTGAGGAAAAGAAAAATGGTTTAGAAGTTGTACAGCATATCAATTTGGATAATGAAATCGGGTATGGAGCATCTGTAACAACAGAAAAAGGAATTTACTATATTGGAGGAAGTTCAAACAAACAGGCTGATGACGATATCCTGTTCTTAAGTATGGAAGAAAAATTCGGGCTTCAATATAAAAAAGTAGGAGAACTTCCATTTACTCTGCAGAATGGTGCAGCTGTGGAAAAAGACGGGAAACTTTATATTTTAACAGGAAAGCAGAATGGAAAAACAACAAACCAGATGTTTGAATATAATCTGGAAACAGGAGAAACAAGAGAACTTGCACCTGTACCCGGAGCAAAAGGAAGAACACAGGCTGTTGCTCAAATATTAAATGGTTCATTATATATTTTCAGCGGCGGAGATATAACAGCTTATACTGACGGATACAGGTATAATTTTGATACAGACAGATGGATGGAAGCAGCACCTGTAAAAGTAAATGGAAAGGATATCTCTCTTCTTGGAGCAGCCTCAGTAAAATTAAATGAGCAGGAGATGCTTGTAGTTGGAGGATTTGACAAAGAAGTATACGATAATGCTGTTAAAAAGCTTGGAACTTTAAGAGGACAGGAACTTCTTAAATTTAAGGCAGCATATTTTACAGCAGATCCAGATGAATTTAACTGGAATAAAGAAGTTTTGATTTATAATGCTGAAAAAAACAGCTGGAAATCAATAGGACAGATTCCTTTTAATGCTCCATGCGGAGAGGGACTTGTTCTTATTGGAAATAAAATTTATTCAATAAACGGAGAGATAAAACCGGGAGTAAGAACTCCAAAAATATATGGAGGAGAATTTTTTAAACTTTAAAAATAAAGGGGAAAAAATGAGAACGGAAATTTATGAATAAGGAAATCCGTTTCCAATACTTCATTTAGAATTTAGAGCATAATAAAAGTTCAAAAAATATAGAAGAGACTGTTACAAATTGATAATTTGCAGCAGTCTTTTTTTAATTTCTCAATTTATTTGCCTTTATTTTACATCAAATAAACAATATACATCATAAGGATAAAATTATACATAAACTTTTGGTTTTTTGTTATAAAATCTATTTTTTTAAACATATTTTGCCAGTCAAAATATTTGCATGAAATAGTAATATCATGATATAAGTAAAATACTGTCAATAATATAATTTTGTGAGGAGAAAAATTTTATGAAAAGAGAAAGTTTATTGTTATATTTTTTTATTAGTGTAGTTTCTTTTGCAAGTGAAGCAGTTATTCAACTTGAAAATACAATTATACATGATAATTCAAATCGTGAATTTTTTGTTCAGCCTAAAGAGGTAAAAAATACTTATACTGTAACACAAAAACAGATTCAAGAAAAAAATTATAAAAATGTTGAAGAAGTTTTAAGAGATTCTCCGGGAGTAGTTGTAAATAATACTGCTTTTGGTCCAAGAGTTGATATGAGAGGAAGCGGAGAAAAATCTCTCAGCAGAGTTAAAGTTATGGTAGACGGAATCAGTATAAATCCTACTGAAGAAACTATGGCAAGTCTTCCTATAAATTCAATTCCTATTGAATCTATAAAAAAAATTGAAGTTATTCCAGGAGGAGGAGCTACTCTTTATGGAAGTGGTTCTGTTGGAGGAGTCATCAATATTATTACCAATTCAAATGCTACAAAAAATAATTTTTTTATGGATTTAAAATATGGTTCTTTTGACAATAGAAATTTTGGATTTTCAGGAGGACAAAATGTCACAGATAAATTATATGTAAATTATGGGTTTAATTATATAAACAGCGAAGGGTACAGAGAGAGCGAAGAAAATCAAAGCACAATATATTTAGGAGGTTTTGATTATAAAATAGATAATAAAAATAAAGTACGTTTTCAAGCAAGACATGGAAAAGAAGAGCTTAACGGTACAAATGAAGTTTCAAAAAAGATTTTGGAAAAAGATAGAAAAGCTGCAGGTTTAAATATGGATTTAGAAACAAAAAATAACAGCTATACTTTTGATTATGAACATAGATATAGTGATAATCTTGTTCTTGCCGGAACAGTATTTTATCAAGAGCAGAAAAGAAAAATTGACACAGAAAGTATAGATGACATAAAAATTTCTATATCAGACAGAAATTATACTTTTAACAGACTTGATTATATTTTTAATGATGTTAAATCTATAATGAATGCAGAATTTTCAGAAAGAAAATATGGTGTTAAATTAAAATCAAATTATACTTATGATAAAGGAAATTTTATACTTGGTTATGATTATTATACTTCAAATAATAAAAGACATTCTTTTGTTAAATCTGAAACACTTAAAAATTATTATGACGGAAACGGAAGTTATCTTCAGCTTAATCCGGAAGACAGGCTGCCGGTTATAAATAATGTAGATATTGATTTAACTAAAGATTCACACGGATTATACGCTTTTAATAAATATGATTTGAATGACAGTCTTTCTTTTACAGCAGGAGTAAGAGGAGAATACACTTCTTATAATGGAAGCAGAAAAAACGGACCAAATACAATGCCTTTCATAAGCCCTAAGGTTCAGGAAATAAAAACTGATGAAACTCTTGAAAATTATGCCGGTGAATTAGGAGTACTTTACAAATACAGAGATACAGGAAATGTATATATGAGATATGAAAGGGGATTTGTTACTCCTTTTGCTTCTCAGCTTACAGATAAAATTCATGATAAAAAACTTTCTAATAAAAATAATCCTAATGCACAGCAGGCACCTTTAGTAAATGTGGCTTCAATATATGTAGCTAATGGTTTAAAATCTGAAATTACAGATACATTTGAGGTAGGAATAAGAGACTATGTTTTAAACTCTCTTCTTTCTCTTTCATTTTTTATGACAGATACAAATGATGAAATAACTTTAATTCAATCAGGAGTTACTAACCCTGCTATAAAAAGATGGCAGTATAAAAATATTGGAAAAACAAGAAGAATGGGAATAGAACTGGAAGCAGAACAGGAATTTGACAAATTAGGATTTTCACAATCTCTTTCTCTTGTTAATGCTGAGGTTATTAAAGGAGACAGCAGTTATGGAATATCAAAAGGAGATAAAGTTCCTCTTGTTCCTGAAATGAAAGCGGTTTTAGGAGTAAAATATAAACTTACAGAAAATCTTTCTGTACTTGGAAGTTATACTTATACAGGAAAAAGAGAAGCGAGGGAGCTTGATGAAAATGATAATATCTTTAAGTATAATATCGATAGTTACGGAGTTATTGATACAGGAATGTTGTATGCAATAGATGAATATTCAAATTTAAAAATAGGAATTAAAAATGTGGGAGGAACAAAATATAACCTTAGAGAAACAAGTTTAGAGGCTTATCCAGCTCCTGAAAGAAATTATTATCTTGAACTTAATGTTAAATTTTAGAAAATATTAGAAGAGAGGGAAGAAATTAAAATGAAAAATAAATTATTTTTACTGGCTTTTATAATTGCTTCAAATTTATCCTACGGATATAGGCAGGTAGTAGACACAGAACATCTTGTAACTATTGAAAAAGGCAGCTATGAAGACCTTTTGAGAACAGTTGATGAGTATAATCGCCTTAATGGGAATAAGACAAATTATCTTGGAAATAGTAATGAGCTAAAAAATACAACAGATGGAATAGATATAATTGCTATTGGACAGTTTACAAATAATGGAAAATATATGGAAGAACTAAGCAGCAAAAAAGGATTTTACAGAACAGACAACTATCATACAGTGGCTGATTTAATAGAGAATGGAACTTCTTCACTTAAAGAGGATGGAACTTTAAAAAAACTTCCTTCTATTGAAGTAGGAGATACAAAAAGATTTTATTTTGGAAACGGGAATACAGTTAATGATATAAAATTTGCTGGAGCTGATACTTTTAAAAAGGCTGCAGAAAACTCTGCTGAAAAAAAGAGTACAAAATATCTTTTAACAGGCTCTTATATGTCTATTGATTCAGAAAAAATGAATCAGCTGGACATCTCTATGGAGGACTATAAAAATAAACTGGAAGGCAGATCTAAAAAAGAAGTTATTAAATATTTAAAAGAAAAATTAAAATCTGAAAAAGGAATAGAAACAGTTATAAAAAACAATGAGCTTTATACAGAGGACAGTAAAGGAAATCAGTGGAAAGTTTTATATAATTTAGAACCTGTATCTGTATTTCAAGGAGCATGGGCAGATGAAAAATTTAAAGACACCGTTTTTTCTAAAATATATGTCTACAAGTCAAGCTCAGAAAATGAGAAAAGTACCGGAGATATTTTATATACAACTGACAGGAATATTTATATAGAGGATAAATATGATTATACTCCTAATATAAGAACTGAGTTCAGCGGAAATAAAACTTTTGCAGAGCTTATTAAAGATAAAGAAAATTCAGAGTCTCAGATTATAAAAAGCTATTATAATGACAAAAAAACTTTGACAGAAGAAAAATTTAAAGAAAAATGGGTAACTCCTTTTGAAAAAGACGGAGAGTTTTATAAAGCTTATAATAGTATGAATACAGCTTTAAAAGAAGCAAAGGAAAAACAGATAGTTTATGAAAATAAAAAAAATGAAGCTTCTACTCAAGTGGAAATTATAAAAAATAAACTGCCTGCTGATTTTTATAACTATATTTTTGCTTCAGATCGTGAGAAGAAAGAATATTATGATAAGCAGTCTCAAGAAATTCAAAAAAGAATAGATGAGTATAACAAGGCTGATGAAGTATATAAGACAGCGAACAAAGAATATTATAAAATTTTGGAAGAAATTTCTACAGATATTCCTAAAAAGTATGGCTTTTCTAAGGCTTGGAGAGCTAAAGAAGATGAAAAAAAATGGATTAAATACTTGGATTTTATAGTAAAAGACAGTTCTATGACATCTGAACTTGTAACAAAGAATGTTGAGTTTAGAGGAAAAGGACGTATTAATGGAACAGTTGACCTTGGAGAAGGATATAATAAAATTACAATCACTGAGCAGTTTTCAGGTCAGTTTGGTACAAATATAATTTTAGGACCTGAAGCAGCTTTAAAAAATGTAGATATTGTTTATATAGGAGGAGGAACAGGTACAACAGGTTCTGCTTCTGTTTCAGGAAGAACATCTCTTTCTCTTGATATTGATAAAAATATAAAGAACAGCAGCGGACATTTAATACAGCATGCTTTTAGAAATTCAGATAAAGATATTATATTTTCTAATTCAAATTCTGCAAATCCTGATTCAAGAAATAATTTCTCAATAGAATTAATGGTCAGCAGACTCGATAAAGATGAAATTATAAATATAGGAAGAAAATTGGAATACGAAGGAAGAAACCCGGCTACAAACGACAATAATGATCTTTCTGTTCCTGAAACTCTTAAATATAAATTAAATCTTGTTTCTGACTCTATAGCTCATGAACTTTCTCCTATGAAGGAAACAGATAAAGATGGGAATTCTTTAATGAAAGTTGCACTGAAAGATTCTATAAAACTGCTTGATAGTAATCAAAACAGTGTTTATAAAAGTTTAAAAGATTCAGGATATATTGGAAGTCTTCATGAAACTCTTACAACAACAAACAAAAAAACAGTTTTCAGTGTGTCTGATGATGAAAATGAAGAACTGAAAGAGATGAAAATTGCTAATTATATTAGAACAAAGACCCCTGAAGAACTTATAAAAGATTTGAGCCAGATAAATCCCGGCACTGATAAAAAAGAAGACATAAAGAAAATGATTTTAAATTTAAAAGAGATAACAGAAGTGAAAGATGCTCAAACTGCCTATACACAGCTGAATGAATGGAAAAAATCAGATATTCTTAAAAATTCTTTATCTTCTCTTAAAGGTGCGAATATTGCCGGTGCTTTAGCAGAATATAAAAATTATACTCCTGAAAAGAAAAAAGAAAAATATGCAGAATTAAAGGAGCTGTACAATACTAAAATTGCGGGACTTTACAATAAAATAAACAGTGAAAATCAAAAACTTATTTCTTCAAAAGAACTTTCTTCAGCATTATCTAACTTAGATTCAAATTTCAGTTCTTGGAAAGATGAAAGTTATCTTGAAGACTCTTTAAAAAATGCAGAAAAAGTTATTGAAAAAATAGAAAGCCTTTTAAATGATAATGAACAATCTATTGATAAAGACCTTTCAACAGTTTTAAAAAATTTGGAATATAAGACTTCAGGATACAGTTATGATTATAAAAACCTATATTCATCTCTGTTTTATACAATGAGACAGGAAGAATCTTTAAAAGAACTTAAAATTTTAATGGACCAGATATATGAAAAAAATATTTATTCCAGACTTAATAAAATCAGTAAAGATGAAATAAATGTTTTTACTTATGTTCCTTTTAATATAAGTACAGATTTAAAAGATAAAAATTCATATATAAATGGCGGCTCTATTTCTACCAGAAATTCTATGGACGGATTTAAAGGAAATATTTACAGCGGATATGGAGTTTATGAAACAAAATACAATGAAAATATGAATATTGGATTTATAGCAGGAGGAGGAACATCAAATCATAAAGAGATTAAAAATGATTCTTTGGATAAAACTACAACAGAGTCAAAGATAAAAGGAACAACAGCTTATTTAGGAGGTTACAGCAGATATAACTTTAAAAATAACTATGAATGGATAACAGGGGTAGGAATTCAATACGGAAAATATGATGTAGACAGAAATCTTAAAAACAGCTATCAGAATGAGAATTTCACAGGAGAAGGGGAAACAAAATCTGTTAATTTATATTCAGGGCTTATTTATGGTTTTAATATTACTGATGACTTGAACATCAAAACAAGAGGAGTTCTTTCTTATACTTTTATTAATCAGGGAGATATAGATGAGAGTAAAAAACCTTTATCTTTAAATATCAAATCTCAGAATTATAATTATATTGACGGAGAAACAGGAATAAGCCTTATAAAAACAATAGGAGGTGTCCACTCTCGAAGCAGTATTTCAGGAGGAGTATATTATAATTTTGCTTTAATGGGAGCAGATAATGATGATTTAACAGGAAGTTTCTATGGGTCAGATTCTTCATTTAACATAAAAGGTAATAATTATAAACAGAATTCTATGAAAATGTTTTTAGATTATAATGTTTATAAAGATTCCGGATTTAATTATGGACTTGAAGGAAGTTATACAGCAAATAAAGATGAAGATAATATTACTATTGGAATAAAAGCCGGGTATTATTTTTAAGTAAAATTATAAAAAAATCTTAATATTAAAAAATATCTGCGTGGTTTATATGCTGAAACAGAATAGTTCTGCAGCAGTATAAACAGCAGATATTTTTATATTTTTAAAAATCAAGTTATAATTTATTTATAAGAAAAAATTGCAGCTTTCTTTGTATTTCAGATGCTCCTCTATTTTTTTTAGCTTTAATTTGTTCAAATGAATAAATCCTCCATTTTTAAAAAAAACTTTTTCTTCTTTGTAATTTAAAAAACTTACAAGAGATATATTTATAATTATTCCTCTTTCCAATTTAAGAAAATTTTGAATTTTTTCTTGAATTTTTTCAATTTCACAAAATTTTTTCTTTACACAGAAAATTTTATTCCCTTTGAGATGAAATTCGGTTTCTCGTGATCTGCTGGAATAGCTGATATATTCTATATCTTCAATCTTTATTATTCCTGCACGGGAACAGTCTTTTAAAAAAATATTACTGAATTCAGGTTTACATTTTCCATGAAAACATATGCTTTCATTGAGCTGATTAAAATTATCTCTTAAAATATAATCTTTTATAGTTCTGTTTATAAAGTACTTTCTCATATTAATACTATCTTCTTTACCTATTAAAAGAATAACCGGGATATTCTGATTATAATATTCTATAAGCTTTTTATCAAGGTTTTCAGTTTTTATATCAATGATTACGACATTTAAATCTATATTTTTTTTGAGTGTTTTAATATTAAAAAAATCATATGACAAAAAACTCCTCAGCTTTTTTTCAAATTCAGGTTCAACATAAATTCCTACTTTTTTCATATAGTCCCTCTTTTCATTTTTTATAAATTACACCTATAATATAAATACTACAATATTTACAAAATAATGTCAATTATAAAAATATTTGAAAATCAAATTTTATAAATTATAGAAACAGTTTCTATATTTTTGGGTAAAAATAAAAAAAGCTGAGCAAATCAATGATATTAAATCATCAATTTGCAACAGCTTCCTTTAATTTTTAACTTATATTAGAATGTATATGTCCATCCAATGTAAAATTCACCGTAGTATTTTTGATCGTCATCAGTTTTAACAGGAGAAGCTTCACTTACAGCATTACCGCTTCCGTCTTTATCCCATTCAAACATATCATATTCATAGTATCCGTCGATTGTTAAGTTTTCAGTAACTTTATATGATGCGTTTAACCATACACAGTGAGAGTTTGTATCATGTTTGTATACATATCCTTCTGCCTTATCTGATTTTTCGATATTGTTAGCAAATTCCCAACCATACATTACGCTAAGATTTAATTTCTCTCCAGAATAAATAGGAGCTGATAATCTTAATTGATGTCTGAACCAGTAATCAAGGTCATCTGCTGCTCCGTTTCCTTCTGCTAAAATAGATTCAGATTTAATATAGTATCCAACTGTTAATGGTCCATAAGTTACTGCAACTGGTGTACCTTCAAAATACCATCCGTCTGGACCGTTGTGATTATTATTTGATTGATATGCAATATCCATATTTCCAGAGAACATTCCATAAGAATATTTACCTCTTAAATAGAATCTGTCATAATTTTCTTCTTGTCTCCATCTAGCTCCAACTGAGAAGTTATCAAATGCTCTCCAAGCATCTAAATCAATTCTGTGTCCGTTTGAATGGATTCCATCATCTGTATCCATATTCCAGTTTTTTCTTGCCATTAATCCAAATGTCCAATCTTCTCCGTATGCTAATCCAACAGAGTTAGAGAACATAACTGTACCGATATCTCCTTCATCATTTCCTGAAGTTTGGTCAATTTCTAATCCTTGTCCAAAAGATGTAACTCTTAAAGCAGGTGCTGTAACTGGTTTAACTTCTTCAACAACTACAACTTCTTCTACTGCAGGCACAACTTCTTTTGCATAAGCAACTGAAGACACTAATGATAATGCTCCTAATAATAACATAACCTTTTTCATAATAACTTTCCTCCCTCGAATTTTTCTTTGAAATCTGTTAAAAACATCCTTCAAGATACCTCTATTTTAAACCAATGGGAAACCCTTGAGTCAAGTATTTTATAATATTTATAACGGTTTAACTAAAGTTTTAAAAATTTTTGTTTTAAATCTTCTTGTTTCCGGTTTTCCAAACATAAATAAATCTTCAGTGTATAAGTCACCAGCTGCTTTGTAGCCGCTTTCTTTAATTTTTGAATAAAAATCTTCAACAGCTTTTTCTTCGTTAATTTCATCAGAGGGAATGTAATATACGGCATATTCTCCATTTTGAAAAATATATTTATCAGGATACAGTTCTATTTCAGTTTTTATGATAAGTTTTAATTTTTTATATTTTTTATCTTGAGAGCATTTTTTAGAGATAACATACCCAAAAAGAAATTTTTTATACCAGTCTTTATCAAAATTGTATATTTTCAGTTTTTCATAAATTTGTTCAAGAAAAATTTCTTTCGTATAGTCTATATCATCTAAAGGTATAAAAATTGCTTTTTCTTTTTTTAGAGTTTTTATGCAAAATACTTCTTTTTCAATTCTGTCTTCTTTAAGTTCAGGTTTAGTTCCATTTATCTCAGCACTGCTCATTAAAAATTCCAGCCAGTTTTTATGACTTATCAAAGCTTTCTTTTCTCTTTCCAATGCTTGCCTCTCTTCTTCAAATTCCTTTTCTCTTTTTTTTATCATTTCCATGACAGTATTATAATCTTCAGTTTCAAAAAAACTTTTCATCTCTTTAATTTCTTTCACTGAAAATCCCATTTTTCTAAGATTTAAAATCATTTTGAAAATTTCTACTTGAATTTCACGGTAATATCTGTAATTATTGTCCATTCTTATAGACTGCACTAATCCTTCTCTATCGTAATGAAGAATTGTCTCTTTATTTACATTTAATATTTTAGCGACCTCTGAAACTGTTAATAAATTATTTTTTTTCATAAACTATTTTCCTTTCTTAATATTGGAAAAGACTCTACACAGGCGAGAAATCTGCTAGAGTCTTTTTGAGAAATTATTTCGAGAAATTATATTAAAGTTAGCACCTTTAATATGATTTTATTTTATACCAATGGGAAACCCCTGAGTCAATATTTTTTTAACTAAAATTTTGTAATATTTTTATGCTGACATCTAATATAAATAACTTAAAATAATTATGATTTAATTAATATTCTTAACCTATGCACCATATCTGATATTTTTTTGATACCTAAAACTTCAAGCTGGGTATCGACATAAAAACAGTCATCTATTATCTGCAGATTATTATTTTTAATCCAGTCTGCTAGTTTTTTTACAGAATCAGATGTTATAGTTTTTCCTGCAATCAAAATACAGGCATATGTTCCTGAACCGGAAATAAAATCAGTATTTTTATTTTTATCATTAAAAACAACGTATCCTGAACCAATAAGTTTTTTCTTATCCACAGAATGTAAATCTTTTTTTATTACATGAAAAGAAAGTTCATTTTTATTCAGAGCAGAGGGCAGAGTTTTTAAAGAAAAAGGATTTGTTCTCAAATTAATATTTTCATCAAGTTTTGTTCCTTTGATTTCAGGAATCTCTTCAATAAAAGGAACTCCTATATTCAGGTTAACTGCACTGTTTGTAAGCTCTAATTGTTCATATAAACTTTTTTCAACTATTTCAAGCCTTCTTTTTTCCTCTTTTATTTTTTCAATAACTTCTTCTATAATTTTTTTATCTTTTTTGACTTTCTCTTTAAAAGAGAGACAAGAGTTATCATTAAAGAAATCTTTTATATCTTTAAGACTAAACCCTAAATCTCTCATAATAAGAATTTTATTAATAGATATCAGCTGTTCTTTTGAATAATATCTGTATCCGTTTTCTTTTCTGACATTTGGAGATAGAAGTCCTTTTTTATCATAATATCTAAGTTTTGAAGTTGGAATTTTAAGAATTTCAGAAGTTTCTCCTATTGAAAAATACTTTTTCATCTGCTTTTCTCCCTTACACGAATTTAATAAAGTTAATATGTCTTATATTATAAACATAATTTTGGATATATTTCAACAGGTAAAAATTTATGATAAAAAACTTGACCTGTGGGTTTCCCATTAAGCTAAAATAGCACCGTATTAAGAATGATTGTTTTTTAATATTAGTTTTTTATCTTAAAAGACTCTGCAGAAACCCTCATCGTGCAGAGTCTTTTCCAATCTAAAAAAATAAAAATCAGTTAAAAAATATATTGACTTTAAACCTGGTTTAAGGTTTATAGTTTAAAAATATAAAAATTAAAAGGGATATAGGATTATGGCAAACAATAAAAGAAATGAGATTATTAATTCAGCAGTTAATTTAATTATAAAAAAGGGATATTTTAACACTTCTGTATTGGATATTACAAAAGGTGCTCAAATTTCAAAAGGGAGCTTTTACACATATTTTGAATCGAAAGATTCTATTATTTTGGAAATGATTCAAAAAAGATTTGAGGAGATTACTTTTGAACAGGAAATAATTATGAAAGCCAGTTTATCTTTTGAGAATGCTTTAAGACATCTTATTACACTGAGAATGAATTTCAGATATGAAAATATAAAAATAGAACTTGTATTTTTAAATTTAATTAGAAATACAGATATTTTAAATACAGAGTTAAAAAAAGAACTGGAAAAAATAGATAAAGAAAACATGGTGTTTATAGAAAATTTATTAAATAAGTTTTCAGGTGAAATAAATATTGAGAAAAAATATATAAACAAATATTCCCAGCTGATTAATTCAATAATAAAAGATTTAAAAAAATATAGATTTATTTCTTTGGAAGAGAAAATGGAGGGAGAAGATGATATAGAAAAAATGTATGATGAAGATTTAGAAAATGATATAGAGTTCATTTACAATGTTGTTTTAAAAATTTTAAGATAACAGGTTAATTATTTAAGCAGGAGGATTTTAATGAAAAAAATATTAGGATTATTTTTTATGCTGACAACATGTATCTTTGCCAGAGAAGTTACTCTTGAAGAAGCAATACAATTATCTGTTGATAACAGCAAAGGAATAAAAATATCAGAAAAAGATGTTCAGGCATCAAAAATAAAAGTCAGTATGGCATTTAAAAATGCTTTGCCAAGTGTTACTTATGAAGGGACTTATACTCATGGAGAATCAGAACGTGAGATGTATGGAAAAGATTGGAAAGAAGTAGATGATAAAGACGGATACAGCCAGAGCTTTACAATTTCACAGCCTATTTTTCATGGAGGAGCAATAGTAAATAATATTATAAACAGCAGAATTGAAAGAGATATATCAGAACTTATGTTTTTAGGTGAAAAAAGAGATATAAGACTTGAAACTATTCAAAATTATTCAAATATAGTGAAGTATAACAAAGATCTCAGTGTTTTATTTTCTTCTAAAAAAGAGCTGGAAGAAGATTATAAAAGACAAAAAGAAAAATTAAAATTAAGATTGATTACAAAAACAGATATGTTGAAAACAGAGTATTCTATTCTTGATATTGAAACACAGATAACACAGATTCAAAATGCAATAGCAATAGAAAAAGAAAATTTAAGAATTAAAACGGGAATACCTAAAGCAGAAGAGATTGAGGTTGTAGAATTTGATGTTCCTAAATACTTAAGTAAAAATATAGATTTTAACAAAGATATGGAACAGGCTTTAAATGAAAGTATAAATGCATTGATTGCAGAAAAGAATGTCGAATCAGCGGAGGCAAACAAGAAAATTGCCAGAGCTGATATGCTCCCTCAAGTAAATGCTTTTGCAAGTTATGGAACTTATACAGAAAATTCAAAATACGATGCAACTATAGAGGATGGAGAATGGAGAGGCGGAATCAAAATCAGCTGGAATATTTTTGAATTTGGAAAGAATTATGACAACTACAAAGTTTCAAGTATTTCAGAACAACAGGAAATGTTAAGAGAAGAAGATACTAAAGATAATATTGATGTAGATGTAAAAGAAGCTTATTTAGAACTTATAAGAATGGAAAAAGACAGAGATTCAAAAGAAAGAGCCATGGAGGCAGCTATTGAAAACTTCAGAATGGATCATGCAAGATATAACGAAGGCTTAATATCTACAGTAGATTATCTGCTGTCTGAAACACAGATGAGAGAAGCCAAAGTAAATTATAATCAGGTTGTTATTGATTATCTGTATGCATTTGAAAAATACAGATCACTGCTTATTTAGTTTGTAAAAATTTAATATTTTAATATAAAGTTTAAAATTTTAGGAGGAAAAAATGAGAAAAATAAGTTATTTAATATTGATTTTAATATTAATATTAACAGGCTGTGGAAAAAAAGAAGAAAAAGCCGAAACTAAAAATGTGAAATATGTTGTCACAGAACCTGTAACAATAAGAAAGATGAGCCAGGTTTTTAAATCTGATGCTGTATTAGAGCCTAAAAATAAGGTTGAGCACAAAACAGAACTTGGAGGAACAATAGAACAGATAATTAAAAGAAATGGAGATAAAGTTAAGAAAGGTGAAGTTATTATGAAACTTTCTGATGCTGTAACAGAATCGAATTATTTTGTTGCAAAAGCTAATCTTGATTCTTCTTTATCTTCATTTAATATTGCGAAAAAGAATTATTTTAAATTTAAAAACTTATATGACCAGCAGTTAATTTCTTATCTTGAATATGTAAGTTATGAAAATGCATATACAGATGCAAAAGGAAATTATAAAGCTGCTCAGGCATCTTTCAGAAGTGCTGAAAGTGATTATAACAAACTTTTCAGAAAAGCTGAAATAGATGGAACAGTAGGAAACCTTTTTGGAAAAGAGGGAAATGAAGTCGTTGCAGAAGAAACAATTTTTACTGTTGTTGATGACACTTCTATGGAAACTTATGTGGGATTCCCTGCTGAATGGCTGGACAAAATAACAGTAGGATATAAATTAGATGTTGAAGTGGCTGCTTTAAATGAAACTTTTGAAGGAAAGGTAATAGAAATAAATCCTATTGCTGATACAGCAACAAAAAAATATGCACTAAAAATTTCTGTGGACAATAAAGCAGAAAAAATAAAAGATGGAATGTATGCTTATGTAAATATAGCTGTTGGAGAAGAAAATACTCTTTCAATATCAGATGAGGCTATTTTCGTAAGAAACCTTTTAAGTTACATTTTTAAAGTTGAAGATGGAGTTGCTAAAAGAATAGAGGTTAAAACAGGAGCAACAAATCTTCCTTATACAGAAATCTCTTCTGAATTTATCAAAGAAGGAGATAAAGTTGTAGTAAAAGGAATATTCGGACTTGAAGAGGGAAATATTGTAGAAGAAACAACTTCATCAGCCGTGCAGACAGAAACAAAATAGTTAAGGGGGAAAAATAAATGACATTAGCAGGTTTATCAATTCGTAGACCCGTTGCCACAGCCATGGTTATGATATCAGTCATGTTCATTGGATTGATGGCAATGTTTTCTATGAAATCAGAACTGTTGCCTAATATGAACATTCCCGTTGTTACAGTAACGACAACATGGGACGGGGCTATTGCTGAGGACGTAGAAACACAAGTTACAAAAGAAATAGAAGAAATACTTCCAAATGTTGAAGGAATAGACAAAATCACTTCAACTTCAACTTTTGGAAAATCGACAATAGCAGTTGAATTTGATTATGGAATAGATGCAGATATAAAAGTTACAGAGATACAAAGAGAGATATCAAAAATATTAAATGACCTTCCTGATGATGCTGACACTCCTGTTTCTAAAAAAGTAGAGGTGGCATCAGGTAATATTACACTGGTTATGATGTTTACATCTCCTGATAAAACAGAACTTAGTACATTTGTTGAAGAATATTTAAAGCCACAATTTGAAACTCTTCCCGGAATTGGGCAGGTACAGGTATTTGGAAATCCTGAAAAGCAAGTTCAGATACAATTTGACAGTAATAAACTGGCAGCTTATAACTTATCTCCTATGGAACTTTATGAGCTGATAAGAGAATCAAGTTTAAATGTTCCTTTAGGGACAGCCAGTACAGGAACTAAAGATATAATAGTAAGATTTATGGGAGAATTAAATTATATTGATAGTTTGGAAGATATGGTTATAAAAAGCAATGGTAACAGTTTAAGACTAAAAGATGTTGCTAATGTTGTATATACTACTGAAGATCCGGAAGACGTTTCATTCCGTTCAGGAAAAGAATCTATCGCAGTTGTAGTAGAAAAATCTTCTGACGGAAGTACCATAGAACTTAATAACAGAGCATTTGAAAAATTGGAAGAATTAATTCCTATTATGCCGCCTAATACAGAATATAGTGTACTTTTGAATACTTCAAACGATATTAACAAATCAATTTCCAATGTAAGCGGAACAGCTGTTCAAGGACTTATACTTGCAACAATAGTGCTGCTTGTTTTCTTAAAAAATATAAGAGCAACTCTGCTTGTTTCAGCGGCTCTTCCTGTGGCAATCATATTTACCTTTGCATTTCTGGCTTTAAACGGAACATCTCTGAACCTTGTTTCGTTGATGGGGCTTTCAATAGGTGTAGGAATGCTTACAGATAACTCCGTTGTTGTTGTGGATAATATTTATCGTCATATGACAGAATTAAAATCTCCTGTAATGGAAGCATCTGAAAATGGAACTACAGAGGTAACAATGTCGGTTATTGCTTCTGCTTTAACAACTATGATAGTGTTTATTCCAATACTTTTTATTCCCGGAATAGCAAGAGAGATGTTCAGAGATTTATCATTCTCAATTATATTTTCAAACCTTGCAGCGATTATAGTGGCAGTTACACTTATTCCAATGCTTGCCAGCAGATTTCTTAATAATAAGATTAACATAACAAAAGAGGGTAAAATTTTTGGAACTGTAAAAGCCGAATATGTAAAACTTATAAACTGGGCTATTATAAACAGATGGAAAACCTTAGGAATCACATTAAGTATATTTGTTCTTTCAGTTTTAATTACCCCTAGATTTTTAAAAACAGAATTCATGCCTAAACAGGACCAAGGAAGATATTCAATAGTTGCAGAACTTGGAGAAGGACTTGATCTTGAAAAATCAAGAAGAATATCACAAGAGGTAGAGGAAATTGTAAAGTCAGAACCAAATACTCAAAGTTATTTCACAATTGTGCAGAAAGACAGTTTTTCTGTAAACGTTGATATTGGTAAAAAAGATACAAGAGAAACTTCTGTATTTGAAATTATTGAAAAATTAAGACCTCTTGCAGAAAAGATTCCTGATACAAGAATCAGCCTTTCAGAAGATTTTGCTACTCAAAGTCAAGAGAGAGATGTAGAGTTTGAAATAGTTGGTGCAAATTTATCTGAAATAAGAGAGATTGGTGCAAAAGTTCTTGAAAAAATGAAAAAATATCCGGGAGCTGTTGATATAAAATCTACTCTTGACCCAGGAAATGTTGAAGCAACAATCGTACTTAAAAGAGATAAGATAAGAAGTTATGATATAAGCCCTTCTGTTATTGGTCAAACATTAAATTATGCTGTTTTAGGCGGAGACAGAGCAGATACTGTAACAGTTAAAACAGGAACAGAAGAGTTAGATGTAATGGTAAGACTTCCTAAAGAGAAAAGAAATGATGTTGAACTTTTGAAAAATATAAATATAAAAATCGATTCGGGAAAATTTATAAAATTATCAGATGTTGCTGATATTGTTATGGCAGAGGGAGCTTCTGAAATAAACAAATTGGATAGAATATACAGTGTTACTATATCAGCTAATGATGGAGGAGTAGGACTTCAAGTTATTCAGGACAAATTTATTGAAGCATATAATGAAGTAGACCCTCCAAAAAGTGTAAGATACAGATGGGGTGGAGATTCTGAAAATATGAGTGACGCCTCAGAACAGCTTGGACTGGCTCTGGGAATTGCAGTCTTTTTAATCTATGCTCTTCTTGCAGCACAGTTTGAACACTTTGTACTTCCAATTATAATAATCGGTTCAATTCCGTTAGCGTTGATAGGTGTTTTATGGGGACTTGTTATTATGAATCAGGCTGTAAATATTATGGTAATGATTGGAATTATTCTGTTGGCAGGTATCGTTGTTAACAATGCCATTGTACTTATAGACTTTATTAAAATGACAAGAGAAAGAGGATCAGAAAGACAAGAGGCAATTATAGAATCATGCAGAACAAGATTAAGACCAATTCTTATGACAACTATGACAACAGTTCTTGGAATGCTGCCATTATCATTAGGAATAGGAGAAGGAGCTGAGGTTTACAGAGGAATGGCTATCACAGTTATGTGGGGACTTTCTGTTTCAACTCTTCTTACATTGATTGTTATTCCTATATTGTATACTCTTATAGAAGATATGATAGACAGTATTATCAAATTTTTGAAAAATATATATAATCGTGTTTTGAATTTACTGCCAGAATCATTAAAAAATAAGATAAATAAAAATTAAAAAGGAGCTGAGTAAAATGTCAGATAAAAGTCACAGTTATAAAATGATTTTAGTAAATATAAACGAATCTCAAAAAAGCAGACTTGAAAATTTCTTTGAAGAAATAAGATTTTATTATTATACAGTACAGAAGAAAATAGAAAGCGTGTGGGATGTAAAAATAAAACATAAAAATTCTCTTACATGGCCGGGAACAGATTGTACATTCATTTTAAGTGTTCCTGAAAAACATTTGGATAAGATGCTGAGATATTTAAAAACTTTCAGAATGTCTCTTCCTCATGGAATAATTATGACTGCAGGAATTATTCCTATGGACAGGGTTATTATAGATTTTCTTAATGAAGATATTGTACCTGATGAGGTTCTTTTAGAAAAACTTAAGAAAAAACATAAAAAATAGTTTTAGCTCCCTATGAACTGTACCTGAAATTTCAGAAAGTTTAGGGTTTTAGGTATAGTCTTTTTTATACAAGGTAAAAAAATATAGCTGCTGGGTTTTTATTCAGCAGCTATATTATATTATTTTATAAATTCATTTGTTACATCTTTTACGAAAAATCCCGGATATTTTTCATTAACAAATTTTTCTCCGTAAGTTTGTGTTTCTCTGATAAATCTTTCTACAAGTTCATAGTTTCCAAGTTGTTTTATAGCTGTTTCAACTATAAGAAGTTTCTTTATATCTGCTTTTTTATTGTTTCTCCATTAAATTCAAATTCATCTTTTGCAGAAAATGGAGCTGATACCTTCTCTATCACTTCTTCTTTGTTTCCAAAATTTAACCAGTTTTTCACCTCATTATTATTTTTCATTTCAATAAAAGCGCTGTAATACATATTTCCCTCCATTTTGCAGTTATTTATTCTTTACTAATATGAGTATATATTTTTTGTTTTCACTTGTCAACACTATATAAAAATCTGAGATAAAATTCTCGATTTTAAAAATATCTGCGTAGTTTATGCAGCGAGTTCATCGTAAAAAACGATATGTCTGAACGAAGTGAGTTTATCGTTTTTAGATGAATGAGCAATATAAACAGCTGATATTTTTTCTAAGAGAATTTTATCTCAGATTTAAATTTATTGTATATTAGTATGAATTATCGTTTACAGGTGCTCCTGCTTTTGCAATTTTAACAAGTCTGCTTGTTCCAAGTCTGTCTGCTCCAAGTTCCATAAACTTTTCTGCGTCATCAAAAGATGAAATTCCTCCGGCAGCTTTTATTTTAACATTTGCTCCAACATGTTTTTTCATAAGAGCCACATCATCAAATGTTGCTCCTCCAGTAGAAAATCCTGTGGAAGTTTTAATATATTCTGCTCCTGAATTAGTTACAATTTCACACATTTTTATTTTTTCTTCTTCAGTTAAAAGGCAAGTTTCAATTATTACTTTTAAAATTTTTCCATTGCATGCCTCATGGATTTTTCTTATATCCTCTTCAACTAAATCATATTTTTTATCTCTTAAAAGCCCCATATTGATAACCATATCAATTTCGTCAGCTCCATTTGCTATTGCATCTTTAGTTTCAAAAACTTTAACAGCAGTAGTGCTGTACCCGTTAGGGAAACCTATTACTGTACATATAGCAAGTTTATCTCCAACATATTCCTTAGCTTGTTTTACATAAGATGCAGGAATACATGCTGATGCTGTTTTATATTTCACTGCATCATCTAAAATCTCTTTTATTTCTGCCCATGTTGCAGTCTGTCCTAAAAGTGTGTGGTCAACAGCTGCAAATATTTTTTCTCTATTCATTTTAATCTCCTTCTAACTTTCAACTAAATTAATTTTTCAAGAATAGAAGTTCCTATTGTGTTTTCAGGCATTTTTACTTCAAAGTTGTCTGCAATAGTTGCTCCTATCACTGCAAAAGTAGAGGCTCTTTCAAGCTGCCCATTTCCTTCCATTGAAGGTGAATAAGCTATAAAAGGAACTCTTTCTCTTGTGTGGTCTGTTCCTGTATATGTAGGATCATTCCCATGGTCTGCTGTTATTATTAAAAGATCGTCTTCTTTTAATTTTTCTAAAAATTCTCCAAGTTTCACATCAAATTTTTCTAACTCTTCAGCATAACCTTTTGGATCTCTTCTGTGTCCCCAAAGAGCATCAAAATCAACAAGGTTTACATAGCAAAGCCCTGTAAAATCTTTGTCTGCTATCTCTATTGTCTGTTCCATTCCGTGAACAGAACTTTTTGATTTATATGCTTCTGTTATTCCCTCTGTATCAAAAATATCATTTATTTTTCCAACAGATATTACATCAAAATTATTTTCTTTTAAAGCATCAAGAGCTGTTCTTCCATATGGCTTTAAGGCATAGTCATGACGGTTGCTTGTACGTTTAAACTCTCCTTTTTTTCTTCCAACATATGGTCTTGCTATAATTCTTCCAACTTTCCATTCATCTTTCATTGTAAGCTCTCTTGCAATTTCACAGCATCTGTACAGCTCTTCAAGTCCGAAAGTTTCTTCGTTCCCACATATCTGAAGTACAGAATCTGCTGAAGTATACACAATCATATTTCCTGTTGCAATCTCTTCCTCTGCAAGTTCATCAAGAATTTCTGTTCCGCTGGCACTTTTGTTTCCTATAACTTTATGTCCTGTTCTTTTTTCAAGCTCTTCTATAAGCTCTTTTGGAAAACCTGTATCAGTAAATGTCTGAAAAGGTTTGTCTATGTTAAGCCCCATCATTTCCCAGTGACCTGTCATAGTATCTTTTCCCACACTTGTTTCATTCATTTCCATAAAATATCCTAAAGGCTTTTCAACAGAAGGAACATTTTTCATAGGATGGAGATTTGCCATTCCAAGTTTCTGTAAGTTTGGAATATTAAATTTCTCTACTGACTGAGATATATGTCCAAGTGTATCAACACCAATATCTCCAAATTTTTCAGAATCATCCATTGCTCCAATTCCAAGTGAATCTACAACTATCGTAAATATTCTTTTATATTTTTTCATTACTGTACCTCGATTTTTTTTAATTAACAGAATGTTTCAAGAGCTATTTTCATCATGTTGATAAAAGCTGTCTGTCTCTCTTCCGGTGTTGCTTTCTTTTCTGATGTGAAAGTGTCAGATATTGTTAAAAGACATGCTGCTTTTTTCCCTAAAACTTTTGCATTGTGGAAAAGAGCAAAGCTTTCCATCTCTACACAAGTGCAGCCGTGTTTTGCACTTATTTCTTTATATCCGTCAACATTGCTTTCAGTATAGAAAACATCACTTGAATGAATTCTGTCCACATGAAGAGGGATATTAAGTTTTTCAGCTGTTTCAATTATTTTCTTGTTAAGCTCTTCATCAGGATAAGTTACATCTTTATCATATCCGTTTTGAGTTTTTGCAAATGATGATTCACTCCAAGCACTTTCAGCCAATACAACATCAAAAAGATCTAATTTATCAACATAAGCTCCTGCTGAACCAACACGAACTATGTTTTCAACTCCATATTGAGTGTAAAGTTCATATGAATAAATTCCTATTGAAGGCATTCCCATTCCAGATGCCATTACTGTTATCTCTTTTCCTTTATATTCACCTGTAAAAGCAAGCATATTTCTTACTGAGTTTACAAGTCTTACATTTGTAAGAAATGTATCAGCTATAAATTTTGCTCTTAAAGGATCTCCCGGCATTAATACGTTTTTTGCTATTTCTCCTGCTTTAGCTTGATTATGTGGTGTTGGCATAATTTTTTACCTCCTCATATTATAAATCGTCGCTTGTAAATGCCATTGGCATTAATTCAACTATATTTGTTACAAGAACTTTTTCTCCTGTTCCAAGAACGATAGGAGTATCTTTTTTTAATAACTCAACTAAAACCTGTCTGCATGCTCCGCATGGAGTGATTAAAGTATTTCCCTGTCCTACTATTGCCATAGATTCAATATCATCTTGACGGTATCCTAAAGAGAATACATGGAAAAGTGCACTTCTTTCTGCACAGTTAGTAAGTCCGTAAGAGGCGTTTTCTATATTTGCTCCCATATGATATTTTCCGTCTTTAGTTTTTACACATGCTCCAACATGAAAATTTGAATATGGAGCGTAGGCATTATCCATAGCCTCATAAGCTTTTTTTAATAACTCATTATATTTTTCCATTTAATTTTTCTCCTTTTAAATATTAGAACATTGTAATTAATCCAACTATCATTGCACTAAGAACACTTACAACAAATCCTCCAATCATTGCTTTAAAAACAAGTCTTGAAAGAACTCCTCTCTTTTCTGGGCAAAGAGCTGCGATTCCTGCAATACATATTCCCATACTTGAAATATTTGCAAAACCTGCAAGAGAGATTGAAAGTATAAGAGCTGTTCTGTATTCAAGATTTTGAATTACAAGTCCAAGCTGCTGAAATGCAACAAATTCGTTTAATACAAGTTTGCTTCCTAAAAGCTGTCCTGCAAGAAGAACATCTTCTCCTGAAAGCCCCATGATAAATCCTAAAGGTGAAAATACATATGAGAATATTTTTTCCAAGCTTAAACTTTCCATTCCCACAAGTCCGCCTGCTGCTCCAAGCATTCCGTTTACAAGAGCAACAAGTCCGATTATAGCAATCAGAGATCCACCTATTGCCATTGCAGAGTTCATACCGTTCATAGCTCCCTCTGTAACAGCACCGATAAGGTTTTCATTTCCGCCTTTGTTATCCATGCTTACTTCTTCTATATCTTTTGCCATTTCTATTTCAGGGTAAATTATTTTAGAAATTGCTATACTTCCCATTGGAACAAGTGTACTTGCAATAAGAAGATATTCCATTGGTATTCCAAGAGCAACATATCCTCCGATTATTGTTGCAGACATACTTCCCATTCCTGAAACAAGAACAACCATGATTTCACTTTCTGTCATCATTCCAAGATATTTACTTATTAAGATAGGGCTTTCAGTCTGTCCAAGGAACATATTTGCAACAGCAACGAAACTTTCAACCTGTGAAGTTCCAAGAACTTTCCCAACACCTTTTCCAATAACTTTTACTATGAATCCTAAAATTCCAAGATAGTATAAAGCACCTACAAGTGAAGAAAGGAATACTATGTTTCCAAGAACCTGAGTTGCAAAGATAAATCCTGTTGGAGCTCCTGCAAAACCAAGGCTTCCAAACACAAATGATATTCCGTCTTTACCATAATCCAAAACTCTTGTTACTACATCTGAAACTTTTGATACTACCAATTTTCCTAAAGGGAATTTTACAAGTAAAAAAGCGATAACAAACTGTACTGCAACTGCTTTTATTATTATTTCTTTTTTAACTGCTTTTCTGTCTTTAGATATAAGAAACATTGCTGCAAGTATTATTACTATTCCTACAATATTTATAATAGCTCTCATATATTTTTATCTCTCCTATAATGGTCTTGGAATTATTTTCCAGATTCTTTGTCTGCTTTAATTAAATTACGAATTGCCTCAACTGTTACTTTGATTGCTGCTTCTGTGTCATGGATAACAGGATTTTCAAGTCCAAGTTTTTCTCTCTCTTGGTTTGCCACTACTAAGAAAGATGATCCGACACGAACATTTAAATAACTTCCTACGATGAATAAAGCTGCTGATTCCATTTCAGATGCTTTACATCCCATTCTTTTCCAAGCTTCCCATTTGCTTTCAAGCTCATAGCTTACTGGTTTTGTTGAAGGTTCGTGCTGTCCGTAGAAAGCATCTTTACATTGAACAACTCCAACATGGTAAGTTTCATTTAAAGATTTTGCTGCTTTTATAAGAGCGTTTGTGATGTCTAAGTCTGCAACTGCAGGAAATTCTATTGGAGCATATTCTTTGCTTGTACCTTCCATACGGATAGCACCTGTTGCAATTACTATATCTCCACCCATTATTTCTGTCTGCATTCCTCCGCAAGTTCCTACTCTTAAGAATGTATCTGCACCACATCTAACAAGTTCTTCAAGAGCGATAGATGCAGAAGGTCCTCCGATTCCTGTAGAAGTAACGCTTACTTTTACTCCATCTAAATATCCTGTATAAGTAACATATTCTCTGCTGTCTGCTACTAATTCTGCATTTTCAAAATGTCTTGCTATTTTTTCGCAACGTTTAGGGTCTCCGGGTAAAATAACATATTTACCTACCTCTCCCTGTCTTAATCCAATGTGATATTGTAAACCTTCTTCTGCATATTTCATATTCTATTCCTCCATATTTTTTATTTAGATGTCTAAGTAATTTCATATTGTCTAATAAGTTGTCTATAAAAGTATGTTATCATGCAGAGTGTTTTAATGTCAATCGTTTTTTGAAAAATCTTAACAGTTTTTTATGTTTTTTTATTTTCTGTTAACTATAATATGCCCGTATTCCACAGGAATATAGTGTTTGTTGTAGACAACAGGATTTTTGCTCTTAGTGTATACAGCTTCTCCCAAAAGATAAAATTTCTGCTTTTTTGAAAGATTGTATTTCATTGCTGAAAAATTTCCTGCCTCTGAAAAAGTAAGCTGTATAGATGAGTTTTTCGCATCTTTATACAATGTTTTTTCCAAAAATTCAAGAAGCTGATTTTTATCTGCCAAATCTATATTTTCTTCGGCTATTGTTTCAATAGGTATTATTGAAAGGGTATATGCCATTCCTTTTCCCTCTGATTTATACCATCTGTCTACAAAAACAACTGCCGGAGATTTTCTTTTTAATACCTTAGTTGTATAATCTGTTGAAGGTTCAATGCTGAACTCTATCTCTACTTCGTCGATTTTTTCTGTAAGTCCAAGATAAACAGGGTGGCTTAAAATTTCCATTCCCTTTTCTTTTTTTACATCAGACTTTATTATAAAATTTCCTTTTCCGTGAATATTTCTTACAATTCCATCTTCCTGCAAAAGAGACAAAGCCTGTCTTAATGTCATACGGCTGACTCCCATTATTTTTGCCAGTTCAGGTTCAGAGGGAAGTCTTTCTTCTTGCGAAAATTCTCCCTCTTTTATCATCTCATATAATTTATCGTAAATTGCTACGCATCTTGGAATTTTTTTATTTCCGTTCACAACTTGTCTATTTTTCTCTTCCATAATCCCTATTCCTTTTCACTAATTTTATATTATAATTTATTATATAACAATTAGACAACTTTTTTCAACAGGAAATGTTTTATAAAAATATTCTTTGCCTGTTTATGTATGAATGAGCTTGTTTTTAGACAAGTCTTTATCGTTGAATATTTTTCACACCTATGATATATTTTAATAAGAGTATATCAACGAGTATATTAATAAAACTAAGAATAAAATTTTTTTCGTAAAAAATTTTATTCTTAGTTTAAATAGTTATTATTTTGGAGGTTATTTATGGATTATCAGGAAAATAAAATGGGAACTCATAAAATAATGCCCCTGCTTTTGAGCATGTCTATTCCTCCTACAATATCAATGATGACAAGTGCCCTTTATAATATTGTAGATTCTATTTTCGTAGCCCGTCTTGGAACAGATGCCCTTGCAGCAGTATCTTTGGCTTTTCCAATTCAGATATTTATTATTGCTGTGGCAATAGGTTCAGGTGTAGGAGTAAACTCATATATTTCAAGAAAACTTGGTGAAAAAAACTTTGCTGAGGCTGACAGTGCAGCAGAACATGGAATTGTTCTTTCTGTAATACATTTTCTTATTCTTTTTGTTTTAGGATTCCTGTTTATAAAGCCATTTTTCAGAATGTTTACTGAAAATCAGGAAATCTTAAGCATGGGCTGCAGTTATGCCTATATTGTAACTTTTTTCAGTCTTGGAATTATTATGCAGATTGGAATAGAAAAAACTCTTCAGGCAACAGGAAATACTTTGACGCCTATGTTTTTACAGATAATCGGAGCAGGAACAAATATCATTCTTGACCCTATTATGATTTACGGGTATTTTGGATTTCCTCCTATGGGAGTTACAGGTGCTGCCATTGCAACAATATGCGGACAATTTGCAGCTCTTTTCTGTTCTCTTTATGTTTTGTATTTCAGAAAACAGGCTGTAAAAATTCAAATGAAAAAATTTAAATGGAACAGTAAAACTGTAAAACAGATATATAGTGTAGGTATTCCATGTTTCTTTATTATTTCAATAGGCTCTTTTCTTGTAATGGGAATTAATTTTATTCTTACGGGAATTTCTGCAATAGCTGTTTCTCTGTTTGGAATATATTATAAGCTGCAGACTTTTGTATATATGCCCACAAGCGGAATTACACAGGGAGCTATGCCTATTATGGGATATAACTATGGTGCAGGAAACAGAAAAAGACTTCTTGAAACACTTAATTATTCAATGATTATCTGTGCTGCAATTAACCTTGCAGGAACTTTTATTTTCTGGGTTTTCCCAAGAGAAATTCTTCTTCTTTTCAAAGCTTCAGATGAGATGATGACGTTGGGGATAAGTGCCCTGAAAATTATAAGCATAAGTTTTATATTTGGAAGTATCTGCTTTATATTCGCCTGTTTTCTCCAGGCTATTGGAAAAGGAATGGCGTCACTTGTAATTACCCTGTTAAGACAGCTGATTATAATTCTTCCTGCTGCCTTTGTTATGGGAAAACTTTGGGGATTGAATGGAGTATGGGCATCTTTCATAGCTGCAGAATTTTTAACATGTATATTTTCATTAATAATTTTTAAATACTATTCTAAAAAAGATAATATTCTTCAAAAATGAAATAAAATTATTTTATCGGCAGTAACAAAATAAACAAATCATAGTATTTTGGGATAAAATTTAGTATAATTTAGATAGTAAAAAAGGTTTTACATACTTAGGTTTTGTTTTAAAAACAAAGGGGTTATTATGAAGTTAATTATTGTAACAGGTCTTAGCGGAGCCGGAAAAACTACTGCATTAAAGGCACTGGAGGATTCCGGTTATTTTACAATGGATAATGTTTTGTGTCAGATAGCTATTTTTCTTATGCAGAACCTTGAAAAAGGAGAGAATAAACTTAATATTGACAGACTGGCACTTGGAATAGATAACCGTGCTATATCTTCTCCCAAAGAGTTTATGCTCCTTTTAAACTGTCTTGAAAGTTTGAAAGTTGATTATAAAATTATATTCCTTGATTCTTCTGATGATGTTATCTTAAATAGATATAATCTTACAAGAAGAAGACATCCGTTTGCTGCTCCAACTCTTCTTGAGAGTATAAGAAGAGAAAGAGAGACAATGAGCATGGTTCTTGAAAGATCAACTGTTGTTATAGACACAAGTGAGTATTCAAATAAGATGCTTTCAAACAGAATAAAAGAACTGGCAGAGGGAAAGAAAAAAGAGGCTATAAATATTCATGTGCAGTCTTTTGGATTTAAATATGGTGTTCCTTTGGATATTGACCTTATGTTTGATGTAAGAGTTCTGCCAAATCCATACTATGTGGAAGAACTGAAACTGAAAACAGGAAATGATGACGAAGTATATGATTATGTTATGAGTTTCCCAGAGTCAGAAGAACTTTACAGAAAAATGGTTGATATGATAAAGTATATGGTTCCTCTTTATATAAAAGACGGAAAACAGCATCTTTCAATAGGAATAGGATGCAGCGGAGGACAGCACAGATCAGTTGCCTTTGTTAACAGAATAGCAGAAGAGCTGTCACATTTACACAGTGTTGATGTTTATATCAGCCATAGAGAAGGAGAGCGACATCACTGGACATAAAAAAATATAATATTCCCGAACTTCCGGGAGTATATTTAATGAAAAAAAACAATAAAGTAATATATGTGGGAAAGGCGAAAAACCTTAAAAAAAGAGTGTATTCATATTTCAACAGAGAACATGAAGATGAAAAAACTATAAATCTTGTAAAAAATATTCAGGATATAGAAACTATTGTGTGCAACAGCGAGGTAGATGCTTTTGTTTTGGAAAATAACCTTATAAAAAAATATTCTCCAAAATATAATATTCTGCTGAAAGATGAAAAGACATACCCGTATATAAAATTTTCAAAAGAAAAATTTCCAAAAATAAGTATAATAAGAACTACAAGGGCACTTAATCCCAAGCAGGGAGATTATTTCGGACCATATCCCCAAGGAGCATGGCAGCTTTTAAAAACTCTTATTAAGATTTTTAAAATAAGGGACTGCAGCAAAGATATGAACAAAGAGGCTGCAAGACCATGCCTTAAATATCATATGGGAATGTGTCCCGGGCCATGTAAGTTTAAAGATATAGAAACAAGTTACAAAGAAAATGTAGACAATGCTGTAAAGGTTTTAAAGGGACAGGGACAGTCTATAATAAAAGAACTTCAGCAGAAGATGAAAGAGGCTTCTGAAAATATGGAGTTTGAAAAAGCTATAACTTACAGAGAGCAGAAAAACGAAATAGAGAGAACTATAAATAATCAGGTTACAGAATATGGACGGGATATAGATGAAGATATTTTTACTTATGTGCAGGACGGGAATATTATTTTTGTCTGTGTTCTTAATATGAGAGAGGGAAAAATTCTTGGAAAGATATCTTTTAATTTTTCCATTGAAGAAAAAGTTTCAAACAACATATTTGAAAATATAGTAAGCTCTTTTTATTCAAAACATCCTATACCGAAAAATATTATTTTTCAACCTGAATACATTGAAGAAAAAGAGATTATTGAAGAATGGCTTAAAATAAAAAGCGGAAAAAGTGTGTCAGTCCATTTTCCAAAAATCAGCGGAAGAAGAGATGAACTGCTTAATATGGCTCTTTTAAATCTTGAAAGAGATGTAATAAACTATTATGATAAAAAATCTGTTCTTGAATCAGGAATGGCAAAGCTTTATAAAGCTCTTGAGCTTAAAAATTTCCCAAGAGTTATAGAATGTTTTGATATATCAAATATTCAGGGAAAAGATGCTGTTGCCTCAATGACTGTGTCTGTTGAAGGAAAAGCATCTCCAAAAGATTACAGAAAATTTAAAATAAGATGTAAAGATACGCCTGATGATTTTGAAATGATGAGAGAGGTTATAACAAGAAGATATGGAAAGCTTGAGCCTAAAGATTTTCCAGATGCAATTCTTATAGACGGAGGAATCGGGCAGATTAATGCAGCAGGAGAGATACTTGAAAAGCTTGGAAAAAATAATATTGCCGATCTTTTGAGTATTGCAGAACGGGAAGAACTTATTTATAAATATGGAAACAATGAGCCTTATGCCTTTTCACATTCAGAAGAGGGACTAAAAATTCTTATAAGAGTGAGAGACGAGGCACACAGATTTGGTATAACATATCACAGAAAACTGAGAAGCAAAAGAGTTATAAGCAGTGAACTTGACAAAATAAAAGGAATAGGAGAGGTAAGACGTGAGAAACTTCTTAAACATTTCGGTTCTGTGAAGAAAATAAAAGAAGCATCACTTGATGACTTAAAACTTATACTTCCGGAAAAGACAGCGGTTCTTTTGTTGGAAACATTAAACAAGGGGGAATGATGAAAAAACTTTTTTATTTTTTAATATGCCTTATTCTTTTTGCAGGATGCGACAATGTTGTTCTTAGAAAAGATAAAAGCGAAAGAGTTACTTTTAATGCAGAAATACCTCATGGGAAATATACTCTATATATGTATGAACTAAGTTATCCTGAAAAACAGGAAGAGAAACTTATGTTCCTTTCAAAATTTGAAAACTTCCTTGTGAACAGAACAGAGGGAATTGAAAGAGATGTTACTTTTATTCTGCCTAAAGCATTATATGATGATGTTAATGCTGTGCTGAATGATGAGGGAATCGGAATAGAAAGAGCATTTTTTAAGTCAGCATCATTTATTGATGAAAATGATAAAAAAATTATAGACAGAGAGACAGGATTTGTAAAAACTCCGTCAAATGGAGGAGAGATACAAAAATATCTTAACAGACAGTATTACTACATTCTTTCTCTTGCAGGAAAACAAAATGAATATAAAGAGAATTTTTTCTATACAGAATATGATAAAAGAGTTATAACTTCTGAATATTTAAAAGAAAGAGAAAATCTTAAAAAAGTGTTTGCAGAAAAGAAAAAAGATTTTGTTGTAAAAGCAGAAAATGTTCAGGAACTTGAAAACTATAAAAATGATATGGTTTATCTTGTAAATTCAGATGAAAAATTTGAAAAAAATGCAGCGGAAGGTTCTGTTTCTTTAGAATCACCTGTGCTTATTGTTAACAGCAATAAATATCAGGGATATACTGTTAATGGAAACAGCGTTGTTTTCTTTAACGGAAAAGGAGAGGAGAAACTGGACTATTTCAGAAGATATGATTTTGCAACAGATATAAGAAAAATAGACAACTTCAACTATTCAAACTTTGTTGTTGATGAAGATCAGATTGAAATATCTGTTCTCCTTGGAAGAAAAAAATATATTCCTAAAAGACCTTTAAGTGCATAAAATATTCGGAGGATATAAATGGTAATTTATATAACTGTCCTGAGTTTAATCGGGATATTTATTCTGATTTTCAGAAAACAGGAAAAAGAGCATATTAATACTATGGAGAAAATTTTAAAAAATTTAAAAGAGAAAAAACTTTATGATAAAATTCCTCCTGAATTAAAAGAGCAGTATATTGAAACTCTGCATAAAATTATAAAGCAGGATTTAGAGCTGGATAACTCTATTGACGGGCTTAGAGAATACAGAAAAGAGCTTGAAGTTACATACAATGCACTTGTTGATAAATCTAAAAAACTGGAATACAGTAATCAGGTTCTTGAAACAAGGGTAACAAACCTTTCAAATATAAACTCACTGTCAAGAACAGTTCTTTCGATAGTTGAGCTTGACCATATTATAAATATAATTCTTGATGCTTATTTTGTCCTTACAGGTGCGAAAAAAGTTTCTCTTTACCTTTGGGAAGAGGGAAATCTTATCAATAAGCAGGTAAGAGGAAATGTAAGTTTTAGAGGAGAGGTTTCATATCCTGTTGAGATACTTCAAAAATTTACTTATCAGGATTATAAAAGAGTGTATGAGGAGCTAAAAAAAGGTTTTCATATTGCAGAAGATGAAATTATAGTTGCGTCACCTCTTCTTGTAAAAGGAAAAGAACTTGGAGTTATTTTTATAATTGAAGATAAAAATAAGTTTATAGGAAATGACGAAGAAACAATTTCGGCACTTACAATTCAGGTTGCCATAGCAATCAATAATGCAAAAATATACGCAGATTTGAGAGTAAAAGAGAGAATTTCTCAGGAACTTGAAGTTGCCTCAAGAATTCAGAAAACAATTCTTCCTAAAAATATCAATGATATTTTCGGGCTGCATATAGCAAACTATTTTGAACCTGCAAAAGAAGTTGGTGGAGATTATTATGATTATACTGTAAAAGATGATGAAAACCTTTCAATCACTATTGCAGACGTAAGCGGAAAAGGAGTTCCTGCAGCTTTTCTTATGGCATTGGGACGTTCTATCCTTAAGACTCTTGAAAGACAAAAACAGAGTCCTGCTGACAATCTGATTAATCTTAACCAGATTATATATCCTGATATTACAGAGGATATGTTTATCACAATGCTGCACAGCAACTTTAACTATAAAACAAAAGTTCTGACTTATTCAAACGCAGGACACAATCCTTTAATAGTTTACAGAGCAGATTCTGATAAAATAGAACTTCATTTTGTAAAAGGTGTGGCAATAGGATTTATGCCGGGATATAAATATAAACAGGGAGAAATCAAGCTTGGAAAAGGGGATATAGTTCTTTACTATACAGATGGAATTACAGAGGCTGAAAACCCTAACAAAGAGCTTTTTGGAATTGAAAGACTTAAAAAAGTTATATATGACAACAGATATAATGATGTGGACACAATAAAAGAAAATATTTTAAATGAAATAAATATTTTCAGAAGAGATTATCCGCAGGTAGACGATTTAACATTGGTTGTTATTAAAAACAACGAATAGGAAACAGCAGACAGAAAAGATAGGAGAAATATGGAAACTAAAAAATGTGCTAATGTTGGAGGGCAGGCTGTCATTGAAGGTGTAATGATGAGAAACGGTTCTCTCCTTGCAACAGCAGTAAGAAAACCAAATGGAGATATAGTATATAAGAAAACTGTATTTTCAGACAAAAGAACAAAATTTACAAAAATTCCATTTATAAGAGGAGGAGTTGTTTTATTTGATTCTCTTGTAATGGGGATAAAAGAACTTACATTTTCAGCAAACCAAAGCGAAGAAAATGAAGAGGAACAACTGTCAAATAAAGAGGCTGTGTTCACCACAGTAATATCTCTGGCACTTGGAATAGGGCTTTTTATGGTTCTTCCCTCTGTGCTTAGCAGCTTTATTTTTAAAACGAACAGATTACAGGCTAATTTTATGGAAGCTCTGCTGAGATTGGTTTTCTTCCTTATATATATATGGGGAATATCTTTTTCAAAAGATGTAAAAAGAGTTTTCCAATATCATGGAGCAGAGCATAAAACAATATTTGCTTATGAAAACGGAGAAGAGCTTAATGCAGACAATGCAGCAAAATATACAACTCTTCACCCAAGATGCGGAACAAGTTTTCTTTTAATTGTTATGCTTACAGCAATTATTGTTTTCAGTGCTATAGATTTTATTCTTCCCGTACCTCAGACTTTTCTGGGAAGAATAGGGCTTAAGATAGTTCTTCGTATCGGGCTTATGCCTCTTATTGCAGGGATATCTTATGAACTTCAAAGATATTCAAGCAATCATCTTGATAAATTGTGGGTAAGAATGCTTGCTTATCCAGGGCTTTCATTGCAGAAAATTACAACAAAAGAACCTGACAAAAGCCAGCTTGAAGTGGCTGTTGTTGCTATGAAAGCTGCTCTTGGGATGCCTGTTGACAATGCAACAGAGGTATATAAATAATGAAAAAGAAAGTTTATTCAATAGAGATAAATGAAACAGGAAAATTTATAGAGCGTCCAAACAGATTTATATGTGAGGCAGAACTTTCTGACGGAAGAAAAGTTACAGCACATGTGCATGATTCAGGAAGAATAAAAGAACTTCTTTATAAAGGAAACACGGTTTCTTTAAGAAAAGCAAAGGATATTTCTAAAAGAAAAACAGAGTGGGATTTGATTTCTGCCAAAGCAGAGGATGGAGAGGATATTCTTCTTAATTCATCTTTTCACAGATATATTTCTGAAAATATTTTAAATGATGAAGAGATTTCTCCTTTGGGGAAAGCTGATTTTGTAAAGGCAGAAGTAAAATACGGGCACAGCCGTTTAGATTATCTTGTTGAAAAAGATAATAAGAAAATATGGATAGAGGTTAAAGGTGTATCTCTTTCTGTTGATAAACATGCAGTCTTTCCTGATGCTCCAAGTGTGAGAGCGTGCAAGCATCTTGAAACTCTTATTGAGCTTAAAGAAAAAGGGGACAGAGCAGGAGTTCTTCTTTTGATTTTCAGAGATTCTGAGGATTTTTCTCCAAACTGGGAGACAGATCCTGAGTTTTCAAAACTATTTTATACAGCTATTGAAAAAGGTGTTGAAATTTATCCTGTTCAGTTAAGACTAGAAGAGGGAAATATATATTTTACAGATAAAAAAATAAAAATAGCAGGTATATAAAAAAGGTTCTTTGTTAATAGAATAATCTTGAGACAAATAAATTTTTCACTTTAACAGGAAAATTTATTTGTCTTTCTTTTTTGGCAAAAAATTAAAAAAATGGTGTCAGTACATTTGTACCAACACCAAAATTATACAGCTTATTTTTTGATTATCTTGAGTAGTTAGGAGCTTCTTTTGTTATTTGAATATCATGTGGGTGGCTTTCTTTTAATCCTGCCCCAGTGATTTTAACAAATTTTCCATTTAATTGAAGATCTCTTATTGTTGGAGTTCCGCAGTATCCCATACCTGCTCTGATTCCTCCGCAAAGTTGGAATATAACGTCTTTTAAATCTCCTCTGTAAGCTATTCTTCCTTCAATTCCTTCAGGAACTAATTTCTTAGCATCGTTTTGGAAATATCTGTCTTTTGATCCTCTCTTCATTGCTGCAAGAGATCCCATTCCAACATAAACTTTGTATCTTCTTCCTTCGTATATAACTTCTTCTCCAGGAGCTTCTTTTGTTCCTGCAAGAACTCCTCCAAGCATTACACAGTCTGCACCGCATGCAAGAGCTTTAACTATATCTCCAGAAAGTTTGATTCCTCCGTCAGCAATAACTCCGATTCCTCTGTCTTTACATACTTGGTAAACATCATTTACAGCTGTTAATTGAGGAACTCCAACCCCTGCAACAACCCTTGTTGTACAAATAGAACCAGGTCCGATTCCAACTTTAACTGCATCTACACCAGCCTCAATAAGAGCAAGTGCTGCTTCTGCTGTAACAATATTTCCCGCTACAAGTTCAATATCAGGGAAAGCATCTCTGATTTCTTTTACTCTTTTAATAACACCTGCTGAGTGTCCGTGAGCTGAGTCAACAGTAATTATATCTGCTCCTGCTTTTACTAAAGCTGCAACTCTTTCTAATGTGTCGTTTCCAACACCAACTGCTGCTCCTACTCTTAATCTTCCATGCTCATCTTTGCAGGCATTTGGATATTCAACAATTTTGTCAATATCTTTTATTGTGATTAATCCTTTTAAGTATCCTTTTTCGTCAACTATTGGAAGTTTTTCGATTCTGTTAGAAATTAAGATTTCTTTTGCCTCATCTAAGCTTGTTCCAACTGGAGCTGTGATAAGATTTTCTTTTGTCATTACATCTACAACTGGAGTTTCATAGTCTTTTCTGTATTTTAGGTCTCTGTTTGTTATGATTCCGATAAGTTTTCCATCTTCTTCAATAACAGGAAGTCCTGATATTTTATATTGTCCCATTAAGTCATCAGCATCTGCTAATGTGCAGTCTTTTGTTAATGTAATAGGATCTTTTATCATTCCGCTTTCGTTTCTCTTTACTTTGTCTACTTCTTTAGCTTGCTCTTCTATTGTCATATTTTTATGGATAAATCCTAATCCACCTTGTCTTGCAAGAGCTATTGCAAGGTCAGCCTCTGTAACAGTATCCATAGCAGCACTTAAAATAGGTACATTTAAAGTTATTTTTTTAGTTAATTGTGTCTTAAGCTGAATGTCTTGAGGTAATACATGAGATTCTGCAGGTATTAACAGTACGTCATCAAAAGTAATTGCTTCTTTAACGATTTTTCCGTTCATTGTATCCATTTTTTCTATACTCCTTTTATAAATATTTATTTTTTAATTTTTTGTTTTTATAGGTATGAAAGATATTATACCACATCTTTCGCACCTATGTCATGTCTAAAAAATAATTTTTTGCATTTTATTTTTTCAACATCATAGTATGCTTTTTTCTTAGCTTCAGCAAGAGTATCTCCCTCTGCCACAACGATTAATACTCTTCCTCCGTTAGTGTAAAGTTTACCCTCTTTTTCTTTAGTTCCCATGTGGAAAATATGAGATTCCATATCTTCATCTATAAAAATTTCTTCATTAGGAGTAGAAGAAGCCGGATATCCTTCAGATGCAAGAACAACACCTACTGTTGTCTTGTCGCTCCATTGAACTTCAGTTTCTTTTCCATCCATTATATCTAAGATAAGCTGAACTAAATCGCTTTCCATTCTTGGAAGTATAACTTCTGCCTCAGGGTCTCCAAATCTTGCGTTAAACTCGATAGTTTTTACTCCCTCTTTAGTATCCATAATTCCTGCAAAAATAAATCCTGTGAAAGGAAGCCCCTCTTTTTTAAGTCCTTCAAGTGTAGGTCTTATAATTTCATTAACACTTGCATCTATTATCTCTTTTGTAACTCTTCTTACTGGAGAATATACTCCCATTCCTCCTGTGTTTGGTCCTTTGTCACCATCAAAAACTCTTTTGTGGTCCTGTCCTACTTCAAGAGGGATTACTTTATCTTCATGTGCAAGAGCTATTAAAGAAAATTCAAATCCATCTAAATATTCTTCAATTACTACTTTGTTTCCAGGAATAGAGAATGCAATATCAAGAGCCTCCATAGCCTCTTCTATCTTCATTGCAACTGTAACACCTTTTCCTGCTTTTAGTCCGTCTTCTTTTATAACAATAGGAGCTCCATGTTTTTCAACATAAGCTTTTGCATTTTCCAAATCTTCAAATGTTTCATATGCACCAGTAGGAACATTATATTTGTTCATAATGTGTTTTGCAAAATCTTTACTGCTTTCAAGTCTTGCGACATCTTTTTTTGGCCCGAATATTTTTAATCCTTTTGCCTCAAAAGCATCTGCCACACCAAGTGCAAGAGTTGTTTCAGGTCCTACTACTGTCAGATCTATTCCTTCTTTTACAGCAAATTCTGTTAATCCTTCAATGTCATCATCTTTTATGTTAACATTTATTCCAAATTTTGCTGTTCCGGGATTCCCCGGAGCGATATATATTTTTTCTACTAGATGGCTTTGGTTAAGTTTCCATGCTAAAGCATGTTCTCTTCCCCCTTTTCCAATAACTAATACTTTCATTTAAATACTCCTTGTAATAATATGATAAAATTAGTGTTTGAAGTGTCTCATTTTTGTGAACACCATTGCTATTCCGTTAGCGTTGCACACATCTATTGATAACTGATCTTTTATAGAACCACCAGGCTGAATAATTGCTTTTACTCCATGTTTAACAGCAAGTTCTACTGTATCAGGCATTGGGAAGAAAGCATCTGATGATAAGTATGAACCAACTGATTTTTCTCCAGCCTGTTCAAGAGCTATTTTAGCAGCTCCTACTCTGTTCATTTGTCCTGCTCCAACTCCAAGAGTCTGATTTCCTTTGCTTATTACTATTGCGTTTGATTTAACGTTTTTAACAACTTTCCATCCAAATAGAAGTTCTTCAATATCTTCTGCTGTTGGTTTTGTTTCTGTTACACATACTAAATCGTCAGCTGTTACTGTTCCATAATCTATATCCTGAACAAGAAGTCCATCATTAACTCCCATTACTCTTTGTTTGTTAATTATTTCTTGATTGATATCAAGAGTCATAAGTCTTATATTTTTCTTAGTCATTAAAATTTCTAATGCTTTTTCAGTAAATGCAGGAGCAATTACTATTTCTAAAAATAGTTTGTGAAGTTCTGATGCTACATCTTCATTAACAGTATCATTAACTGCAACTATTCCTCCAAATATTGAAATTGGGTCTGCTGCATAAGCTTTGTCCCATGCTTCTCTTAATGTATCTCCAAGTCCTACTCCGCAAGGATTTGTATGTTTTACTGCAACTACAGCTTTCTTACCATCTTTAAATTCTCTTAAAATTTCAATAGCTCCATTTGCGTCTTGGATATTGTTATAAGACAACTCTTTACCGTGAAGCTGTTTTGCACCTGCTATTGAATATCCTGCCATTGGAGCACCATAGAATGCTGCTGATTGGTGAGGGTTTTCTCCATATCTTAAGTCTTGAATTTTTTCATAAGTTAATGTTAATTTTTCTGGATATTCTATTCCTAATTTGCTTGTTAAATATCCTGCTATAAGTGCATCATAAGCTGCTGTTGTTCTGAAAACTTTTGCTGCAAGTTCTTGTCTGAATTCAAGAGTTGTATCTCCGTGCTCTTTTATTTCAGAAATTACTCTTGCATAGTCTGCTGGGTCAACACACACTGTTACAAATTTGTGGTTTTTAGCAGCACTTCTTAACATGCTTGGTCCACCGATATCTATATTTTCAATTAACTCTTCATGTGTTCCGCCTTTTTTAAGAGTTTCTTTAAATGGATAAAGATTTACAACTACTAAATCGATTAATTCAATTTTATTTTCTAATAAATCTTTCATGTGCTTTTCATTATCTCTTACACAAAGAAGTCCTCCGTGTACATTTGGGTGAAGAGTTTTTACTCTTCCGTCCATCATTTCAGGGAAATGAGTGATGTCTGATATTGATAAAGTTGTAAGTCCTGCATCATCAAGAGCTTTTTTAGTTCCTCCTGTTGATATTATTTCATATCCTAAAGCTGCAAGTTCTTTTGCAAATTCTATTATTCCATTTTTATCTGAAACGCTTATTAACGCTCTTTTCATTTAATTTCTTTCCTCCTCAATTTTTTCACATAATTGTTTTAAAACCATTGGATATATTCTATGCTCAATTTTATGAATTTCCTCTTCAAGTTTTTCTAAATCCCAAGATTTATCAATCACAAGTTTTTCCTGATAGATAATTTCTCCTGAGTCTACACCTTCATCAACATAGTGTATTGTTACTCCTGTTTCAGCAGCTCCTGCTCTGAAAGCATCTCCAATCCCGTCTTTTCCGGGAAAGTTTGGAAGATATGCAGGGTGAATGTTTATAATTTTGTTTCTGTATGCATTTAAAAGCACATCAGTAATTATTTTCATATATCCTGCAAGAGCTACAAGCTCTATATTATTTTCTTTTAGTATCTCAACTATTTTTTCTTCATATGCCTGTTTGCTCCCGCATTCTTTCAATGAAACAACATAACATGGTATTCCAAGATTTTCTGCTCTTTTTATTGCAAAAGCATTTTTTTTGTCAACAATAAGAAGTTCTATTGAGCATGGAGAGTGTTGCCACTCTCTGCTCGTTTTTACTATACTCTCAAAGTTCCCTCCATTACCGGAAGCGAATACAGCTACTCTTACCATATAAGGTCTACTCCTTCACCTTCAACTATTTCTCCTAAAAGTACAGGTTTTTCTCCATTAGCTTTTAAAACTTCCATAGTTTTTTCAACTTTGTCTTCATCAACAACTATCATAAATCCAATTCCCATGTTGAAAACATTATACATATCTTCATTTGGAATTTCTCCCTGCTCAGCTAAGAATTTGAATATTGCAGGAGTGTCTATTGCTCTTGTATCAATTTTAGCCTGTAATCCTTTTGGAAGAATTCTTGGTACATTTTCATAGAATCCTCCGCCAGTGATATGGCACATTCCGTTTACTTCAACTTCGTTTAATAGAGCTTTTATTGTTTTAACATAAATTCTTGTAGGAGCAAGAAGTGTTTCTCCTAAAGTTTTTCCATTAAATATATCTGTATATCCATTTAAATCTAATTGTTTGTCTTTCATAACTACTTTTCTTACAAGAGAGAATCCGTTTGAGTGCACTCCAGAAGAAGGAAGTCCTATGATTTTATTTCCTTTTTTAACATTTGCTCCTGTTATAAGTTTGCTTTTTTCAACAACACCTACACAGAATCCTGCAAGGTCATAATCTCCTACTTCATACATATCAGGCATCTCTGCTGTTTCTCCGCCGATAAGTCCGCATTCAGAAAGAACGCATCCGTCAGCAACACCTTTTACTATCTGCTCTATTTGTTGTGGGAAGTTTTTACCAACTGCCACATAGTCAAGGAAGAATATAGGCATAGCTCCTTGTACTAATACGTCGTTTACACACATTGCAACAACGTCTTGTCCTATTGTATCGTGCTTGTCCATTTCAAAAGCAAGCATAAGTTTTGTTCCAACACCGTCTGTTCCGCTTATAAGAACAGGTTCTTTATATCCTAAAGATGATAAGTCAAACATTCCTCCAAATGCACCTAAACTGTCTATCATTCCTTTAACTTTTGTTCTGTCTACATGAGATTTTATTCTTCTCACTGATTCATATCCAGCTTCTAAGTTTACACCAGATTCCATATACTTTTTACTCATCTTTTATTTACCTTCCTTTTCCTCTTTAAAGTTTTTGTCTAATCCAAATAAATATGTTGGATAATTTTTATCGAAACATGCTGCACAGATATTATCTCCAAGTCCTTTTCTAAGTCCTTCAACAGATAAAAACGCCAGTGAATCAGCAGCTATATATTTTCTTAATTTTTCTAAATCCATTCTTGCACTGATTAAGTCTTTAAGACTTGAAGTGTCTACTCCGTAGAAACATGGAGCAATCATTGCAGGAGATGCTATTCTTACGTGAACCTCTTTAGCTCCTGCCTCTTTTAATAATTTAATTATATATTTGCTTGTAGTTCCTCTTACTATTGAGTCATCAACAAGGACTATTTTTTTACCTGCAATTACTGAAGACATAGGAGAAAGTTTCATTTTTACTCCTCTTTCTCTTTCTTTTTGTGTAGGCTGAATAAATGTTCTTCCTATATAACGGTTTTTGATTAATCCTGTTTCGTATGGAAGTCCTGAAACATCAGCATATCCAACTGCTGCAGAAAGAGAAGAGTCAGGTACTCCGATTACCATATCAGCTTCTGGACAAGGACTCTCTTCTGCAAGTATTCTTCCACATACTCTTCTTGATGTGTGAACGTTAAGTCCGTTGATTGTACTGTCTGGTCTTGAGAAGTAGATGTATTCCATTGAACACATTTTATCCTGCACATTAGTTGTGTAGAATATTGATTTCATTCCCTCTTTACCTATTTTGATTATCTCTCCGGGTTTTACACCTCTTATAAATTCTGCTCCCACAATTTCAAAAGCAACTGTTTCTGAACTTACTACATATCCGTCTCCCATTTTTGCTATTGAAAGAGGGTGCAGTCCATTTTTATCTCTTATTGCATAAATTGTACTTCCTGTCATAACTACGAAAGAAAAAGCTCCTTCAAGTTTTGCAACAGCTTTTGTAAGTTTTTCTGTAAATGTTCCAGATTCTTTTTGAATAAGGTGACATAAGATTTCACTGTCAGAAGATGATTGGAATATACTTCCTTCAAATTCAAGCTGCATTCTTAATTGATCTCCGTTTACGATTCTACCGTTATGTGCTACTGTAAAATCTCCTAAGTGTGAACGAACAAGTAAAGGCTGAATATTTTCAATTCCGGGTGCTTTATGGTCTCCCATTCTTACGTGCCCTATTGCCATATTTCCTTTTAATGCAGCTATGTTTTCTGAGTTGAAAACTTCTATAACCAGTCCGTTTCCTCTGTGTCTTAATATGTGGCCATTGTCAGAAGTTGCAATACCTGCTCCCTGCTGTCCTCTGTGTTGTAATGAATGCAGTCCATAATATGTAAGCTGAGCTGCATTTTCCACATTATAAATTCCAAATACTCCACATTCTTCATGAATTTCATCTAATATATAATCAAATTCTCTCATATTCTTCTTTTCCTCTTCCTTATTTTATACGACTTGTATGATATTAAAATTTTGCCAAAAATACAATGCCTTCTCACTTAGAGTTATAAATATTATTCTGAGATAAAATTTCTCTTGGAAAAAATATCAGCTATTTATATTGCTCATTCATCTAAAAACGATAAACTCGGCTAAAGCCTCAAACATATCGTTTTTTACGCTGAACTCGCTGCATAAATCACGCAGATATTTTTAAAATCGAGAAATTTTATCTCCAGATTAATTATTTACTATTCAAAACTATTTCTTAAAGAAATTTACTCCATTTTGGAAGATATCCTGCATCTTTTCACCATATATATTTTTAAATGTTCCATCTTCATAACGCTCTGAGTGTCCCATCTTTCCTAAGATGTGTCCATCTTTAGATGTGATTCCCTCTATTGCATAATATGAACCGTTTAAGTTATATTTTCCGTCAAGTGTAGGCTCTCCTTTTAAGTTACAGTATTGAGTTGCTACTTGACCGTTTTCAAATAATTCTTTTGCAAGCTCTTCGTTTACTACAAATTTTCCTTCTCCGTGAGAAAGAGTTATTGAATGCATATCTCCAATGTTGAATGATGATAACCAAGGAGATGAGTTTGATGCTATTCTTGTAGTTACTATTCTTGAGATGTGACGGTTAATGTCATTTCTGAATAATGTAGGTGAATTTTCACTTAATTTATCCATATCTCCATATGGTAATAATCCTGATTTAACTAATGCCTGGAATCCGTTACAGATACCTAACATAAGTCCTTCATTTGCTAAAAACTCTTTTATGCTTGCTTTAACTTTTGAATTTTGTAAAATGTTTGTTATAAATTTACCTGATCCGTCTGGCTCGTCTCCAGCACTGAATCCTCCAGGAAGTGCAACGATTTGAGCTTTTCTTATTTTTTCACTTAATTCAGTTATTGACGCTTCCATGTCTTTTACTGTTAAGTTGTTTATTACAAATATTTCAGAATCTCCTCCAGCTTTGTTAAATGCTTTTGCTGTATCATATTCTGAGTTTGTTCCTGGGAATGCTAATACTAAAACTTTTGGTTTATCATAAAGAACAGATGCTTTTTGTTTCATTTCTCCTTTTTTCTCTGTTGGAGTGAATACCTGCTCATGTTTTGCTCCAGTGTCATAAGGATATATTTTAGCATATCTTTCTTCCCAGATGTTGATTGCATCATCAATATCCATTGTTACATCATTGATTGTGATTTCTCCTGTATCATCAACTATTCCTAAGAAATCTCCGAATATTAATCTTTGCTTAGATTCAACAACTAATGCTCCTGGGAACATATCAAATAAGTCTACTTCTGTATTTTGAACATTTATTCCAAGTTTGTTTCCAAAAGACATTTTAAATAATGCTTCTGCTGTTCCACCCATTTTTACAACTGATGCTGAAACAATGTTTCCTTTTTCCATCTCTTTTCTTACATTTTTGAATACAGCTTTTACTGTGCTGTAAACTGGTGTAAAGTCTTCATTGTAATATGGTTTTACTAAATAGATATAGTTTCCTGCTGATTTAAATTCAGAAGAAACAATGTTGTCTGTTTTTTCTGTTGTAACAGCAAAAGAGATTAATGTAGGAGGAACATCAATATTTTTAAATGTTCCGCTCATACTGTCTTTTCCTCCGATTGCTGGAGTTTCAAATTCAACCTGAGCTTCTAATGCTCCAAGAAGTGCCATAAATGGTTTACCCCATCTTGTAGGCTCTTTTCCTAATCTTTCAAAATATTCTTGGAATGTAAGTCTTGCTTTTGTATAATCAGCACCAACAGCAGTTAATCTTGCTAAAGATTCTATTACTGCATATATTGCTCCTAAGTATGGAGATTTTTCAGAAATGTATGGATTGAATCCATAAGTCATAACTGATGCTGTGTTTGTAAATCCAAATGTAGGGAATTTCTGAACGCTTCCTTCACTTTCTGTTAATTGATATTTTCCTCCGTAAGGCATAAGAACTGTTGAACGTCCTACTGTTGAGTCAAACATCTCTACCATTCCTCTTTGAGATGCAACGTTCATATCTTTTAATGTTGCTGTTAATTTCTCAGCAAGTGTTCCTGTCTTATCAGATTTGAACATCTCTTGTTTTACAGGAGCTTTAACTGTTACGTCCTGCTCTTGTCTTACTCCGTTTGTATCTAAGAAACTTCTCGCTATATCAACAATTGTTTCTCCTCTGAACTTGATTACAAGATTTTCTTTTTCTGTAACTGTTGCTACAAGTCTTGTTTCAAGGTTTTCTTCTTTCATTAACTGCTCAAATTTCTCTCTGTTTTCTGGAGCTATAACAACTGCCATTCTTTCTTGAGATTCACTGATTGCAAGTTCTGTTCCGCTAAGTCCAAGATATTTTACTGATACCATATCAAGATTAACTTCAATTCCTCTTGCAAGTTCTCCGATCGCTACTGAAACTCCTCCGGCACCAAAGTCATTTGATTTTTTAATAAGTTTTGTAACTTCAGGATTTCTGAATGCTCTTTGGATTTTTCTTTCTATTGGAGCATTTCCTTTTTGAACTTCTGAAGAACATTTTGTTAAAGATGAGTCGTTGTGCTCTTTAGATGAACCTGTAGCTCCTCCGACACCGTCTCTTCCTGTTTTTCCTCCAAGAACGATTACTAAATCTCCAGGTTTTGGTTCTTCTCTTAATACATATTCTTTTTTAACTGCTCCTACAACAGCTCCAACTTCCATTCTCTTAGCTTTGTATCCGTTGTGGTAAATCTCTTTTACAAATGTTGTTGCAAGTCCGATTTGGTTTCCGTAAGAAGAATATCCTTGAGCTGCTCCTTTAGAAATTCTTACTTGAGGAAGTTTGTTTGGAAGAGTATCTTCAAGTTTTTCACAGATATCTCCTGCTCCTGTAATTCTCATTGCCTGATATACATATGCTCTTCCTGATAATGGGTCTCTTATTGCTCCACCGATACATGTACTTGCTCCTCCGAAAGGCTCAATCTCTGTTGGGTGGTTGTGAGTTTCGTTTTTAAACATAAGAAGCCATCTTTCAGTTTCTCCGTCAACATCAATATCAACTTCGATACTACATGCGTTTATCTCATCAGTAATCTCCATATCATCAAGTTTACCGATCTTTCTCATATATTTTCCGCCAAGAGTTCCCATATCCATAAGAGTCATTGGTTTTTTGTTTCCGTGAACTTCTGTTCTTAATTCTAAATATTTTTCATAAGCTTTTTGAATAGCCTCTGTCATTTCTCCTTTTTCAATTACAACACTTTTTAAGAATGTTTCAAATGTTGTATGTCTGCAGTGATCTGACCAGTAAGTATCAAGAACTTTTATTTCTGTTTCTGTTGGATCTCTGTCTTCTTCTGCAAAATATTTTTGAATATGAGCAAGGTCGTCTGTTGTCATTGCAAGTCCGTTTGCAGCAACAAAGTTTTCAAGCTCTTCTCTTGTAAGTTTTCTGAATCCTTCAAGCACTGGAACAGGCTCAACAGTAACGTCTTCGTTATTTTCAAGAACTGTTAAATCTTTTTCTCTTGTTTCAACAGGGTTAATTAAATATTTTTTGATTTTTTCTAAATCTTTTACTTCACCATAGAAAACTATTACTCTTCCGCTTTTAATTGTAACTCCGTCTTTGCTGTTTAAAAGAACAAGACACTGTTCAGCAGAGTCAGCTCTCTGATCATACTGTCCTGGAAGATTTTCAATTGCTACATAAGTTTTTCCTTCTAAGTCAATAGAATCATAAACATTGTCTGTAACAGTTTCAGCTAAAACTTTAGTTTTTAAAAGTTTTATATCCTCTTCATCACAATTAAAGATGTCGTAAACATTATATAATTCTACTCTTTCAAGACCAGTTTCATATAAGTTTTCTTTAATTTCGTTTAAGATTGAATTTCCTTCAACCTGAAATCCTTGTTTTTTAGAAACAAAAATTCTCTTATCCATTTTTCCTCCATTTATAAAAAATTTAATATTTTTGGTTATAAAGTATTATACAGCAAGTTCCTCTGCTCTTTTTATAAGAGCCTCTAAATCATCTCCTGTAAGGTTAAGGTGTCCCATTTTTCTGTCAACTTTTGCCTCACCTTTTCCATACATATAAAGTTTTTCATTTTCTTTTAACTGTGCTTTCTCTATTCTTTCTACATCTTGTCCTAAAATGTTAAGCATTACACTGTTTTTTATAAGTACAGGGTCTTCAAGATGTTTTCCGCAAAGCCCTTCAATCTGTAAATCAAATTGTGATTTATTGCATCCGTCCATAGTGTAGTGTGCACTGTTGTGAGGTCTTGGCGCCATTTCGTTTACATATATCTCTCCGTCTTTGCCACAAAAATATTCAATGGCAAGAGGTCCGACAAAATCAAGCCCTTCTATTATTTTTCTTGTAATATCTTTTACTTTTTCCTGCACTTCCTGTCCTATTCTTGCAGGTGCTATTGTTATATGAAGTATTCCGTTTTTATGAATATTTTCTACAACAGGGAAAACTCCAACTGAACCCTCTGTACTCTTTACTGCTATACATGAAAGTTCACACTGAAAATCTACCATTTTTTCTAAAATATACTCTCTGTTTTCAAGCTCTGCTGCTGCTTTTTCAAAATCTTCTCTTGTTCTAAGAACCCATTGTCCTTTTCCGTCATATCCTCCCATAGAAGTTTTTAATATTGAAGGATATCCTATTGCTTCTACAGCTTTTTCAAAGCTTTCTCTGTCTGTTACCTGTCTGAATTCCGCTGTTTTTATTCCCAGCTCATTGATACTGCTTTTTTCTCTGAATCTGTGCTGACTGATATATAAAGGTCTTCTTCCCTGAGGAATATAACCTCCGTTCTCTTCCAATATATCTATTGCTTCAGAAGGAACATTTTCAAATTCATAAGTTACTACACTTGAATTTTCAGCTATATATATCAGGCTTTCTTTATCATCATAAGGTTTTGCAAGATGTAAATCTGTTACAAGTCCTGCACAAGCTGCTTTTGAAGGCTCAAGAACCATTGTTTTGTATCCTTGCTTTTTAGCACTTTCACAAAGCATCTTTCCAAGCTGTCCTCCTCCAAGAACTGCTATACAGCTTCCTTTCTCTATAAGCATTATATCTCAACCTCGCTTGCCTCAAGAACTGCATCTCTCTGCTCTTCTCTGAATTTTTGAACTTTTGCTGCCACTTCTTCATCCATAAGTCCTATTATTTCACTTGCAAGTATTCCTGCATTTTTTGCTCCTGAATCTCCTATTGCAACTGTTCCAACAGGAATTCCTCCAGGCATTTGAACTATTGAAAGAAGTGAATCAAGTCCGCTTAAAGCTCTTGATTTTACTGGAACCCCTATAACAGGAAGAGGTGTAAGACTTGATACCATTCCAGGAAGATGTGCTGCTCCTCCTGCTCCTGCAATTATAACTTTTATTCCTCTTTCTTTTGCTGATTTTGCATATTCAAACATCAGCTCTGGTGTTCTGTGAGCTGATACGATTTTGACTTCATAATCAACTCCGAATTTTTTTAACATTTCAACAGCGTTTTCCATTGTAGGAAGATCTGATCTGCTTCCCATAATAACTCCGACTCTTGCCATTTTTCCCTTCTCCTTAATATATATTAAATTTTCAATTAACTACTATTTTGGAAGATTAATTAAAAAAGCACACTACGAAAGGTGGATAGACCCAATCTATCCACACACTTGTAGCGTGCCTGCTTTTATATTTATATTTGTTATTTCGTTAATTAACCCAATTAAACTGATTTTCTCGTTAAACTTACTGCTGAATGTCTTTTTATTCCTTTTAAAAATAAAACACATTGTCTCTCTGTCTCCTCTTTTACATAAATTATAAAGAACGAAAAATTAACCCAATTTTTCTCGAAGCAACACAGCTACAACGAAGTATATTAACATTGTTATATCTTTGATGCTTATAGTCTGCTAATTTAAGGTTTGCAGGTAGAAACTTGTCGTCCATATCACGACTATTATATAAGCGATTATTTATTTGTCTTTATATCTTAGAATAACACATTTATAAAAATATTTCAACTTTTAAATAGCGAAAAATGTAAAGTTTTGTAACAGTATATTTTGTGCTTTGTTTTTATAATTCTTTGTCTTATTTCAAAACATAAAAAAAGAGATTTAAAAACGGAAAATCTAAGAATTTCAGAATCCGCGGATTCGCAAAACGCGGTATACTGATGAAAAGAGGGAAGGGCGAGAAAATGAAAAAATTTATGGACGAAGATTTTCTGCTTCAAAATGATACGGCGAAACGATTATATCATCAGGCGGCGGAGACAATGCC
>UQOH01000008.1 GCA_900542625.1 uncultured Fusobacterium sp.
CTCTTAATCTGGGACTTTATTTAAACAAATTAAAATCAGAATGGAGCAAAGCAGAAACAGAGATTCTGGACAAAATATCAGAGTGTGATTTATTAATTATTGATGATTTTGGAGCAGAGAAAGTAACTGAATGGGTATTGGAAAAAGTATTTTTTTTAATTGATGTAAGATACAGAATGAGAAAACCTTTTATTATTTCAACCAATCTTCAGTACAAAACAGATGAAAATATCTGCGAGATTCATAAAGTTTTTGGTAAAAGAATAAGGGACAGAATAAACGAGGTATGCTGTCCCATTCTTTTTAAAGGTGAGAGCAGAAGAAAATCCCCTGCTGATAAATTTGCAAAGTTGTTTTTAAAATAATATATTATCTGTTTCTTATTTTTTTAATTCAGGTTTTGCAGTTTGTTTGAAAATAAGCTGCTGTCCTGATGAAGTAGTTAAAATTAAAGTATCTTTTTGAACCTGATATTTTTCTACTTTTCCTAAAGCAGTGACAAATTCAAATTCCTGTTCCATAGCCTCTCTTGGCCCTGCCATTAAAGTACTTCCTACATGAGAAAGTTTCATGTTATCTCCTGATAAAGTATATTTACCAAAGTAGTTATTAACACCAGAGAAACCAAAGAAATTTTCTTCTGCGAAATTAATAGTTATTTTAACATCTTTAGTAGAAGTAGTTAATACATATTCTTTTCCAACAATAGTTTCAGTTGTTTTAGTTGAAAGTCCTGAACAACCTGCAAATGCAAATATCATTAACAATCCTAAAAATATTTTTTTCATAAAAAATCCTCCTAATTTTTTGACCAGCTGGTCAATTTTCTTAATAAACTCATTATAGCACATTTTTTCTTAAAATCAAGTGATTTCTCAGTAAAAAGCTTTTAATCTTTTTTTCTGTTGATAATAAAAATAATAGCAGCTGACACAGCAATTAAAACAATACTGATTACATGAGGTGCTCTCAAGCTGAAAAACATTAAATCTTCTGCTCTGAAGAAACTTACAAATATTCTGATAACACTGTAAATAATTATATAGCTGCACCATATTGTTCCTGCTGCATATTTTCTGTTTTTTAAATAAAACCAGATAAACAGAAAACCTATAAAATTAAGAATAAGCTCATAAATCATTGCAGGATGAAGAGCCATGTTTGGAAATTCCATTCCTGCAGGTGATGTTGAAGGGAAAACAAGTCCCCATGGAACTTTATCTTTAAATGCCATTTTTTCAGAAAAAGGCAGAGAATTATAATAAGCAAACCACTCATAGAATTTTGGTTTTAAAGTAAAAATAACTTTAAATGGTGTGAAAGTAGGGACACCATAAATCTCTCCGTTCATAAGATTTCCTATTCTTCCGATAGCCTGTCCCAAAAGAAGAGGAGCAGCAGCAATATCTCCCAGAAGAAGAGGATTTAGTTTTTTTATCTTTCCATAAATACATGTTCCTATAATCCCACCAAGAATTCCTCCGTGGATTGCCATCCCACCTTTCCATACAGCTATTATATCTGCAGGATAGTTAAGATAATAATCAAGATTAAAAAGAACATAGTAAAGTCTTCCTCCTATAAGTCCGGAAATCATAGCAATAAAAGCATAATTTTCTATAACTTCAGGAGCAATTCCCCTCTGCTTTCCATATTTTTTTCCAAGCTCTATTCCCAGAATAAAAGATACAGCATACATAAGTCCATAGTAAGTAATTTTTAATCTTCCTATTGAAAATAATATTGGATTCATAAATTCTCCTTTAAAAATAAATATAAATATATGTATGATTATATCATTTTATGAAAATAGTTAGAATATCTATTTAAAAAATTTCAAAAATGTTAAAAATTGACCATTTTAAACAAAATTTTAGAGTAATATGAGGAATTAAATAAAAAAATATAAAAAACATCTTGTATTATCATGCAAAATAATATAAAATGAGATGAATAAATGTTAAGCTATTCAAAACAATTTTTATTTATAATAAATTTGGGAGGAAAAAATATGTATTGTTGCGCTGCAATAGGAAATGATATTTATTGGGTCGGAGTAAACGACAGAAGAACTGAAAGATTTGAAAACTATCTTCCTTTACCTTCTGGTGTTGCTTATAACTCATACTTAATCGATGACGAAAAAGTATGTCTTATTGATACAGTTGAAGTAAGACAAAGCGGAACTTTTTTAAACAAAATTCAGGCAGTTATCGGAGACAAAAAAATCGACTACTTAGTAGTAAATCATATGGAGCCGGACCATTCAGGTTCAATGGAAGAAGTTTTAAGAGCTTATCCTGAGATAAAAGTTATAGGAAATGCTAAAACATTACAAATGATTAAAGCATTTTTCCCTTCATTCCCTGATGATATGTTCCAGCAGATTAAAGAGGGAGATATTCTTGATTTAGGAAAACACAAGTTAACATTTGCCATGGTTCCTATGGTACACTGGCCTGAGTCAATGGTTACTTACGACATAACAGAAAAAGTTTTATTCTCTAATGACGCTTTCGGAAGTTTCGGAACTCTTGACGGAGGAATGTGGGACGACGAAGTAAACTTCGATTTCTACAAAGGTGAAATGAGAAGATATTATTCTAACATTGTTGGAAAATATGGTGTACAGGTTACAAATGCCATAAAAAAACTTGGAGGACTTGAAATAAAATATATCTGTCCTTCTCACGGAATCTTATGGAGAAAAGATGTTAACAGAGTTATAAAATATTATGCTGACTGGGCACAATTTATCCCTGAGAAAAAAGGTGTAGTTATAATGTATGCATCTATGTATGGAAATACAGAGGTTATGGCAAACATGATAGCAAGAGAACTTTCTCAGCAGGGATTAAAAGAAATAAAAGTTTATGATGTTTCTAAAACAGATTCTTCATTTATTATGAGTGACATCTGGAAGTACAAAGGACTTATCATTGGTTCTTGTGCTCACAACAACGCATTATATCCAAAAATGCAGCCAATCCTTGACAAACTTCAAAACTATGGATTGAAAAACAGATATGTAGGGATCTTTGGTAACATGATGTGGAGCGGTGGAGGTGTAAGAGGAATACTTCACTTTACAGATTCTTTAGCAGGGCTTGAAGTTATTGGAAAACCAATAGAGGCTAAAGGAGCACCTACTCATGAAAATATGGAAGATTTAAAATCTCTTGCTCGTGAAATGGCTAAGAGAATACTTGAGGAAGCATAGAATTATTCTGAATTAGAATGCTGGTATTCTATACCAGCATTTTTGTATATCCGGAGGGGAATATTATGAAAAAGGGAAAACAAATTAACAAAGAGGCTTTAGTAACAGTTATACTTTACTTATTCTATTTTGGTTGGTGGTATTATTTTGCATATATGTTTACTGACAGTGATAATGTAGCTGAGTACAAATATATTTTAGGACTTCCTGAGTGGTTCTTCTATTCATGTGTTCTTGGACTTGTAGTTATAAATATATTAGTTTATGCAGCAGTAAAAATCTTTTTTAAAGATATGGATTTAGAAGATTAGGGGAGGTTTTGGACAATGCTTATTTTATTGCCTATTATAATTTATCTTTTTGCAATGCTTGGAATTGCTTGGAAAGTAAATCAGATAAAAAATAGTGAAAATGTTAATTTCACAGAAGAATATTATATAGGAAGCAGAGGAATGGGAGGATTTGTTCTTGCTATGACTATAATTGCAACTTATGTAGGAGCAAGTTCTTTTATAGGAGGACCGGGAGTTGCTTACAAACTTGGGCTTGGATGGGTGCTTCTTGCCTGCATTCAAGTGCCTACTGCTTTTCTTACTCTTGGAATTCTTGGAAAAAAACTGGCTGTTATTTCAAGAAAAATCGGCGGTGTTACAATTATCGACCTTTTAAGAGCAAGATATAAAAGTGATATTGTTGTTATTTTAAGTGCTGTTATGATGCTTATATTCTTCATTGGTTCAATAGTTGCTCAGTTTGTTGGTGGAGGAAGACTGTTTGAAAGTGTCACAGGATATGATTACAGAATAGGGCTTACTATATTTGCCATTGTTGTTATTGCATATACAACTTTCGGTGGATTCAGAGCTGTTGCCCTTACAGATGCTGTACAGGGTATGGTTATGCTGGCTGCTACAGGAGTGCTTTTCTTTGTTCTTCTTAAACAAGGAAACGGAATGGAAAACATAATGAGAAAAGTGGCTGAAGTTAACCCTGATCTTCTTACTCCTTCTTCCGGAGGAAATATTGGAAAACCATTTATTCTTTCTTTCTGGATGCTTGTTGGAATAGGAATACTTGGACTTCCTGCCACTGCTGTAAGATGTATGGGATTTAAAGATTCAAAAGCTATGCACAAAGCAATGGTAATAGGAACTTCTGTTGTTGGAATTCTTATGCTTGGAATGCACCTTGTTGGTGTTATGGGAATTGCTGTTGAACCCGGAGTAGATGTAGGAGATAAAATTATCCCTATTCTTGCATTAAAACATCTTCATCCAATTCTTGCAGGAATATTTATAGGCGGACCTCTGGCTGCTATAATGTCAACAGTGGATTCTTTCCTTATTTTAACATCAGCAACAATAGTAAAAGATTTATATCTTCATTATGTTGATAAAAATGCAAGTACAGAAAAGATTAAAAAACTTTCTCTTTTTGTTTCTTTAGGATTTGGAATATTAGTGTTTATTCTTGCACTTAATCCCCCTGAACTTCTTGTTTGGATAAACCTTTTTGCTCTTGCAGGGCAGGAAGCTGCTTTCTTCTGTCCAATAATTTTCGGGCTTTATTGGAAGAGAGCAAATGCAACAGGAGCTGCTGCATCTATGATTTTCGGAGTGGCAACATATCTTTATTTTGTAATCTGTAAAGTAAATGTTTATGGAATGCACCAGATTGTTCCGGCTATAGCTCTTACTATGCTTGTGTTTGTAATTGGTTCTCTTGCTGGAGAAAAAACAGACGACGAAACACTAAAAATATTCTTTGATATTTAATAAATAATCTAAAAGATAGTCAATAAAAAAAGATTATTGATAAAATTAAAAATAAAATTCTCGATATTAAAAATATCTGCGTAATTTATGCAGCGAAACAGAATACAGAAAACTTGACTGTGAGCAATATAAATCTGCTGATATTTTTTCTTAGAGAATTTTATTTTTATTTTATAACATCATCTAAATTTGAAAAAAATCAAAAAAAATGTTAAAATATATAATTGCAACATATAAAAAAAAGGAGGAACAATTGCAAAATTTAGCAAGTTATTATTATGATTTACTGACAAAATCAAGCAGGAAAGGAGCACTGACAACAGAAAAAAGAAAACTAAGGTTTATTTTCAGAACCATATGCTACTATCCATACTCAATAAACCTGATACGTTTTGTACAGCATCACAAATACCTTTCAGAAAAAGTTTTCACATATATGTCTTTACTAAATAAAATTTACAGGCCATATTTATGTAATATGTTTGGTTTATCCAAAAAACTTTCATCTGTGAAAGAAAATTATCAATTCATAGATAAATATTTTCCTGAAAAAATTATTCCTGAATTTTACGAAAAAGGTTCAATTCAGCTGGCAGAAATAACAGGAACAGATGAAGAGAGATTTAAAATCATTCTTTCTTTATATCCGAACTTTGATAAGGAGGGAGATATTGATTTAAAAATGGTAAATTCAGAGAATATCCCTCTTGCCACAATAACATTCAGTTTTATAAAAAATGAAGGTAAAGACACTCTTTTTATTGGAGGTATTCAAGGGCCATACAGGACAATCGACAAAGACTGCATTAAAAAAGCAACAAAAAGCATGGGAGGAATGTTCCCAAAAAGAATTTTAATGGAAGTTATATATAAAATGTGTGAATGCTTTGAAACTAATGTGGAAAAAATGTGTGTGGCAAATGATAAGCACATATATGTGACTAAAAAATATTTAAAACGGAAAAAAATCCTTGCAAACTATGATGAATTTTTAGAAACTTTAAATGCTGAAAAGTTAAAATCAGGATTATGGAAACTTCCAAAAGAACTCTTCAGAAAAGATATTTCTGAAATCCCAAGCAAGAAAAGGTCAGAATACAGAAAACGTTACAGCATTCTTGACTCTTTGGCAGAATCAATAAAAGAAAATTTTGTTTAATAAAAAAATATTAATTGAGATTTTATAGTCTTTTTCTACTAAATAAAATTATCTTAGCAGGCAATACAAGGGAGGAAATTATGGATAACTTTTTAAGTATAAAAAATAAAATAGAAGAGAGCAGAAATATATTGGTTACAGCACATGTTAATCCGGATGGAGATGCAATAGGAGCAGGACTGGCTCTTGTAAGCGGAATAGAAAAAATAAATAAGAACTGTAAAGTAAGATTTGTATTACAGGACAAAACTCCGGACAGAACAAAATTTCTGAATCTTGAAAAAAGAGCAGAGATATATAATCCTGAAGAGATTTATAATTTCGATCTGGCAGTTTGTGTAGACAGTGCCACACTTGAAAGAACAGGAACAGTAAAAAATTTAATAAAAGACAGCTTTATAATAAATATAGACCATCATATAAGCAATCCTTTATATGGAAATTTGAACTATGTGGAAGATATCTCTTCTACAAGTGAGGTTATATATAAATTTTTAAAATTCTGCAGCGCAGAAATAGATATTGATATTGCAGAATCTTTATATACAGGTCTGGTAAACGATACAGGAAACTTTAAACACAGCAATGTAACTAAAGATACTTTCCAAATGGCAGGAGATTTAGTGGCTGTTGGCGTAGACAACTCTAAAATTGTAAGAGAATTTCTTAATACAAAAAGCATGGCAGCTATAAAACTTCTTGGACAGGCTATGTACGAAATGAAATTTTATGAAGACAAAAAGCTTGTATATTTCTTCCTTTCATATGATGATATGAAAAAAATAAACGGAAGAAAAGAAGATACAGAAGAGATAGTGGAAACTATTGTATCTTATGAAAAAGCAGAGGTTTCTCTTTTCCTTAGAGAAGATATTCCCGGTGTTATAAAAGGAAGTATGAGAAGTAAATATGATGTTAATGTAAATGAAATTGCAGCAATATTCGGCGGAGGAGGACATGTAAAAGCTTCTGGTTTCACAAGTGAACTTCCTGCTGATGAAATAGTTAAAAAGGTGCTTGAAAAATTATAAAGAGATTATAAAGGATATCCCATAATGGAAGTAAAAGTAATAAGAAAATCTGTTAAAAATTTAATATTGAAAATACGTCCTGACGGAGAAATAGAAGTTGTAGTCCCAAGAAGAGTGTCTAATCTCTATATAAAAGATTTTCTGGAAAGAAAAAAAAGCTGGATTGAAAAAAAGCTGGAAGAGATAAAAAAAAGAAAAACAAAACAAATTCTGTATAATACAGGAGATAAGATATTTTATCTTGGGAAAGAATATAATTTTATTTTGCAGAAAAGCGATTCACATTATATTGAAAAAAATGAGGATACTATTACTCTTTTCACAAAAGCTCCTGATAATTTTGAGGAAAAACATATGTTAATAAATTCATGGTATAGAGAAGAGGGAAGAAGAATATTTGTTCCCATTTTGGAAAAATATTTAAAAATTACAGGAAAACAGATTGAAAAAGTCACTATAAAAACCCTTAAAAGCAACTGGGGTTCATGCAATTATAAAAGAAAAACAATAAATCTTAATTCAGAAATGATGAAAAGAGATATTAAGTTTATCGAATATGTTATTCTGCATGAGATAGCTCATTTGGAGCATCCAAATCACAGCAGAAATTTTTATGAATATATAGAAAAATTTATGCCCGATTGGAAAATAAGAAAAAAAATATAAATATAAAACTCGGACTGGTTAATGCCGGTCCTTTGCTTTTTTAAATTTTCAATTTTTTTGATTTTTTTTCTTATTTACAGTATAATAAAATTAATAGAAGATGTTATTTTATCAAATGTTTTATATAAAAGCTGTTACTTTGTAACTTAATGATATTGTTTATTTTCTGAAAAGGAGGTGGAGAAAATGTATAAAAATAATAGAAAAACGGCACTTTATTTAATTCCGTTTCTTATTTCTTTTTTATTTATTGTATTTATTCATAGTTTAAATATAAATACAAGATTTACTCCGCTGAAATCAGAAAAAGAAAGTGCAATTTTCCTTGATGATATGAAATCATCTGATAACTATATTTCTGTGAGAGTAACAAACAGAATAAGAGTAACAGATATTTTTTCCGGAAGAGACACTCTTCCTGATTTGATATGCAGATCAGAAAACAATATTATATTACATAAAACTATAAAATTACTTGGAAAAATAGTAAAAGAAAACAAATATCTTTCTATTGTTCAAAGATATAAGGCTAGAATTCTCCTTATTTAATTAAATTTTATTTTTTGTCAGAGAAACACATTACAATTAAATAAAATTTATGCAAGGAGAAAACTGTCAATGAAAAAATTATTTGTTGGAACTGACGTTGGTTCCACTACTGTAAAAATCGTTTGCCTTGATGAAGGTAATAATGTTATTTACTCAGTTTATCAAAGACACTTTTCTAATGTAAGAGAAACTTCAAAAAACCTTTTTGAAGATTTTTTCGCTTACATTGAAAAAAATTATGGAACTGATGTAAATTTTAAAATAAGTATTACTGGTTCCGGAGGACTTGGAGTTTCTAAATGGATTGATGTTGATTTTGTTCAAGAGGTTATTGCTTGTATAAAAGCCATTGAAACTGTTATACCGGAAACAGATGTTGCTATTGAGCTTGGTGGTGAAGATGCTAAGATAACATATCTGAAAAACGATATGGAGCAGAGAATGAACGGAAGCTGTGCAGGAGGAACAGGAGCTTTTGTTGACCAGATAGCCTCTCTTCTTGATACAGATGCCTCTGGGCTGAATGAACTGGCAAAAGGATATGATACGATATATCCTATTGCATCAAGATGCGGAGTTTTTGCCAAAACAGACATACAGCCTTTGGTAAATGAAGGTGTGAAAAAGGAAAATATTGCAGTTTCAGTTTTTCAGGCTGTAGTTAACCAGACTATAACAGGGCTTGCATGCGGTAAAAAAATAACAGGGAAAGTAGCCTTTCTTGGAGGGCCTCTTTTCTTTTTAAGCGAGCTTAGAAAAAGATTTATAGAAACTCTTAAACTTACTCCTGAAAACATTATTTTCCCGGAAGATTCTCAGCTTTTTGTTGCTCAGGGAGCATGTATACTTTCACAGGAAAATACAAGAGAATTTTCTTTCACAGAGCTGAAAAATAAGATTTCTGTGCTTAAAGATCAGGGACTTCCGGAAACAATGAGTCTGCCTCCTCTTTTTGCAGATGAAAATGAATATAAAGAATTTAAAGAAAGACACGACAAAGAAACTGTTGAAACAAGAGATATAGAATCATATGAAGGAAATGCTTACCTTGGAATAGATGCAGGTTCTACAACTATAAAACTTGTTCTTGTTTCTGAAAATAATGAGATTCTTTTCTCTCACTATTCTCACAACAAAGGAAACCCTTTAGATAACATTATAAACAACTTAAAAATGCTTTATTCAAAAATGTCAGATAAAGTTGTAATAAAAGGTTCTTGTGTTACAGGATATGGAGAGAACTTAATAAAAGCAGCTCTTAATGTAGATGTGGGAATTGTAGAAACAATGGCACACTACAAAGGAGCAAAATTCTTTTCCCCAAATGTAGATTTTATTCTTGATATTGGCGGACAGGATATGAAATGTTTAAAAATTAAAGATGGAATTATAACATCAATACTTCTTAATGAAGCATGTTCTTCAGGGTGCGGATCATTCCTTGAAACTTTTGCAGGAAGTCTGGGAATGTCTATTCAGGAATTTGCAGAAAAGGGAATGAAATCTAAAAATCCTTCAGACCTTGGAACAAGATGTACTGTGTTTATGAACTCTAAAGTAAAACAGGCTCAAAAAGACGGTGCTGATGTGGGAGATATCTCAACAGGACTTTCTTATTCTGTTGTAAAAAATACTTTATTTAAAGTTATAAAAATGAAAAATAAAGAGGAATTTGGAGATAAAATTGTTGTTCAAGGAGGAACATTCCTAAATAACTGTGTACTTCGTGCATTTGAGCTTATTTCTGAAAGAGAGGCAGTAAGACCAAATATTGCAGGACTTATGGGAGCTTTTGGTGCTGCTCTTATTTCAAAAGAATATGCAGAAGAAAATGCTCTTGAAAAATCTTCAATTCTTAGTCTTAATGAATTAAACAGTTTCTCTGCAGCAACTAATCTTACAAGATGCGGTATCTGTGGAAACAACTGTCTTTTGACTATACATAAATTCCAAAACGGAGAAAGATTTATTTCCGGAAACAGATGTGAAAGACCTTTGGGAAATATTCAAAAAGACAAAGCACCAAATATGTTTGAATATAAATATAACAGATTATTTAATTACAAACCTCTTGAGCCGGGACAGGCTGTAAGAGGAGAGATTGGTATTCCAAGAGTTTTAAACATTTATGACTCTTACCCATTCTGGTTTACTCTTCTGACAAAACTAGGATTCAGAGTTATAATTTCAGATGATTCATCTAAAAAAATATATGAAAAAGGAATGGATACTATATCTTCTGACTCTATCTGTTATCCTGCAAAAATGGTTCACGGACATATTATAAATCTGATAGAAAAAGGAATAAAAACTATTTTCTATCCATGTGTAATTTTTGAGGAAAAAGAAGATAAAAAAGCACAAAACCAATTTAACTGCCCGATTGTTATTTCTTATCCTGAGGTAATTAAAAACAATCTGGATATTTTAAAAGAAAAACATGTTGATATGATGATTCCTTTCTTCTCTATGGCAGACAAAGAGGTTCTTTACAAAACTGTTTACGAAGAGTTCCAAAAATTCGGAGTAAGCAGAAAAGAGGCAGAGGCTGCTGTTGATGCTGCTTGGGAAGAGAGATACAATTTCAGAAAAGATATGCAGAACAAAGCAAAAGAGGTTATGGAGTATCTTGAGAAAACAGGAAAAACAGGAATCGTTCTTTGCGGAAGACCTTACCATAATGATAAAGAGATACACCACGGAATACCAAATATTATAAATTCATTTGGAATTGCTGTTCTTACAGGGGATGCTGTAGCAAGTCTTACTTCTCTTGAAGACGGCTTAAGAGTTATTGACCAATGGACATACCACTCAAGATTATACAGAGCTGCTACTTTTGTTGGAAAACATCCAAACCTTGAGCTTGTTGAATTAAACAGTTTCAGCTGCGGACTTGATGCGGTAACAACTGACCAAGTGGAAGAGATTTTATCAAACTACGGAAAAGTTCACACACTTCTGAAAATTGACGAAGTAAGCAACATGGGTGCTGTAAAAATAAGAATAAGAAGTCTTTTAGCTGCTCTTCAAGATAAGAAAAAAGCAGTTAAAAAAATTGTTAAAAATAAAATAGAATACAGAAAAAATATATTTACAAAGAAAATGAAAGAGGAATACACTATCCTTGCTCCGCAGATGTCTCCAATCCATTTTGGATTATTGGAAGATGCTTTCTCTGCAGAAGGATATAAACTTGAAGTTCTTGAAGAAACAAAAGAGGCTCTTAATGCAGGACTTCAGTTTGTAAACAATGATGCATGTTATCCTTCTATTCTTGTTATCGGTGAGCTTATTTCAGCTTTGAAATCAGGAAAATATGATATTCACAAAACAGCTGTTCTTATCTCTCAGACAGGAGGAAGCTGCCGTGCAACAAACTATATAGGATTCCTTAAAAAAGCATTAAAAGACAGCGGATTTGCAAATGTTCCTGTCCTTTCTCTAAACTCAAAAGGATATGAGGCACAGGAAGGATTTAAAATTACTATGAAACTTGCTCATAAAACATTAATGGCTGTTTCTTACGGGGATATTCTTATGAAACTTCTATACCATGTAAGACCTTATGAGCAGATAAAAGGTATAACAAACAAAGTTTTTGAAAAATGGTATGAAGATGTAAGAGAAAATATAAGAAACGGAAAACTTTTACAGTTCAGAAGAAATCTTAACAATATTGTAAAAGAGTTTTCTGAAATTGCAGTAACAGCAGAGAAAAAAGTAAAAGTAGGAGTTGTTGGAGAGATTCTTGTAAAATTCAGTCCTTTTGCTAATAATTATCTTATAGATTTTATTGAAAGCGAAGGAGGAGAGGCTCGTACATCAAGTTTAATGAGCTTTATCAACTATTGTATTTACAGTGATAATTTCTTACAGGAAAGATTCCATGGAAAATTTGCTGCACTTCAGGCTAAAGCAGCTCTTGCTGTTACAGGTTTCTATACAGGATTTGTAAACAGAGCATTAAGCAGATGTGACAGATTCAGACAGGAAGATTTCATTGGACATATTGCAGAAAAAACATCTAAATATATTTCAATAGGACACCAGTCTGGTGAAGGTTGGTTTTTATTAGGAGAGATGATAGAACTTATTGAACATGAAGTACCTAATATTGTCTGTGTTCAGCCTTTTGGATGTCTGCCAAACCACATTACAGGAAAAGGAATGATTAAGAGATTAAAAGAATCATATTCTCACTCTAATATCGTTTCAATAGACTACGATCCTGCATACTCAGAAGTAAATCAGATTAACAGAATTAAACTTATGCTGTCTGTTGCAAAGAAAAATCTGCTGACTGAAAATATTTAATTAAAAAAAAATTAAATAATAAATAAAAGAGGCGGGGAAAAATCCTCACCTCTTTTATTTTGTACTTTTAAGACTTATTTATTTGCCATAAACCTCTTTATTGAACTCTGCTACTACTTTTAACACTTCTTCAGCAGTTGTCTGCTCAAGAACCCTTTCTACTAATTTTTCACATTCTTTTTTATCAAGTGACATGATATTTTTCTTAATTCTTGGAACTGATATAGCTGACATTGAGAAAGCATCAAGTCCCATTCCAAATAATATTGCAGTAGCGTTTTCGTCACCGGCAAATTCACCACACATAGAAATAGAAATATTTCCTGCATGAGCCCCGTCTATTGCACATTTAATAGCTTGTAAAACAGCAGGGTTGTATGAGTTGTAAAGGTGAGAAATCTGTTCGTTTCCTCTGTCTACAGCAAGTGTATACTGAGTCAGATCGTTAGTACCTATTGAGAAGAAATCACATTCTTTTGCAAAAGAAGCTGCTCTGAAACATACAGCAGGAGTTTCTACCATTATTCCAAGCTGGATATTTTCATCAAAAGCAATTCCTTCAGCTCTTAATTCTTCCATACACTCTTTTAATATTGCTCTTGATTTTCTTACTTCATCAAGAGAGATTATCATAGGAAGCATGATTTTTATATAACCAAATGCAGATGCTCTTAATAAAGCTCTGAATTGAGTTTTTAATATTTCCGGTCTGTCAAGACAAACTCTTAGAGCTCTCCATCCAAGGAAAGGATTTTCCTCTTTTGGAAGCTGCATATATGGAAGAGATTTATCTCCACCGATATCCATTGTTCTGATAGTTACAGGTTTACCTTCAAGAGCCTCTGCAACTTCTTTATAAGCTTCAAACTGCTGCTCTTCAGTTGGGAAAGCATCATTATTCATAAATAGGAACTCTGTTCTGTAAAGTCCTATTCCTTGTGCTCCGTTTCTTAAAAGTCCGGGAACATCTTTAGGAGAACCTATGTTAGCCCAAGCTCCAACTTTTATTCCGTCTTTTGAAACAGCTTCTTTATCTTTTAACTGTTTTAAAAGTTCTTTTTCAGCAAGATATTCTTCTCTCTTAGCTGTGTAAACTTTTACCTCTTCTTCTGTAGGATCTAATATAGCGATTCCTTCGATAGCGTCAACTATAATGCTTTGTCCTGTTACAACTTCACCACAGATAGTACCTGTTCCAACTACAGCAGGAATTTCAAGTGATCTTGCCATAATAGATGAGTGAGCTGTTTTTCCTCCGATTTCAGTTACAAAAGCAAGAGTATTATCTAAATCTAACTGAGCTGTATCAGAAGGAGTTAAATCCTTAGTTATTATGATAGAATCTTTTGGCAGATTTGAAAGGTCTAAGATTTCTGTACCTGTTACGTTGTAAAGCCATCTCTTACCGATATCTTTTAAGTCTGCTGCTCTTTCTCTTAAGTATGGATCTTCAAGATTAGCAAGCATTTCGCAGTATCCGTTGATTCCTTGATCAAGAGCATTTTCAGCTGTTATTTTTTCATCTTCTATAAGTTCTATAACTTCATCAAAAAGATCTTCATCTTCTAACAGAGTAATATGTCCGTCAAATATGGCAGCTTTATCCTCTCCAAGATTTTTAGCTGTTTTTTCTCTGATTGAAAGAAGCTGTTCTTTAGTAAGCTCTCTTCCACGAAGAAGTTTATCTTTTTCTATTTCTAAGTTTTTAGCTTCGTTTGTATCTATGAAAAGTTCATTTTCTTTATAAAGATAAACTTTCCCGACAGATATACCAGGAGATGCAGGTATTCCGTTTATTAATTTACCCATGTCAATACCATCCTTTTCAACAAAATAGATTAATTTTAAAAAAAAGAGAGGAATAAAGTATAAAAATATTCCTCTCTGTATAAATTAAATTAGTCTTTTAAGTTAGCAAGAAGATCTGCTAACTTTTCAGCAGCTTCAGCTTCGTCTGCTCCTTCTGTGTGAACAGTAACTTTTGCTCCCTTTTTAATTCCTAAAGATAAAAGTTTTAAAAGAGAAGTTCCTTTAACTCTTTTTCCTTCTTCGTTTTCAACTTCAACAGTTGAAGAGAATGTTTTTGCTAAACTAACAAACTCATTTCCAGGTCTAGTGTGAAGACCAGTTTCATTTGTGATTTCTACAGTTTTACTACATGCCATTTTTTTTCACCTTCCTAAAATATTAAAATTACTTTTAATCATGCTTTTATACAAATAAAAATTTAATTTAAACAGTATATATAGAATATAAGATTTTCCTCAATTTGTCAATATTTTATATGTGTTTATCAAAAAAAATTTCAAAATTTTACCACGCCGTGATTAATAAAGAACCAAATTAATTTTTATTAAAATGTCTTCTTCTCTCGTTATCAGTTAAATATTTCTTTCTTAATCTGATAAAGTTAGGAGTAACTTCTACATATTCATCTTCAGAGATATAATCTAATGCCTGCTCAAGAGTCAGTTTTCTTGGCGGAGCAAGTTTAACTGCATCATCTGTTCCTGCTGCTCTGGTATTTGTAAGTTTTTTAGTTTTACATACGTTTACAACAAGGTCATTTTCTTTACTGTGCTCTCCAACAACCATTCCTTCATAAACATTGATACCCGGATCAATAAACATCTCTCCTCTGTCTTGAAGAGCATTAAGAGCATAAGCAACAGAAACACCAGTTTCAGTAGCAATTAAAACTCCTTTCTTTCTTCCAGAGATTGGTCCTTTGAATGGTTCAAAATCATAGAAAGAGTGGTTTAAGATTCCTGAACCTTTAGTATCTGTTAAAAATTCATTTCTGTAACCGATAATTCCTCTTGAAGGTATTTTGAACTCTAAACGAGTATATCCGTCTTGTCCCGGAGTCATAGAGATAAGCTCTCCTTTTCTTCCTCCAAGTTTTTCTATAACAACTCCTGCAAATGTTTCGTCAACGTCTACAACAGCGATTTCTACAGGCTCATACATTTTTCCGTCTATTTCTTTAAAAATAACTCTTGGTTTTGATACCTGTACTTCATATCCTTCTCTTCTCATATTTTCAAGAAGTATAGATAATTGAAGTTCCCCTCTTCCTTTTACTGTAAAGGCATCTGGAGATTCAGTTGCTTCTACTCTCATACTTACGTTTTTCTGAAGTTCTTTTTGAAGTCTGTCCCAGATATTTCTTGATGTAATATATTTTCCGTCTTTTCCTGCAAAAGGTGAGTTGTTTACCATAAATGTCATAGCAAGAGTAGGCTCATCTATGCTGATTAATGGAAGTGCAGCAGGTTCATTAACATCTGCTATTGTTTCCCCGATATCAAGTCCTGAAAGCCCTGCAATAGAGATAATCTCTCCTGTAGTAGCTTCAGCTATTTCTACTCTGTTTAATCCTTCATATCCATAAAGAAGAGAAACTTTTCCTTTTACCATTTTTCCGTCTCTCTTTATTAACATAACTTCTTGGTTCTTTCTTATTTTTCCGTTATGTATTTTTCCTACTGCAAGCTGTCCTACATAGTTATCATATTCGATATTAGTGATAAGGAATTGTAAAGGCTTGTTTTCATCTCCCTCAGGATCGTCAACTTCAGTAAGGATAGTTTCAAATAAAGGAACCATGTTTTCACTAGGATCTTCAAGTTCTTTTTTAGCAAATCCTCCTTTACCAGAAGCATATAAAACAGGGAAATCTAATTGATGCTCATTTGCATTAAGTTCTAAGAACAGGTCGTAAACCATATATAAAACCTCTTCAGGTCTTGCATTTGGTCTGTCTACTTTGTTTACAACAACAATAGGTCTGTGTCCCTGCTCAAGAGCTTTTTTAAGAACATATTTTGTTTGAGGCATAGGCCCTTCAAAAGCATCAACAAGAAGTATTACAGAGTCAACCATTTTCATAATTCTCTGAACCTCTCCTCCAAAATCAGCATGGCCCGGAGTATCTACAATATTTATTTTGTAGTCTTTATACTTTACAGAGGCATTTTTAGAGAAAATTGTGATTCCTCTTTCACGTTCAATGTCGTTAGAGTCCATTACTCTTTCGCTGACTTTTTCCAATTCATGTGCACCAAACACACCGGCTTGTCTTAAAAGACAGTCAACAAGAGTTGTTTTACCGTGGTCAACATGGGCAATAATTGCAATGTTTTTAATTTTCATAAATTAATCCTTCCTTAATATATTTAATAATATTTATATCCTTTTAAACGGTTGTTTTTTATCTGGGCAAACCCTAAAAAACAATTTTCATCATAAATTCTGTATAAACCGTCTTCTTTATTATAGATTAATGTATTTCCGTTAAGAAAAAGGGTTTTGTTTTTCTCTCCTTCAACAGTAATCTTTGGATAAAGAAAATAGTTTTCAGCAGAAGTCAGAAAACTTTCATTTTCTTGGTTTTTAAGCTGTTCTATCTCTTCAAGAGCAAAACTTTTTTCAAGAGTTTCTTCTCCCACACGGGTTCTCACAAGGGACGTCATCACAGCAAAAGTTCCAAGTTTTTCTCCTATATCATAAATCAGCGAACGAATATATGTTCCCTTTGATACAGCACATCTTATTTTTGCTTTTTTCCCGTCAAAGCTTATAAGCTGAATCTCCTCTATTGTAACATCTCTTGCCTCTCTTTCAACAGTTTCTCCCTTTCTTGCAAGATCATAAAGTTTCTGCCCGTTAATCTTTATAGCAGAATACATGGGAGGAACCTGCTTTATCTTCCCTTTAAAGCTGTTTACTGTTTCAAGAAGTTCCTGCTCTGTAACAGAAAAATTTTCTTTTCTGTCTATAACAGTTCCTTCAATATCATAAGTATCTGTTTTATACCCAAGTTCAAATTCAGCAACATACTCTTTTGAGGAAGCCTCAATATCCTGAGCAAGTTTTGTAGCTTTTCCCACACAGACAAGAAGTACTCCTGTTGCCATAGGATCAAGAGTTCCTGTGTGTCCTATTTTTTTTGTTGATAAAATTTTTCTAAGTTTACGTATTACATCAAAAGATGTGATACCTTTTGGCTTATTAACATTTATAATTCCTTCCAAAAAATCAACTCCGTTCTATAAGTCAGAGTTAATTATACCATAAAAAACACGAGATTAAAATAAAAAAAGAGAGTAAGCCCTCTCTTTTTTTTATATGTGCCGTTTTAAAAAAAATAGTACAATAATCAAATAGAATATATTTTTTATTTATTGTTTTTTTCTACGTGATATCTGTTGCTTGGACTCCATAAAAGATATTGATGTATTCCCAAGTCTTCAAGAGCCTTTATTTGAGCCTTAACCTCTTTTACGTCATAAGTGATATGCCCTTTTACCCACTTAGCTGTAAAATCCTGAACCCATGGTCTTACCTGTGCACTATTATCAATATTTTCATTTCTGTTAAGTGAATCAAGTGTAGAATAATAAATTGTTTTATATGGGTTGGCATCTGGAACAGAAATTCCATAAGCTCCGTTTGTGTAGTGGCTTGGATACATCATTGGAGAAATATAATGTACATATCCGCTTACAGCCTCCCAATATTGTCCAAGTCCCATATCATCACCAAATGTTCCAACCTGTCCGTAAACATCTGCATTAAGATAAACATGAAGAGGTGTAAGCTGTTCCCATGCATATTTCAGATATTTTTGAATTGTTGCAGGTTTTGAATCTTTATTAGGATTTCTGTAATCAAGAAAAGCATCAAGCTTTCCTCCGTTTGATGCAGGGAATCTTACATAGTCAAACTGAATCTCATTAAATCCGACTTTTGCTGCCTCTTTTGCCACAGCAATATTGTATTCCCACAGATTTTTATCATGGGGAGAAACCCAGATAATTCCGTCTTTGTTTACAAAAGGTTTCCCTGTTTTCTTTTCTATAATAGCTTTGTCAGGGTTCTGCTTTGCATATACAGGATCTTTGAAAGAAACAATTCTCGCTATTGTATAAATATTGTTGTCTTTCAGTTTTTTCATAAATTTTTCAATATCTTTAATATATACTTTTGAAAAAGCCTTTGGATTATACTTTAAAATAGAATCATCCATTTTCCATAAAAGGTGTCCATTATCCTCTTTAACGTCAATTACAAAAGCATTTATATCGCTTTCTTTTGCAAGCTGTATAAGTGCGTCCATTTTTCTTTCAGATGATGCTGAGAAAATAGAAACATATATTCCCTTTACATCAATTCTCGGGTTATCAGCAAATTCAACTTTTTCAGGAAAACCAGACATTTGAAGTCCATTCCATGTTTTAGGAAGATTTGTGTGAGTGTCTGGTGTAAGATATTTTTCTAAAATCCAGCCCTCTTTTTCTTTTAAATCTTTTCTGTATTTTACACGAACCCAATGCTCATATTTTTTAGGTGTGCTGTCTGTTTTTACTTCCTCTTTTTTATTTTCTCCGCTGTCCTCAAAAATAATATTCACTTTTTCATCATCATTGACAAAAGGCTTTTCAGCAGGCTTTTTCTGCTCAGGTTTTGGCTGCTGCTTTACTTCCTCAGGTATGATTTCAATATCTTTTCTTTCTGCAACAAGAAGTCTTGTATTCTGTTTTAAAGAATCTGTAACTTTTTTTGTTTCAATAGAATCTAAAACATTTGTTTTTAATTTTACTGTATACAAAAATTCTTTCGGCGGTTCAGCTTTTACTTCTGTCTGAACAACATCATTTTTTAAATTATCCACACTTTCACTTTTACATGAAGTAAAAAGTAGTATAAAAGCAAGCAATGTAAGCATTAATAAATGTATCTTTTTTAAAAACTTCAAATTTTTCCTCCTGATTTTTTACAAAATTTAAAATTTTGTTTTTATGAACATATATCAGTATATCATATAATTCTTTTTTAAACATAAAAATTATGATAAAATTATATATAAGAAATACTAATACTAAATATCAACGGAGGAAAAGAATGTATTTAAGAAAAAAAATATTTGCTTTATTGTTTTTGGTTACAGCTGTGTTTGCTTTTGCACAGGTTAAAATAGAAAACTCTAAAGGACTTATTACAGGAAAACTTCAGAATGGAATGTCTTATTATATATATCAAAATAAGATGCCTGAAAACAGAGCATCTGTAAATGTTCTAGTAAGAGCAGGTTCTCTTCAGGAAGATGACGATCAGCTTGGAATGGCTCACCTTATTGAGCATATGTGTTTCAACGGCACAGAAAAATATGATAAAAACGAAGTTGTTAAATATTATCAGTCAATTGGTTTGAATTTTGGCGGAGATCTGAATGCACACACAGGTTTTGATGAAACTGTATATAAAATTCAGATACCAACAGATGACAAAGAAAAATTTGAAAAAGGAATAGAAGTTTTAAAAGAGATGACTTTAAAGCCTACTTTCAAACAGGAAAATATAGACAGTGAAAAAGATATAATTGTTGAAGAGTGGCGTCTTGGACAGGGACTTTCCCACAGAATAACGAAAGTTTTTCAGGAAACTCTCTTTGACGGCTCAAGATATAAAGAAAGATTTCCTATCGGAGATATGGATATAATAAAAGGAACAAAAAGAGATGTTTTAAAAAGATATTATGATAAATGGTATCACCCGGAAAATATGGCTGTTGTTATTGTAGGAGATTTTGATGTTAAGTATGCTGAAAGCATAATAAGAAAAAATTTCGACTATAAAGAAACAAGAAAATTTACTCCAAGAGAGGAATACAAATTAAAAGAACTTAATAATAACTATGTTGTTTTTAAAGACAAAGAAATGACTTATGTTCTTCTTGAAATGGTTGCAAGAGAAAACAAAAATTTTGCTGATGAAAAAGAGAGAATAAAAGATTTCTTTAAAAACGTTCTTTTTGAAAATATTCTTGATAATAAAATCAATGATGAAAGAAATTCAGGAAGAAACTTTATTTATGAAGGAAGTTATTATGGAATGGATTTATCAAAAGACAGACTTAATACTTTCTATACTGTAATAAACAAAAATAATATTAAAGAGGGTATAAAAACATCTGTGAATATAATGAAAGATTTAGCTTTTAACGGAATTTCAGAAGATGAGCTTAATCTTGAAAAACAGAATTTAAGGAGCAGTCTTGAAAACCGTAATAAAAACAAAGAAAGCATAGAAAACGAAGCTCTTGTTGCTGCAATAAGAGAAGTATTTCTTAATAAAGAAACTTTTTTAGATACTGAAGATATGCTAAAATATTACGATGAGTTTTCTAAAAATATCACTGCTGAAGATATCCGTAAAACAGCACAAAACTTTTATGAAGATAATCAGGCTGTAATTCTTTTTGCTCCTGATGATAAAAATATTTCAGTTCCGGATAAAACAGAACTGGAAAATATTATTTCTGAAACAAGAAAAGAGCCTGTGAAAAAACAGGAAGTTAAAAATCTTAACTTAAATCTTGAAAAGCCGCATATAAAAGCAGGAACAATATCTCAAATTCAGGATATGAAGGAATATAAAAAAATTGTCCTTTCAAATGGAATAGAGTTTTTATACAAACAGACAGATTTTGAAAAAGACAAAATTTATATAAAACTGTTTAAAATGGGAGGAAGTTCTGCTGATACAGATATTATGTATCTGAACTCACAATTTGCACCGGAAATAATCGGCGGTTCCGGAGCAGGAAATATTAGCTATAAAGATATAAATTCATTTATGAAAGGAAAAGAATTTTCTATTAATTTATATATAAATGATTTTGAACAGGGAGTTTTTGTTGTTTCAAACAACAAAGATTTAAAAACAGCTCTTGATTATCTCACATATACTTTAAAACACCCTGAATTTTCTGAAACATATTATAATATTACTATGGCAGGAGTAAAAGAGGCTCTTGAGAACAGAAAAAATTCCCCAAATGCAGTGTATTCTGATAAAATTGTTGAACTTGTATTTGGAAATAATATAAGAAAAAAAATAATAGAAACTGAAGATTTGCCAAAAATAAATCGTGAAAATATCATGATTGAATATAAAAATAAATTTTCTGATTTTAAAGATTTCAAAGGTGTTTTAACAGGTGCTCTTTCAGAAGAAAAAGCAAAAGAAATTTTAGAAAAATATTTTGCCTCTCTTCCTGTTAAAAAAGACAGTATATCAAAAGATGTGCAATATCTTGATATTAAATATCCTCAAGGAATTATAAAAGAAAAAGTTGTAAAAGGTGTAGACAAAAAAACAAGAGTAACATTGTATTATCCTTTGAAAGTGAAATATTCTCAGGAAAACAGCTATATGACTGAAACTTTTAAAGATATTTTAAATATAAGCCTTATAGATGAAGTGAGAGAAAAACTTGGAGGAGTATACGGAATATCTTCAAAAGCAGATTTGAGCAGATATGAAAACGGTATTTTAAAAATAGGTTTTGCAACTGACCCAAAAAGAGCAGATGAAGTGGCAGAGGCTGTGAAAAAAGAGGTTGAAAAGCTTTTAAATGGAGAAATAAAAAAAGAATCTCTTGAAAGCATAATAAAAAATTATAAAATTGTATATGAAAACAATCAAAAAGAAAACAGCTATTGGACAGCATATTTATCTGAAAAAAGCAGAAGAGGAGCTGACTATAAACCTTATACTCCAAAAGAGTTTGAAAAAAAAATGACAGAAGAAAATTTAAAAAGTTTCTTCAAAAAAATTGTTGACAAAAATAACTATATTCAAGTAATATTAATACCAGAAAGAGAAGAATAATAGCAGCAAAGATAAAATAAACATTTATTAAAAGGCAGGTGTTGAATTTGGTTGAAAAAAATAAAAATTTAGAAAATATTTTAAATTTTAACAAAAAATTTGTGGAGAATAAAGATTACGAAGCATTTGATACAACAAAATATCCTGATAAAAAAATGGTTGTTGTTTCTTGTATGGATACAAGACTTACAGAACTTCTTCCAAAAGCAATGAATGTGAGAAACGGAGATGCTAAATTTATAAAAAATGCGGGAGGAGTAATTGTTCATCCTTTCGGAAGTGCTATGAGAAGTATCATAGTTTGTGTTTATGAGTTTGATGTAAAAGAGGTATATATTGTAGGACATTTCCACTGTGGAATGAGTGGAATTGACCCAAGCAAAACTATTCAAAAAATGATAGACAGAGGTATATCAAAAGAAACAATAGACACTTTAAGCAATGCAGGTATAAAAGTCAACAAATGGCTTTATGGATTTGATTCTGTTGAAATTTCTTTAATTGAAAGTGTTGAAAAAGTGAGAAACCACCCATTAATGCCTAAAGATGTGGCTGTTCACGGTCTTTTAATAGACCCTAAAACAGGTGCTCTATTCTTAAGAATAAATGGATGGGATGCTGTGGAAGCATACAAAGCTGAAAGAAAATAAGGCTGTAATTTACCTATTATGTAAATAAAAAATAAGATTTTCTTTAAAATTATGGAAAATCTTATTTTTATTTTTTATTCCTTTTTTATTTCAATTTCAATAATTTTTCATATGCAGAAAACACATTTGATACCTGTATTTTCACACCTAAAAGAAGAGCTGATTCATCAATATTAAACTTATCATTGTGAAGAGGAGCAGTTATTCCTTTTTCAATATTTCTTACTCCAAGATTAAAAAATGCCCCGGGAACTTTTTCAAGATAATAGGCAAAATCTTCAACTCCCATGTCAGCTGTTTTTTTCAAAATAACATTTTCAGGTGTTAAAATATTTTCGCCGCTCTCTTTTATAATATCCACATATTCATCATGATTTATAAGAGCAGAGTAACTGTCTCTGAAACTTATCTCTCCTTCTGCTCCAAATCCCAAAGCTATATTTTCCACAAGAGCTGTTAATCTCTCTTTTGCTTTCTCTTTAACTTCTTTTGAAAGAGTTCTCATTGTTCCTCTGCATATAACTTCCTGAGCAACAATATTTTCTTTTTCTCCTCCTCTGATACTTCCAAAAGTAATTACAGCTGAATCTCTTGAATCGATATTTCTGCTTACAACAGACTGCACAGCAGTAATTACATGAGCTGCTGCAACAACAGCATCTATTCCTTCGCTTGGATATGCACCATGGCAGCTTTTTCCTGTAATTTTCATATCTATATATGTTGATGAAGCACACATTGCCCCATATTTTATTCCTATTTTTCCTGCATCAATAGTAGGGTCAACATGAAGCCCGAATATTGCATCTACATTTTCAAGACAGCCGTCCTGTATCATTGGAAAAGCTCCTCCTGAAGTTTCTTCTGCAGGCTGAAATAAAAATCTTACATTACATGGAAGAGTTTCACGATTTTCAGCCAGAATTTTTACAGCTCCCAAAAGAACTGCTGTATGTGCATCATGTCCGCATCCATGCATCTGTCCATGGTTTTGAGAAGAATATTCACAGCCTGTATTCTCTAAAATTGGAAGAGCATCAATATCAGCTCTTAAAGCTATTGTCACATTTTCGTTTTGTCCTTTAAGTTCAGCTGTTATTCCACTTTTTCCAATTCCTGTTTTGTATGAAACTTCTGCCTCATCTAACACTCTGCATATAATTTTTGTTGTTTCAGGAAGACCAAAATCAAGTTCCGGATGAGCATGAAGTTCTCTTCTGATATTTATAAGCCATTGATTAAATGTTTCTGAATCTTTAAAAATATTATTTAAATCCATTTTTTCCTCCTGTAAACATAAAAATTCTTTACACAGCATTTTTTGCTAATTTTAAATCAAGAATAATAAAAAGTATAATATATTTTTTATATGTAACATATTATATTTTTAAATTTTCTTTTTTTTGAAATTCGTTGTAAAATGCTCACAAATCAATAAAACAGATTGAGGTGCAGTTGCGAAGAGTAATTATATGGAGTTTCCCAACTTTGAGATGTAATGAAAGGCAAGACTGCCGAAGCGGAAAATTTTGTGGGGATAGAATTTTTCAGCTGGGTATGCAGAAAATATCTGTATGACTGTCATTGAGATTTGCAGGGTCTCAATGTTGTGCTTTCTGTTGCGTCTTTTTTAAATTTAATTTTATTTTTCAGATTATTTTTAAAACATGCCAGCAGAGAACAGTCTGCTGGTTTTTTTATTGGTAAAATTTATTTAAAAAGGAGAATTTCAACATGAGAGTAGTACTTAAATATGGTGGTTCCAGTGTAGCCACTATTGAAAAAATTCAGGCAATAGCAGATTATATTGTAAAACTTAAAGAAAGATATGATGAGATAGTTGTTGTGGCATCAGCTATGGGGAAAACAACAGATGCTCTTATAAAAATGGCAAAAGAGGTTTCAGGAAATCCAAATCAGAGGGAGCTTGATTCTCTTTTATCAACAGGAGAGCAGCAGACAGTAGCTCTGCTTTCAATGGCACTTAACTCAAAAGGACAAAAGGCAGTATCACTTACAGGATATCAGGCTAATGTAAGAACAACAGGGATACACACAAAAAGCAAAATATACAGCATTGATGCTGATAGAATAGAACACTACCTGAAAGAAGGAAATATTGTTGCTGTGGCAGGATTTCAGGGAATAAATGAAAACGGAGATATCACAACTCTTGGAAGAGGAGGATCTGACACAAGTGCAGTTGCTCTGGCAGTTTCTCTAAAATGTGAATGCAGAATATATACAGACGTAGAGGGGATTTACAGCGTTGACCCAAGACTTTATTCAAAAGCAAAATTCTTAGACAAAATTTCTTACGAAGAGATGATGGAAATGGCTCATCTTGGAGCAGGAGTAATGGAAACAAGAGCAGTAGAACTTGGAAAGAAATTTAATATACCAATTTTTGTAGGAAAAACTTTAAGTGAAACAGGAGGAACATACATAATGGAAAAAAATGCAGCTTTAGAGGAAAAGTTAGTAACAGGGATAAGCGTTACAAAAGAAGTGATAATGACAACAATTTCAAATATACCATATTCAGCAGAGAAAGTAGCATCAATATTTACAGCAGTAAATGAATGCGGACTTAACATAAATATGATTTCACAAAATATAACTAAAACAGGAACTGTTGAAATATCTTTCAGCTGCCAGTTATCAGAAAAATATCTTCTTGATCAGGTTATTGCAAAAATAAAAGAGATGTTCCCAGAAGCTGTAGCAGAATATAAAGATACTCTTGGAATGATATCAGTAGTTGGAGTGGGAATGATAAACAACTCAGGAATTGCAGGAAAATTTTTCTCAGCTTTAAGCAGAGCAGGAGTAAGTTTCTATCAGGTTACAACATCTGAAATAAGTATCTCATGCAGTATCGACAGAGATAAAATTCAAACAGCAGTAGAGGCTGCGGCAGCAGAATTCTGCTTATAATTTTAAAATAATTAATGATTATATTTTTGGGGAGGAAATAAAATGAAAGTAGCAATAGTAGGAGCAACAGGTTTAGTAGGATCAACTTTTTTAAAAGTTTTGGAAGAGAGAGATTTAGGAATAACAGAACTTTATCTTTTTGCATCAGCAAGAAGTGCAGGAAAAGAGATAATGTTCAGAGGAAAAAAATATACAGTTGAAGAGTTAACAGAATCAAGCTTTGACAGGGATATAGATATAGCTCTTTTCTCAGCCGGAGGGGATATCAGTAAAAAATTTGCTCCAATAGCAGCAGAAAAAGGGGTTCTTGTTATAGACAACTCATCTGCATGGAGAATGGATGAAAAAGTTCCTTTAATTGTGCCGGAGGTAAATTCACAAACAGCTTTTGCAAACAGCGGAATTATAGCAAATCCAAACTGTTCAACAATACAATGTATGCCTCCGTTAAAAGCTCTTGCTGAAAAATACGGACTTAGAAGAGTAATATATAATACATATCAGGCTGTATCAGGAACAGGACAAAAAGGTGTTGAGGATTTACAAAACGGATTAAAAGGAATGGAGCCAAAAACTTACCCACACCAAATTGTAAATAACTGTCTTCCTCATATAGACACTTTCCTTGAAAACGGGTATACTAAAGAAGAGGTTAAAATGATAAATGAAACAAGAAAAATTCTTGAACTTCCTAGTCTTCCTGTAACAGCTACATGTGTAAGAGTTCCAGTTATAAACTCTCACTCTGTATCAATTACAGCAGAACTTGAAAATGAATTTGATTTAGAAGAATTAAAACAGGTTCTTGCAGATTACGAAGGAATTATTCTTGTTGATAACCCTTCAAACAACGAATATCCTCTTGCTGCTGATGCAACAGGACAGGATAAAGTTCTTGTAGGAAGAGTAAGAAGAGATTTCAGTACAGACAGAAGTGTAAACTTATGGGTTGTTGCAGACAACATAAGAAAAGGTGCAGCAACAAACGCAGTTCAGATAGCTGAACTTTTTAAAGAAACAAAATAAAAAATAAAATCAGGAGGAAGAAAATGGCACTGTTTACAGGTTCAGGAGTTGCACTTATAACTCCCTTTAATGAAAAAAATGAAATAAATTTTGAAAAACTAAGAGAGCTTTTAGAATTTCATGTGGCAAATAAAACTGACGCACTGATTGTTACAGGAACAACAGGAGAAAGTTCTACAATGTCAGATGAAGAGAAACTGGCAGTAATAAAATTTTCTGTTGATGTTGTTAATGGAAGAATTCCTGTAATCGCAGGAACAGGTTCAAATGACACAAAACACGCAGTTGAGCTTAGCATCGAGGCAGAAAAACTTGGTGCTGACGGACTTCTTGTAGTAACTCCTTACTATAATAAAGGAAATGAAAGCGGAATTTATGCTCATTATAAAGCAATAGCAGACAGTGTAAAAATTCCTGTTATCCTATACAACGTACCTTCAAGAACAGGAGTAAATCTTTCTGTAAAACTTCTTAAAAAACTTGCAGAGATAGAAAATATAACTGCTCTTAAAGAGGCAAGCGGAAATATCTCTTATGCAGCACAGGTTGCAAGAGAAGTTCCTAAACTTGATCTATATTCAGGAAATGATGATATGGTTGTCCCTCTTCTTTCTCTTGGAGCAAAAGGAGTAATATCTGTATCAGCAAATATAATTCCTGAAATAACTCACAATATGGTACAGGCTTTTCTTGATAAAGATACTGACACTGCAAGAGAACTGCAGCTTAAGTATAATGACTTGGTAGATGCTTTATTTATAGAAGTAAATCCTGTTCCTATAAAAGAGGCTATGAACTTTTTAGGATATAATGTTGGAGGATGCAGACTTCCTCTTGGAGAGATGACAGAGGACAACAAAAAAACTCTTTGTCAGATAATTGAAAATCACGAGGTGGCACAATGGAAATAATTGTTCATGGAACAGGAGCAATGGGAACTATTGTTTCTCAAATGGCTGAAGAAAATGGAATCACTGTTTCCGGTTTTGCTGACGAGCTTACAAATGAAACAGGAGATGTTATTATAGATTTCTCTCATTTTTCAAGATTAGATACTCTTCTTGATTTTGCAGAGAATAAAAAAATCCCTCTTGTTATTGCAACAACAGGGTACAGCAGTGAAACAGCAGAAAAAATAGAAAGAATCTCTAAAAATATACCTGTTCTGCTTTCTTCTAACATGTCTCTTGGAATCAATCTTATGCAGGATATATTGGAAAAAATCGTTCCTGTTTTATACGGCAGCTATGATATTGAAGTTGTAGAAGCTCACCACAACAAAAAAATAGATTCTCCAAGCGGAACAGCAAAAACACTTGTAGAAACTATTGAAAAAGGGTGCAGTGATGCAATGACAAGACAATATGGAAGAGAGGGAATACACCCAAGAGAAAAAAATGAAATTGGAATCCACTCATTAAGAGGAGGAACAATCGTAGGAGAACATTCTGTTCTTTTCTGTGGAAATGATGAAGTTATAGAGATAAAACATACAGCAATGTCTAAAAAAATATTTGCCAAAGGAGCACTTGAAGCTGCTAAATTTCTGGCAGGAAAAAAAGCAGGGCTGTATTCAATGAAAGATATATTTGGAGGAAATAATAATGACTAATAATTTAAATACAGCAGAAGAAATAATTGCATTTATAAAAAATTCTACTAAAAAAACTCCTGTGAAAGCATATATAAACGGAGATTTAACAGGACTTAATACAACTGCAAAAGTTTTTAAAGGAGAGGGTTCATATGTACTAATAGGAGAATCTTCTGAAATCGAAAGAATCACAGCAGAATATGCTGATAAAATAACAGACTGCTATATAGAAAACGACAGAAGAAATTCAGGTGTCCCTACTCTTGATTACAGAAATATCAATGCAAGAATAGAGCCCGGAGCAATAATAAGAGATAAAGTTACTATTGGAAATAATGCAGTTATTATGATGGGAGCTGTTATAAACATTGGTGCTGTTATCGGTGAAAATACAATGATAGATATGGGAGCTGTTCTTGGAGGAAGAGCAACAGTTGGTAAAAACTGTCACATTGGAGCAGGAGCTGTTCTTGCAGGTGTGGTAGAACCTCCTTCAGCAACACCTGTTATTGTTGAAGATGGTGTTTTAATTGGTGCAAATGCTGTTGTAATCGAAGGAGTAAGAATTGGTGCTGGTGCTGTTGTTGGTGCTGGTGCTGTTGTTCTTGAAGATGTTCCTGCAGGTGCTGTTGTAACAGGAAACCCTGCAAGAATAATTAAAACTGTAGATGAAAAAACATTAGGAAAAACACAGCTTGTTGATGATTTAAGAAAATAAAAAAGGAAAGTGAGAAATATGGAGATAAACAGAGTAGTAAAAAAACTGCAGCCCTCTCTTATAAGAGTGTTAAAAGAGGCAGCAGAAAAATATTCAGATGTAATAGATTTAACAATAGGAGAGCCTGATATACCAACTCCTCATGAGCTTGTTGAAACAACAATGGAATATGGAAAAGCACATCAGCTTAAATATGCTCCCGCAGGAGGAACAGAAAAAGTACGTGCTCTCATAGCTGATTATTATAATGAATATTATAAAGCTGATTATAGTGCTGACAATGTTATAATAAACATAGGAGCATCAGAAGCTCTGTCTTCATGTTTCAAAACTATATTAAATCCCGGTGATGAGGTTGTTCTTGCGTCTCCTTTCTTTCCCGGATATCCTCCTATGATAGAATTGGCTTATGGAAAAACTGTAGTTATGGATATTACAAAAACAGATTTTAAGGTTACAAAAGAACTTCTTGAAAAACATGTTACTGAAAAAACAAAAGCTCTTCTTTTCAGCAATCCATGCAATCCTACAGGAAATGTAATGAGCTTGGAAGAGATGAAAATAATAGCTGATTTTACAGCTGAAAGAGATATATTTTTAATTGTTGATGAGATATACAGTTCTCTTTCATTTTATGAATTTCATTCATTTGCAGCTTTTGAAAATATAAAAGACAAACTTATTATAATAAACGGTTTTTCAAAATCTCATTCAATGACAGGATGGAGAATAGGATATACAATATGCCCTGTTCAATACAGAAAGAATTTTGTGAATACAACATTCTATACTTTAAGTTCTCCAATGACTTTATCCATGATAGGAGCAGAGACTGCACTTGAGAAATTCAGAAACAGAGAAGATCTTATGAACAAGTATAAAGAGAGAGCAGAGTTTATGGCAGAGGCTCTTGAAAAAATAGGATTTAAGGTTTTAAAACCTAAAGGGGCATTTTATCTGTTTGCTGATTATTCGCAGATTTCAAACCTTAACTCATTTGATTTTGCTGTGTCTGTTCTTGAAAAAGTTCATGTTGCTGTTGTTCCGGGAATATCTTTCGGGACAGAAAACTTTGTAAGAATTGCTCTTACTGTTGATTTGGAAAAACTTAAAAAAGCAGCAGAAAGACTAAAAAAATATATTTAAATAAAAACAAAGAGCCGCACTGATTAATTTCAGTCCGGCTTTTTATTTTTGAGAAACATTTTATAATTTTTGAAAAGAAAATTCATTTTTGAATTTCATATTTGAATTTTAAATACAAAAATAAGTTGTATTATTTTGAAAAATGTATTAGAATATAAATAAGAAACATATTTCATAAACAAAAAGGAGAATGCTATGAATGAATTACTTTTAAAAAATGGTAAAATAGTTTTAAAAGACAGCATAGTTGAAGGTGACATTCTTGTTGCTGATGGCATTATTAGAGATATTATAGAAAAAAACAGTTCTGTAAAAGCAGATACACTAGAAGCAGAAAATACTATTGATTTAGACGGAAAATATATCGTTCCGGGATTTATTGATATACACATTCACGGTTCTAACGGAGCAGATGCTATGGATGGTACAGAAGAGGCTCTTAGAACTATTTCTTCTTATGTGGCAACTAAAGGAACTACAAAATTCCTTGCTACAACACTTACAAGCTCAAAAGAAGAACTTCTAAGCATTCTTAAAATAGCAGCAGGACTGCAGAACAAAGAACTTGACGGAGCAACAATATTTGGGGTTCACATGGAAGGACCTTATTTTGATGTAGAATACAAAGGTGCTCAAAATGAAAAATATATCAAACCTGCAGCAGAAGCTGAAATTCAGGAATACCTTGATGTTAAAGAGGGACTTGTAAGACTTATGTCTTTATCTCCACACACTGAGCAATCTATTGAAACTGTAAAATTCTTAAAGAAAAACGGAGTTATTGTTTCTGTGGGACACTCATCTGCTAAATTTGATGATGTAATGAAAGCTGCAGAAAACGGATTATCACACTCTACTCACACTTTTAATGCAATGAGAGGACTTACTCACAGAGAGCCGGGAGTGGCAGGAGCAGCTCTTGTAAACGATAACATATATGCTGAAGTTATTTTTGACAAAATTCATATTCACCCTGAAGTGGTAAGACTTATGCTTAAAGCAAAAGGGACAAGCAAAGTTATCTGTATCACTGACGCAATGGCAGCAGCAGGACTTCCAGACGGAGATTACAAATTAGGTGAACTTGATGTTTATGTTAAAGGACCTGAGGCAAGACTTAAAATGAATGATGCTCTTGCAGGAAGTGTTCTTACACTTGATAAAGCATTCAGACATATCATTGAACTTGGATACTCTATAAATGATGCTGTAAGAGTTACAAGCACAAATGCTGCAACAGAATTTGGACTTAATGCAGGAATAATTGAAATAGGAAGAGAGGCAGACTTTGCTGTTCTGGATGACAGTTATAATGTGGACATGACTATCGTAAATGGAAACATTAAATTCCAGAGATAACTAAAAATCGAACTTAAAAGCCGTTATTTGATTTGACGGCTTTTTTATTTGCTGAAATAAACCATTTTAGAGTATCATTTTTTTACAGTGCCTATTTTTATATGTAATTTAGTGAACATTTTATAAAAGATACATTTTTTCTAAAATCATATTTTCAGCAATTAACAAATTTTATGCTCGTGCACTTTAACTTTTCTTGTACTGATACCGAAAGTTTGAAAATAATTCTAAAAAAAAATAAAAAAATATGGTAAAATTATTAGTAGTTTAATCTTAGATATAATAGTTAAAGTATACCCTTAAAAAACAGGGAATTTTGATTTTTACAGTCAGTGTTGGTATTCCTGAATATTTACAGGAATACTTAGAGTGATTGCAAAAAAATAGACTATTCTATATTTTTTGAGTCATCAGTTATAGGAGGAACATTGAAAGAAAAAGGAAACTTAATACTAAAAGTAAAAGAGCAGAATGAATTAATGAAATTTCTTATAGAAAATCTGCACGGCAAAAACAGAAACAACATCAAGTCTCTTTTAAAGAACAGACAGGTGCTTGTTGACAGAATCGTAATATCACAATTTAATCATCCCCTTGAGCCGGGACAGGAAGTAATGATTACAGAATCAAGACTTCTTGAAAAAGACATGAAGGGAATTAAAGTGGTTTATGAAGATGAATTTGTTATAGCTGTTGAGAAAGCAGCAGGAATTTTATCCATTGCAACAAACAAAGAAAGAGACAGAACAGCATACAACATGGTTAAAAACTATGTTAAATCAAGAAATCCTCTTGAAAAGCTGTTTATAGTCCATAGACTGGACAGAGAAACTTCCGGTGTTATGATTTTTGCAAAAACAGAGGAAATGCAGCAGATACTTCAAACAAACTGGCAGGATATGGTTTTGGAGAGGACCTATGTGGCAGTTGTTGAAGGAAGGGTTGAGAAAGACAGCGATACGATTATCTCTTATTTGAAAGAGAATTCAGCTTTTGTTACTTTCTCCAGCGAAAAGGAGATAGAGGGTTCTAAAAAGGCAATAACTCATTATACAGTTCTGAAAAGAAGCAAAGGTTTCTCACTTGTAGAAGCTAAAATAGAAACAGGAAGAAAAAATCAGATCCGTGTGCATATGCAGTCTTTAGGGCACAGCATTGTAGGGGACAAAAAATACGGAGCTGTAACTAATCCTCTTGGACGTCTTGGACTTCATGCCAAATCAATTGTATTCAAGCATCCAAAAACAGGAAAGATTCTTTCTTTCCAGACAGGGATACCTTTCAAATTTTCATCTATGTTTAAAAGATGAGTTTAACCAGGGTTTAGAAAGAGATGGTATAAAAGTTTTTTCTGATAGAGATTATCTGGTACAATCTTTCAATGACCAAGTATAAAAACTTGGTTTTTTGTTTATCTATAAAATATCATTCATCAAATAATGGGGTGAAAAAAATGCTTTCAAAAAGTTCTTTAAGTTTTAGCGACGAAATGAAACAATTCCATGAAGGAATTAACCCAAGACTTCATCATCTCTTGGGGAGCAGACTTACAAAAGAAAAGGGTACAGCAGGAGTCGAATTTAAAGTTTGGGCTCCAAATGCAAAAGAAGTAAGAGTAGTAGGAGAATTTAACAACTGGAATGGAAAGAAACATTTGATGAAATTCAACCCTCATCAGGGAGTATGGACTCTTTTTATTCCGAAACTGAAAGAGGGAGATATTTACAAATATGAAATTTTACCTAAAAAAGGAGAAAAATTTCTAAAATCAGATCCTTTTGCTTTTTTCTCTGAGCTTAGACCAAACACTGCATCTGTGATTAAAGATGTTCTTGCAGAATATCCATGGGAAGACAGTAAATGGCTGAAGGAAAGAGAAAATTGGAATTCATATGAAAAACCTATGAACATTTATGAACTCCATCTGGGTTCTTGGAAAAAAAGACCTGTTGAAAAGGAAGAGGGAAAAGAAAAAGAAGAGGACGGAAGAGGTTTTTATACCTACAAAGAAATTGCTGATAAATTATTGCCATATATTTTAGAAATGGGGTATACTCATATTGAGATCATGCCTCTTGCAGAGCATCCTCTTGATGCTTCTTGGGGATATCAGGTAACAGGATATTTCTCAATAACAAGCAGATATGGAGATCCTGATGGATTTAAATATTTTGTCAATGAATTTCACAAAGCAGGTATAGGAATTATAATGGACTGGGTTCCCGGACACTTCTGTAAGGACTCTCATGGATTATATAAATTTGACGGTTCACCTCTTTATGAATATGAAGATGACAGACGTGGTGAAAACTATGGCTGGGGAACTGCAAACTTTAATCTTGGAAGTCCTGAAGTAAGAAGTTTTCTTGTTTCAAATGCAGTATTTTTATACGAAGTATATCATATTGACGGAATAAGAGCAGATGCTATTTCCAATGTAATATATATGGAGTATGGAAAACCTGAAGTTCACGGTTTAAAAAATAAATATGGAGGAGATGAAGATTTAGAGGCTATCGAGTTCTTAAGAGAACTTAACAAAACAGTCTTTGAATATTTTAAAAATCCTCTTATGATAGCTGAAGAAGCTACTGCATGGCCTCTTGTTACAAGACCATCATATATAGGCGGACTTGGTTTCAACTATAAATGGAACATGGGTTGGATGAATGATATGCTTAAGTATATGGAACTTGATCCAATTTATAGAAAATATAATCACAATCTTATAACTTTCTCACTAATGTATAGTTTTTCTGAAAACTTCATTTTATCACTTTCACATGATGAAGTGGTACACGGTAAGAAATCACTTCTTGATAAGATGTTTGGACATTATGAGAATAAATTTGCTTCATTGAGAATGTTTTATGGATATATGTATACACACCCGGGTAAAAAACTATTATTTATGGGTGGAGAATTTGGTCAGTTTATTGAGTGGAGATTCTATGAAGAGCTTGAGTGGAAACTGCTTAAATATCCTATTCATGACAGTATGAAAGCTTATACAAGAGATTTAAACCACTTGTATAAACAGGAAAAAGCTCTTTGGGAACTTGATTGTACAAGTGATGGTTTCCAATGGATAGATCACAACAACGCAGACCAAAGCATTATATCTTACGTTAGAAAAAGTAAAGATAAAAATGATTACCTTGTAATTGTTTGCAACTTTACTCCAGTGCACTATTCTGATTTTAAGGTTGGAATCCCTAGAATCACTGATTATGAAGAGATTTTCAACAGTGACAGAGATATCTACGGAGGTTCAAATATTAGAAATATGGGAATTATTAAACCGCTGACAGCAGAAAAGCATGGAATGCCTTATTCTGTTTCTCTGGAAATTCCTCCATTATCTACAATAATCTTAAAACCTAAATTCGCTTCAAAAAAATAGTAATTTTAGTAAGTTAGTAAAAAGCAGTAAAAAAATAATTTAAATGTTCATACAAAAAAACTGAAAAACTAGGAAGGAGTAGATATTTATGAAAAAAGAAATCGTTGCAATGGTATTAGCCGGTGGACAAGGAAGCAGACTAAAACTATTAACTAAAAACAATGCAAAACCTGCTGTTCCTTTTGGTGGAAAGTACAGAATCATTGACTTCCCTTTAAGTAACTGCACAAACTCAGGAATTGACACTGTTGGAGTTCTTATCCAATATAAACCTCAAATCCTTAATAACTATATAGGTATAGGAAGAGCTTGGGACCTAGACAGAAACTTTGGAGGAATCAGCTTACTGCCTCCATATATGCAGGAAAGCGGAGGTTGGTGGTATAAAGGTACTGCTAACTCTATATACCAAAATATGGACTTTATAGATGAATATGATCCTGAATATGTTCTTATCCTGTCTGGAGACCATATTTACAAAATGGATTACAACGAAATGCTTGAATATCACAAAACTCATAATGCAGAAGCTACAATAGCAGTTTTACAAGTATCACTTGAAGAAGCATCTAGATTTGGTATTATGAACGTTGATGAAGATATGAAAATTTATGAATTCGAAGAGAAACCAGCTCAGCCAAAGAGCACACTTGCATCAATGGGAATTTATATATTCAACTGGAAAACTCTTAAAAAAGCACTTATCGAAGATGAAGCTAATGAAAATTCTTCTAACGACTTCGGTAAAGATATCATTCCTAAACTTCTTGGAGAAGGCAGCAAACTTATGGCATATCCATTTAAAGGATACTGGAAAGACGTTGGAACTATCGAAAGTTTATGGGAAGCAAACATGGACTTATTAAACAAAGATGTTGACTTTGACATCTATGATAAAAGCTGGAAAATTTATTCACAAGCACCTAACAAACCTGGACAGGTTATTGGTGACAAAGCAAAAATCAAAAACTCTCTTATTACAGAAGGATGCGTAATTAAAGGGGAAGTTGAAAACTCTGTTCTATTCTCTGGAGTAGTTGTAGAAGAGGGAGCAAAAATCAAAGACTCTGTAATTATGTGTGATACAAAAATAGGTAAAAACTCAGTGGTAGAAAAAGCTATATTTGGAAGAAAGGTTACTGTTGGAGATAACCTTGAAGTTGCCGGTAAATCAGAAATACTTCTAATTGAAGAAGACAGAATAGTAGACGAAAATATAGTTAAATAATCGAGGGGAGATGTGAAATTATGCTAAAAAATTATATCGGAATTTTAAGTGCCATTGAAAATAAAGAAAATCTTAGAAGACTTGCTGCACACAGAGCAGTAGCTTCTATCCCATTAGGTGGAAAATACAGAGTAGTTGACTTCATGCTTTCTAATATGTCAAATGCCGGAATCACTACTATCGGAATTTTCACTGACAATGATTCTCGTTCTTTAAGAGACCACGTTGGAACAGGAAGAGCTTGGGAACTTAACAGAAGACACGGTGGAATATTCATGTTCAGTTTCAACAGAAGCATGAATGCAAACTATGATGTTCAAATGCTTAAAGACAACCTTGAGTTCTTATACAAAGCTAAAGAAGAAAATGTTATTTTCTCTTCTACTTATATGATAGGAAATATAGATCTTAAAGCAGCTGTTGCTGATCACGAATCTTCAAACAGAGACATAACAGTTGTATATAAAAAAGTTAATGATGCAGATAAAAACTTCTTAAACTGCGATTCATTAATGTTTGACAATGATAAAAGAGTTGTTGATGTAGCTAAAAACTTAGGAAACAACCCTCAAGCTAACATTTGTACAGAAATCTTTATCATGAAAAAAGATACTTTATTATCTTTAATCGAAAAATGTGCTTATATAGATTATGCATATAATCTTAAAGCTGTTATATATGAAAATATTAACAAATTAGTAGTTAAAGGATTTGAATACAAAGGATACCTTGCTTGTATCAACTCTCTTCTTGCTTACTACAAAACAAACATGGATATGTTGTCAGTAGATATTACAAGAGAATTATTCTTTAACGACTCTAACCCAATTTACAGTAAATCTAAAGATTCACCTCCTACAAGATATTATGACGGTTCTGTTGTAAGCAACGCTCTTGTAGCAAACGGATGTATCATAAAAGGAACTGTAAAACACAGTATTGTTTCTAGATATACTGTTATTGAAGAGGGAGCTGAAATTGAAAACTGTATCCTGCTTCAAAACTGTACTATCAAGAGCGGAGTTAAAATTAAAAACGTTATTATAGACAAAAATGTTACCCTTGATGCCGGAACTGAGCTAAAAGGAAGTGACATCTATCCTCTTGTTATAGAGAAAGAATTTTCTGTATAATCAATGATAGCTTCAATTTAAAACATAGGAGGCACCAAAAATGAAAATACTATTTGTAGCTTCAGAAGCTGCTCCATTTCTAAAAACAGGAGGACTTGCTGATGTAGCACATTCTCTGCCAAAATCTCTAAAAAAATCTGGAGTGGATATAAGAGTAATTATTCCAAAATATGGAAAAATTTCTGATGAATTTAAGGAGCAGATGGACCATGTAGCTGAATTTACCGTTCCAGTAGGTTGGAGAAACCAATATTGCGGACTTGATCACTTAAAATATGATGGAATTGATTTTTATTTTATGGATAATGAATACTATTTCAAAAGAAACGAACCATATGGACACTATGATGATGGAGAGATTTTTGCATTTTTCTCAAGAGGTGTCTTAGAATCAATTAAACACATTGACAATTTCATACCAGATGTTATTCATTGTAATGACTGGCACACTGGAATGATTCCTGTTTTCTTGGAAGCATTCTACAGATATGATGTAAGATTCCAAAATATCAAAACTATGTATACAATACATAACCTTAGATATCAGGGAATCTTCTCTAAAACTATTTTAACTGAACTTCTTGGACTTGATTATTCATACTTCACAGAAGACAAATTAAAATATTATGATGCTGTATCATTCATGAAAGGCGGAATTGTTTACGCTGATATAGTAACAACTGTAAGTGAAACTTATGCAAACGAAATAAGAACTCCATACTACGGAGAAAATCTTGATGGTTTATTAAATGCTGTAAGCGATAAACTTTATGGAATAGTTAACGGTATCGACCACGATGCATACAATCCTAGAAGAGATAAAGATATTCCAAAAACTTTCGGACTTACAACAATGAAAAATAAATTTATAGATAAAGCTGAACTTCAAAAAGAATTAGGACTTCCTGTTAACAAAGATATCCCTGTTATCGGGCTTGTATCAAGACTTGTTAATCAGAAAGGACTAGACCTTATCAAAGGTGTTATAGAAGAAATTCTTCACCTTGACATTCAGCTTGTTATCCTTGGTACTGGTGACCAGACTTATGAAGATTTATTTGAATACTACTCACATATCTACCCTGAAAAATTATCTTCAAATATAGGTTTCAGCGACAAACTTGCAAAATTAATCTATGCAGGTGCTGACATGTTCTTAATGCCTTCATTATTTGAACCATGCGGAATCGGTCAGCTTATAGCTTTAAGATACGGAACTGTTCCTATTGTAAGAGAAACAGGAGGACTTAAAGACACTATCACACCATACAATAAATTTACTGGAGAAGGAAATGGTTTCTCTTTCACAAATTACAATGCACACGATATGCTTAATGTAATTCAGCTGGCAGCAGAAACATACAAAGACAAAAAACAATGGCTTGTTATTCAGAAAAATGGTATGAAAGCTGAAACTAGCTGGAAAGACTCAGCTAAAAAATATAATGACTTATACAAAAAGTTAGTTTAGTAGAATAAGGAGAAGTGGAACAAATTGCAGATAACAAAAGAACAAATTAAGCAGGATTATATAAAAAGACTTACATTTACATTTGCAGAAGGTGTAAATGAAGCCTCTATCGAACATAAATACATGGCTCTTGGAAAATTAATCAAAGACTATGTAACTGATGGCTGGGCTAAAACAAACAGAGAATACACACAAAGCAAGGCAAAACAAACTTATTATTTCTCAATGGAATTCTTAATAGGTAAATTATTAAATACTTACCTTATTAACCTTGGAATCAGAGATATATGCAGTGAAGCTCTTGCTGAACTTGGAATAGACCTTGATGAACTTGCTGCAATGGAACCGGATGCAGGACTTGGAAACGGAGGACTTGGAAGACTTGCTGCATGTTTTATGGACTCAATGGCATCTCTTTCTTTACCGGCTCACGGATGTGGAATCCGTTTCAAACACGGACTTTTCAAACAAAAAATAGTTAACGGTTACCAAGTTGAAAAACTTGATGACTGGTTAAAAACAGACTTTGTATGGGAAGTTAAAAAAGCAAACAGAGGAATTAATATAAACTTCGGCGGAAATGTTTACATGAAAAAAGTTGGAGACAGATTCAAGCCTGTTTATGAAAACTGTGAAGTAATCAGAGCAGTTCCTTATGACGTTCCTATTGTTGGATACCTTACAAAAAATGTTAACACATTAAGACTTTGGAGTGCTGAAGTAGATGAAAGCGATATTGACTTATCTACTTTACAACGTGGTGACTATTTAAGATATCTTGAGCATAAATATTCTGTTGAAGAGATTTCTCAGGTTTTATATCCTGATGATTCAAGTGAATCTGGAAGAAGACTAAGACTTAAACAAGAGTATTTCTTTGTAAGTGCCGGAATTCAGACAATAGTTCAAAGATTTAAGAAAACAGGAGAACATATCTCAGATTTACACAACTTTATAGCAATTCATATTAATGATACTCACCCAGCTGTTGCTGTTGCAGAGCTTATGAGAATTCTTCTTGATGAAGAAAACTTAGATTGGGACGAAGCATGGAGAATTACTACTAAAACTTGTGCATACACTAACCATACAATAATGGCTGAGGCTCTTGAAAAATGGCCAAAAGATATGTTTGCAAAACTTCTTCCAAGAATATATATGATCGTAGAAGAGATTAACAGAAGATTCTGTTTAGAAGTTTCTAAAAAATACTATGGAGACTGGAACAAAATTAATAACATGGCAATCATTCAAAACGGAAACATTAAAATGGCTAACCTTGCTATTATAGGTTCTCATTCTACAAACGGTGTTGCATGGCTTCACACTGAAATCTTAAAGCACAGAGAATTAAAAGATTTCTACGAAATGTATCCTGAAAGATTCAATAACAAAACTAACGGAATCACTCATAGAAGATGGCTTATAAAAGCAAACACAGACTTAGCAGATTTAATGCTTGAAACAATTGGTAAAGACTGGGTTGCTGAGCCATTAAAAATTAAAGAATTAATGAAATTTGTTGATGATAAAGAAGTGCTTGAAAAGTTAGCTGACATCAAACACAGAAGAAAAGTTGAGGTTGCTGAATTTGTTAAAAAATCTTACGGTGTTGAAATAGATCCTAACTCTATATATGATATTCAAGTTAAAAGACTTCACGCTTACAAGCGTCAGCTTTTAAATATCTTCAACATCATGAACTTATATAACGAATTAAAAGTTAATCCGGATATGGATATGGTTCCTAGAACATTCTTCTTTGGAGCTAAAGCTGCACCAGCTTACTATCTTGCTAAACAAATCATAAAACTTATAAACTGTGTGGCAGATAAAGTTAACAACGATCCTGAAATTAAAGGAAAAATTAAAGTTGTATTCCTACAAAACTACGGTGTTACTCTTGCTGAAAAAATTATCCCTTCCGGAGATATCAGTGAGCAGATTTCTACTGCATCAAAAGAAGCTTCTGGTACTGGAAACATGAAATTCATGATGAACGGTGCTATTACAATGGCTACTCTTGACGGAGCAAACGTAGAGATTGACCAAGCTGTTGGAAGAGATAACATTGTTGTATTCGGTCTTACTTCTGAAGAGGTTATGGACTACTACGCACACGGAGGATACAGCGCAGTTGATACATTTAACAACGATCCAAGACTTCAATTAATTATAGAACAATTAAGAAACGGATTCTTTGGTGTTGGACCTGATGAATTTGATTTAATCCTTAAAAACTTATTTGATACAAATGATGAATTCTTTGTATTCAAAGACTTTGCTTCTTATGTAGATGCTCAAAGAAGAGTAGATTCTCTATACAGAAACAGAGAAGGATGGTTAAAAATGAGTTTAATCAACATTGCAAACTCAGGAATATTCTCTTCTGATAATACTATTAAAAAGTATGCTGATGAAATATGGAATATCAAACCTCATAAAATAGCAGACTAAAATAAAAAATTAAATTTTTAATTTGCTTTGGAAAGGATTAATGATGGAATATCTTGTTTTAAACTGGAAAGACGATTTTGTAAAATTTAACTCACAAGATACAGAGTACAAGGCTCCTTATGGAGCCGTACCTTGTGGGGATAAAATATATTTTAAAATTAAGGTAAGTAAAAAAGCTATGCCTGAAAGTGTAAAACTTCACATTCAGGAAGATAATAAGGCAAATCCTAATTGCCCGCACAGAGTAGAGTATAATATGACACGGAGAGATACTCCAAAAAATACTCCTGTAAACGAAATCAGTGAGGAAAGATATCTTGAATATACATGTGTTATAGATACTCCAAGTGTTCCCAATCTTTTATTCTACTATTTTGAATTAAGACTGGCTGGTGGAATTATTAAATTCTACGGAAACAACTATGACGAGCTTGGAGGTTTTGGAAATATCTATGATTCTTTCCCAAAATCATATCAGATAACAACTTATTATAAAAACAGCAAAACTCCTGACTGGTTTAAAAAATCTATTATATACCAAATTTTTCCTGACAGATTTTTCAATGGAAATCCTGACGGAAAAGTAAACTGTCCTAAAAAAAATAGTTTTATCTATGGAAACTGGGACGATAAACCTTTATATATTAAAGGTCAGAACGGCGAAATATTACGCTGGGATTTCTTTGGAGGAAATCTTCTGGGAATTACTAAAAAACTTGACTATTTAAAAGACTTAGGTATAAATCTTATATATCTGAATCCTATATTTAAGGCAAGAAGCAATCACAGATATGATACAGGAGATTACAAAGAGATTGATTCTATGCTTGGAACTGAGGAAGATTTTAAAACATTAATTTCTGAGGCTAAAGCAAGAGGAATCAATATCATATTAGATGGAGTATTTAATCACACAGGTATGGACAGCAAATATTTTAATGCCTGCGGAACATATAATTCTATTGGAGCTTATAGTTCAGTAGGTTCTCCATATTATGATTGGTACACTTTCTATAAACATCCGACAGACTATGAATGCTGGTGGGGAGTAAAAGATCTTCCTTGTGTTAATGAACTTTCTCCTTCTTTTATGGATTACATCATAAATGATGCTGACAGTGTTGTTAACAAATGGATGAAAATGGGTATAAAAGGATGGCGTTTAGATGTTGCAGATGAACTTCCCGGACCTTTCTTAAAATCTCTTAGAAAAAAATGTCATGAAACTGATAAAGAATCTATCCTGCTTGGTGAAGTATGGGAAGATGCTACAAACAAAATCAGTTATAATGTAAGAAGAGAGTATATGTGCGGAGAAGAACTTGATTCTGTTACAAACTATCCTTTCAGAAATTATTTTCTTGATTACTTTGCTGATAAGTTTGATACAGACAAACTTGTCGGATTGTTTGAAAGAATGAAAGAAAATTATCCTAAAGAAAATTTCTATTCACTGGTAAATATTCTTGGAACTCATGACGTAGTAAGAATCCTTACTATGTCAGAAAATGTTGGAAAAACTATTCAGGATATTATTTATAAAAAAGAACTTTACAGAGAAAAAGTTATGCAGAAAGGGGGACTGCTTAGAGATTTAGAGTTTAAAATTTTAAAACTTATAATTCTTATGCAGATGACTTTCCCCGGAATTCCTATTATCTACTATGGAGATGAGGCTGGAGTTCGTGGAGGAGCAGACCCTGATAACAGACATACTTTCCCTTGGGGACATGAAGACCAGAATATACTGTCATGGTATAAAAAACTGCTTCAAATAAGAAACAATAACGATTTCTTCTCTACAGGATTTTTCAAACAGATATCTATAAACGAAGATGTTTATGGAATTGCCCGTTATTCTGATAATGGAACTGACGCTTTTGGAAAGCCTGTTGAAGCTAAAGACAAATTTGCCTTTACTTTTGTAAACAGAAATCCTGTTTTCCCATTTGAAGTAACTATAAAAACAGAAGACTATAAATATATTTTCAAAGATAAAAATACAACATCTTTAAAATCTATTTTTGATAATGAAGAAATTGTTATAAAAAATGGAGAAATTAAGTTTACTGTTGATCCTTTAGGGGCTGTGATGCTGGCAAACAAAAATCTTTAAAATTATTTGAAATAATTTTAAAATAATAAACTTTGTAATTTAATAATTTAAGAACCTTATAAAAGTATAAACTATATAAGGTTCTTATTTTTTTATTTTAATAAACTTCTTTTCATGGTAAAATTTATAATATAAATTCTATTTATTAAGGAGGACATAAAATGTATACAGCAAAAAGAATTTCAATATTTAAGTTTTTTATACTTTTTATCATAATACTAATTTTAAACGGCTGCACTACACTTAACCATTCTATTCAAGTAAGTTCATACAGTTCTCATACTGCTGCAGGAAACAAATATTTTCTTCAGGCAGATGAAAGCAAAGCAAAAAATACAACTCTTGTTTTTCAGCTGAACGAATTTGAAAAATATATTGATATGGTTCTTGCTAAAAAAGGTTTTGTAAAAGTTCGCAGTTTAAGAGAGGCTGACCAGCTTATTGTTTTCGATTATGAAATCTCTGATCCTCAAACTTATACATATTCTTATGATGAACCTGTATGGGATACTGTTTTACGTCCTTATACAAGATACAGAAAAATTGACGGAAGATACTATCCATATACTTACTGGGAAAGAGATTATGAAATGGTAGGATACAGAACAAAAGTAAGGACAAAAACAATTTTCATAAAAAATATTCAGCTGACATCTTTTAACAGAAACAAAACAAAAAGTCTCTGGCAGGTTAATGCCTCAATGACCGATGGAAGCGGCGATTTAAGATATTCTATCCCTTTCATGGTCAGAGGAATAGAAAATTATATTAATATAAACAGCGGACAAGTTATTAATATAAAAATTCCTGACAATGATGTTGAGGTTGAACTTATGAGAAAAGGTATTATTGAATCAAGTGCAATAGTACAGCAGTAATAAATATAAAGAAGTTATAAATAAGAGGAACAAAATGAAACAACTTATTCACATAGAAAAAAACGGTAAAATATACATTCAAATATATTCACAGCTGAAAGAGAAAATTGAAAAAGGGGAACTTAAAGGAAAACTTCCTCCAGTGAGAAAACTGGCAGAGCAGCTTAACATAAGTCCTTCTACAGCAGTAAGAGCTTATGATGAATTAGAAAAAAACGGTTTTGTCACAAAAAAAGAGGGAAGTGGAATATATGTAAAAAGGCTCCAGAAAAAAAAGAATATATTTCTTGAAGATCATATGGAAAGTGAAACTTTTAAATATGGATATCTTAATCCTGATTTTGAAATCGACTTTGCATCTGCTACTCCAAATGAAACTCTCATGCCTCTTGAAAGCTTAAAAAAAGCTATCAATTTTGTTTTGGACAGAGATAAGGAGTCTGCTTTTCTTTATGAGGATCCTCAGGGATATTTTTATTTAAGAAAAACTATTTCTGAAAAACTAAAAGCTGAAGAGGGAATAAATATCTCAGCAGGAAGCCTGCAGATTGTTTCAGGAGCACAACAGGGAATTGATATTATCACTCAGGCTTTATGTTTTCCAAATGATATTATTATTGTGGAAGATCCCACTTATCGTGGAGCAATAGAAAGTTTTAAAAAAGCAGGCTGTAAAATTATAAAAGTATCTATGCTTGATGATGGATTTTCCTTAAGAGAATTTGAAAAAATATTGGAAACAAAAAAAATAAAAATGTTTTACACTATGACAAACTTTCATAATCCAACAGGAATATCTACAAGCAGAACTAAAAAAATCAAATTATTGGAACTGGCTGAAAAATATAATTTCTATATTCTTGAAGACGATGGTTTATCTGATTTATATTTTGATGATACTAAACCTTCTTCTTTGAAAAGCATTGATAAGAACAACAGGGTTATTTATATTAAAAGTTATTCCAAAGCATTTATGCCCGGACTTCGTTTAGCATATATAGCTGTTCCTGATATTATGAATAATATTTTTAATAAAAATCTGTTTGTTAATATTTATCATTCGGGACTTAATCAGCGTGCCTTTCAATATCTCTTAGAAAATAAAGATTGGGATATTCATATGGAAAAAGCTCGTAATCTTTTTAGAAAAAAACAGACTGTTATGTATAAATGTTTAAAAAAAATAAACAGCATTAAATTTAAAAAGCCAAAAGGAGGTTTGTCTTTTTGGATAGAACTTCCTGAAAATATTTCCAGCAAAGCTGTTTATCTGAATATGCTTTCAAATGGAATTGGAATTTTACCGGGAATTGTTTTCTCTGAAAATAAAAATAATTTTATCAGAATAAGCTTTGCTCAGTGTGAGGAAAAAAATATTGTAAAAGGAATAGATGTTCTTAATTCTGTTATAAAGAAATTAGAAAATTAAGTTTTTAAATATATGCTCAGATATCAAAGAAAGGGACTGCAGTTAACAGTCCCTTTCTTTGAATTTTAACTCATATTTATAAATCTCTTAGGGGAGAGAATTATCCTGCCCTTAAAAAATCTTTTTTCCCTATATCTATTATACTGTAATTTTCAAAAAAAAGCAAAATATATTTTACCCTATTTGTTTTAATCTGTTTTTGTGTTACAATAAAAAGAACAAATAAAATTAGGAGAATAAAACATGGCAATTAACTCAACTAAAATGATGATTTCTGAAAGAAATCTTATAAACAATATGAACTATCTCTCTTCAAACTTTAAAAAGAAAGTGCTGGCTGTTGTAAAGTCTAATGCATACGGACATGATATAAACCTTATTACAAAATTATTATATAAAAACGGATATAAAGAATTTGCTGTAGCTCGTCTTGTTGAAGCTGAAAAAATTTTTACAGAACTAAATCATTTTGACTCTAAAATTTTAATTTTTGAAAGTATCGGCTTAGAAGCTTTGAACACTATCAAAAATACTCCTGTGTTTCATATGACTGTAAATGTTTTTGAAGAATTAGAAGAAGCTTTGAATTTTGGAATTCCTGCAGACAGAATACAAATAAAAATTGATTTTGGTTTTGGAAGAAATGGAATAGAATTAAAAGATTTAAAAAAATTAAAAGATTATATTGAAAAACATAATTTAAGTTTCTCAGGAATCTATTCTCATCTGTTTTCAGTAAATTATGAAGAAGGACTTGAACTTATAAAAAAATTTGAAGAAATTGTCAGCTATCTTGGAAAAGAAAGGTTTAAAATGATTCATCTTCAAAACAGTGCAGCTGTAGAAAACTTTGGTTCTTTAGATATAACTACTCATTTGAGAACAGGAATGCTTATTTATGGTTTACAAGAAGAAGGGTTCTTTGACAAAAATTTAAAACAAGTTTTTTCTTTGGAAGGAAAAATTGCCGGAATCAGAAATCTTGAAAACTCTAAATACCTTGCATATAATTTAAAAACAAATATTAATGCAGGTGATTGTAAATATACAGCTAAAATAAAATTTGGCTATGGGGATGGATTTTTAAAATATAATCAGGGAACAAAATGTCTTATAAATAATAAAGAGTTTGATATCACCCTTGTTACTATGGACAACACATTTATTGAAGCAGACAGCAGTGTTAAAGAGGGAGGTACTATTATTTTTTATCCAAACACTTATGCAGCTGCCTCTTCTTTAAAGATGGCAATCTATGAATTATTAACAATTATCAGTCCGAGAGTAGAGAGAGTTGTTGTTGACAAAATATAAAAAAAGAAAAAAGGGACGCGGCGTCCCCTTTTAAATTTTTTACAAAATCTTGAACTAAAAT
>UQOH01000009.1 GCA_900542625.1 uncultured Fusobacterium sp.
CATCGTCTTGGTGAGCCGTTACCTCACCAACTAACTAATGGGACGCAAAGCTCTCCTGCAGCGCATATAGCTTTCATACAAGAGCCATGCGGCTCTCGCATAATATCCGGTATTAGCTATCGTTTCCAATAGTTGTCCCAGACTGCAGGGCAAGTTCTTTACGTGTTACTCACCCGTCCGCCACCTTACTATCTCCGAAGAGAATTCAAGTAGACTTGCATGTGTTAAGCATTCTGTCAGCGTTCATCCTGAGCCAGGATCAAACTCTTCATTAAAATATGTTTGATTGACTAGGTCAATTTAATTTACACTTACTTTTGTTACACCAAATTAGGTATGCTTTTTTGTCTTTATTATTCTCTATTCTGTTGTTAATGTCCTTTATTATTTGTTTGTCCTGTTTCTCACGGACAAGATGTATAATACCACAGTAATTAAAATTCGTCAACAACTTTTTTTAAAAAAATTAAAAAATTTTTATTTTATTTTCATAGAAATTAAACTAAGCTTTACAAATCAATATTTTTCTAAAGAGAAAAATTTAAAAATTTTCTAAAAAATTTTTTCACAAATATCTTAAACAGCCCAAAAACAGAAAAAAATATTTAAAATTTTTTATTTTTTAATTATCGCTGAAAATTCCAAAAAAATCATTTATTTTTTCTACATTGTCTTTTACAATAAGGTTTCCTGTGTCAGCAAGTCTTCCATCTATGTAAAGCTCATAGCTCCCTACATCTTCACCAGATTTCAACGGAGCTTTTACCAAATACTTTTTAGAGGCTATAAAACGCACCTCACTGTCATTTCTTACTGCATTGCTGAAATCTTTATCAGGATATACTTCAACCATCTTTACAGCCCCATTGGCAACTTCTATTTCAGAAACAGGAATATTATCTTTCAAAAATTCTACAAGCTTATATTCTTTATGAAACAACTCTATCTCTTCAAGAATTTTTTCATTTCTCATCTCTTCTGTTGGAGAACCTAAAACAACTGTGATAGAATCCATATTATTTTTATCACTAGCAACTGTAATATTGAACCAATTATCGTGGTGTCCTGTCTTTATTCCATAAATCCCCTCTTTTCCAAGAAGTTTATTTCTATTATAAATTTTATTATTATTTAAATAACTCACTCTTTCTTCTTTTTTAGACGCCATCTCTATGTATTCAGGATAGTTTAAAGCTGCTATAGAAAGTTTATAAATTCCCAAAGCACTTCCTACATCTTCCCCTCTTCCTGTCATATGAGGAGGAAGCCCTGTCGGTGTATTATATTTTATTTCATTTCCAAAGCCAAGTTCTTTAGCTTTATCATTCATCATCTTAACAAAAGTATCTACATCACCGCCTACAAGCTTAGCTAAACCATATGCAGCATTATTGGCTGAATGAAGAGCTGTTGCTTTTATTAAATCCTCAACAGAGATTTTCGTTCCCTCTTTCATCCATATTCTGCTGCCCTCCATAACAGCCATAGTTTTATCCACAACCATTTTATCTGTAAGTTTAATTTTTCCTTCATTCAAAGCATCATAAGTAAGCATAAGTGTCATAATCTTTGTTACAGATGCCATAGGAACCTTTTCTTTTTCGTTTTCAGAATAAAAAATGTTTCCTTTAGTGTCCCCTAAAATATATGCTCTGCATATTGGAATTTGTTCTGTAATCTCTTCTGTACTTTCGTTTATATCTATCGCCATAATATTCAAACTGGATATTAAAGCAATAATTACAAGCCATAACTTTTTAAGCAATCTATTCCCCCTTGAATCTTTTTTGTATACTAAATTATAGCATTTTTTCAAAAAAAAGAAAGAGGCTGAGCCTCTTTCGAAATATTATTTAAAATATTATTTTTCTTTTTTTGCTAAATAATCTTCAATAGCAGCTTTAACTGCCTCTTCTGCTAATACAGAACAGTGCATTTTTACTGGAGGAAGACCATCAAGAGCCTCTGCCACTACTTTATTAGTGATTTTTAACGCTTCATGAATATCTTTTCCTAATATCATTTCTGTAGAAATTGAAGATGTTGCAATTGCTGATGCACATCCAAATGTTCTGAACTTTACATCTGTTATAATATCATTATCTATTTTTAAAAATATTTCCATTATATCCCCGCAAGAAGGGTTTCCTATTTTTCCATATCCGTCTGGATTTTCTATAACTCCCATGTTTCTAGGATTCATAAAGTGATCCATTACTTTTTCTGAGTATTGCATTATTAATTTGCCTCCCTATATTTTAAATAAATATTATTTATGAAATTCATTCCAAAGTGGTGACATCATTCTTAACTTACCGATAACCTCTACCACTGCATCTATTGTATAATCTATCTCTTCTTTTGTATTATATTTTCCAAGACTGAATCTTATTGTTCCATGAGCAAATTCTTCAGGAATACCCATTGCTAAAAGCACATGTGAAGCCTGCAGTTCATCAGATGAACAAGCTGAACCAGAACTTACTGCTATTCCTTTCATGCTAAGTGAAAGAAGAATTGATTCTCCTTCTACATATTTGAAAGTTACGCTTGATGTTCCGGGAAGTCTTTTTACTTTTTTACCATTGATTACAATTTCAGGTATTTTAGCTAAAAGTTGTTCTTCAAAATAATCTCTTAATTCAGATTCTTTTTTAAACTCTTCATCCATTGTTGCATATGCTTTTTCTAAAGCTTTTGCCATTCCAACGATTAATGGAGTATTAGTTGTACCAGGTCTTAGTTTTTTCTCCTGACCTCCACCTGTAATAACTTTTCCAAGTCTTACTCCGTTTCTTACATATAAAGCTCCAACACCTTTTGGTCCGTAGAATTTATGAGCAGTGAATACTAATAAATCTATTCCCATTGCTTTTGGATCTATTGGAAGTTTTCCCATAGACTGAACTGCATCTACATGGAATAAAATTTTATTTTCTTTAGCTATTTTTCCTATCTCTTCGATTGGCTGTATAACACCAGTTTCATTATTGGCGTGCATTACAGAAATAAGAATTGTTTCATCTTTTATAGCAGATTTAAGTTGTTCTAAATCTACAACTCCATTTTCATCTACATTTAAAACTGTTATTTCATATCCTTCTTTTTCTAAATCTTTACATGTATTTCTTACACCAGGGTGTTCTATTGAACTTACAATTATATGTTTCCCTCTGTTTTTGTATGCTCTTGCAACTCCTCTTATAGCAAGGTTGTCTCCCTCTGTTCCAGAACCTGTAAAGATTACTTCATCTGGCAACACTCCAAGAAGATCTGCTATTGTTTTTCTAGACTCTGCTACAGCTTTTCCTGTTTCTTTTCCAAAAAGGTGTAAGCTGAAGGCGTTTCCATATTCTTCTTTAAAAAATGGTATCATTGCTTCAAATGCATCATCATCAAGTCTTGTTGTTGCATTGTTATCTAAATATATTTTCATTTTTGAATCAGCTCCCAAGATTTAATTTCTTTTCCCATTTACTTTATACCATTCTTTATTTACCATGTCAAGAATTATTATATATATTTTTCATATTTTTTCAAGGGATTATAAGCCTTATACCCTGTATTGTATATTTGCCAACTCAAGAATTATTTAAATAAATTCCTATCAACTATAAAATTAAGAATATTATAGTTCAATAGTCTCTAAATCATCTGGAACAAGTATATTTCCTTTAAAATATTGTGCTCCCTCTTCTTTATACAATTCTTTTCTGTTCTTTATATTTTTATCCTCTGTGTGATAAAGTATAAGATTTTTTACATTCATTGTCTCTGCAAGTTCGCTTGCCTCTTTTACAGTAGAATGAGTTTTTTCATATGGTCCAAACTCTTCTGCCTCCGAGTATAAACAGTATGCATCATGCATAAGCCATTTGCTGTTTTCTACAAACTCTCTTTCATATTTATGATATGGCTCGTCTCCACAGCATGTAAGTTTCTCTCCATTTCCAAGATCAACAGAAAAACCAAATTGTTTTGCTTTTGTTGAGTAGATATCAAAGAATGTTGTTTTATGCCCTATGATAAAACGTTTTTCTCCATTGTAAACAGGAATAAGATGAACTCTTTTTCCGATAAATTTTGTTTCCATTTCATGTAAAACCATATGAGAAATATCATATATAACTTCTATAACTTCTTCGTGAGCATAAACTTTTACTTCACCTTCATAATTATTCTGATGCATCTCCTGGCATATCATACGTATCATCCATATAACACCCATTAAATGATCTATATGCTTGTGAGTTACAAAAATATTCTTTATGTCTTTCCAATTTACCCCAGCATATTTAAGCTGTCTTAAAACAGTACTTCCTCCGCCGCCGTTAATAAGAAAATAATTTTCGCCTTCAGCTAACACAAAACACGAATTATAACACTCTGTTACTGCTGCATTCCCTGTCCCTAACATTATAAGTTTCAAAACCATCACTGCCTTTCAAATTTATATTTTTATTTTTTACTTATTTCTTCATAATGCTTGCAAGCCGTTTTTATTTCACACTCAGCACACTGAGGACGTCTTGCTATACATTTATCTCTTCCCTGTAAAATAATATAATGTGAAAAGTCTATCCAGCTTTTTTTAGGCACTATCTTCATCAAATCTCTTTCAATCTTCACCGGATCTGTTTCCACTGTAAGCCCCAACAAATTAGTAATTCTTTTTACATGAGTATCAACTGTTATTCCGTCAGCAAGTCCCCAGATTTCCCCTCTCACAACATTGGCTGTTTTTCTTCCCACTCCTCCAAGTTCAAGAAGTTCGTCCATCTCTTGAGGAATTTCTCCATTATATTTTTCAAGGAGCTGTCTGCTTGCTTTCTGAATATTTTTAGCTTTATTTTTATAAAATCCTGTACTTTTTATAAGTTCTTCTATCTCTGTTAACTCCATTTCTGCAAACTGCTCAGGAGTATTTATTTTATCTTCGTTAAACATTTTTTCAGTTACAATATTTACACGTTTATCTGTACATTGTGCAGAAAGTATTACTGCAACTAAAAGTTCAAAAGGAGTTTTAAAATTTAGTGCACATTTTGGTTTTCCAAATTTTTCTTCTAATTTTTCCAAAACATATTTTACTTTTTCTTTTTTATTCATTTATCTTTCCATCTCCTTTTGATTATTATTTAATAAAAATAAAAAATCTGAGGCTGTTGTATTTTGTAATTAAGAATAAAATCCTCTAGGAAAAAATATCAGCTATCTATATTGCTTACAGAAAGAAAATTTGAAACTCGTTTCACTCAAACAGTCAAATTTTCTGTATTCTGTTTCGCTGCATAGATTACGCAGATATTTTTAATATCGAGAATTTTATTCTTAATTTTTTTTAACTCACAACAACCTCTATTTTTTATTTTCTTATAAAGATTTTATAAAAAGCATATGTTCTATGCCCTTATAAACTTCTATTCCATCATATTGAAATTTTGATTTTTTAAAAGCACTCAGAGAAGCTGTATTTTCCTCTAAAATATACGCAAGAATTATTGAAATATCAGGTCTTTTAAAATGAAGCTCCTCAATACTTCTTTCAATAATCTTGTGGCTGTAGCCATGCTCTCTTATATCTTTTACAAGATATATATTTATTATGGCACATTCCCCTTCCAGCTCAAATTTTACGCACCCTAAAAACTTCCCAGTTTCTGTACTGGTCACTGTGTATAAAATATATGCCTCTGAATGAATAAGAAATTTGTACCACCTTTCATGAGCTTCCCACTGTTCTTCCAGATTATCATAATATTTTTTTATATAATCCAAATGAATATGATTGTATATTTCAGGAATATCACTTTCTGTTGTTTCTCTTAAAAGAATCAAAAAAATCACCTTTTTTTATTATTGTTTATATACATTTTTGTCTGCTTATTTTAATACTATTCTGTTAAATTTCTTTTTACCCATTTTTACAATGGCTTCTCCGTCTTTAAAAACTTCTTCTGTTAAAGCAAAAGCTACATCAGTAACTTTATCTCCGTTTACTGACATCCCGTTTTGCTGTATTAATCTTCTTCCTTCACTCTTAGTTTTTAAAACTCCATTTTCAGTTAAGAAATCTATCATATTTACACCAAGATTTTCTTTTGAAAGTTCTGTTGTTGGAAGGTTAGAAACATCTCCTCCTGTACCAAAAGCACCTTCAGCAGCAGTTTTAGCTTTATCTGCCTCTTCCTGTCCGTGAATCATCTTAGTTATTTCATGAGCAAGCACAATTTTAGCCTGGTTGATTTCTGCATCTTTTAAAGCTCCAAGTCTTCTTACTTCATCCATTGGAATAAATGTTAACAGTGCAAGACATTTTTCAACATCTTCATCTGCAATATTTCTCCAGTATTGATAAAATTCATATGGAGATGTTTTTTCAGGATCAAGCCATAAAGCACCTTTTGCTGTTTTTCCCATTTTCTTACCTTCGCTGTTAGTAAGAAGTGTGCAAGTCATACCATATACTGTTTCCTGTTTTTTCTTTCTTACAAGATTTATACCAGCTATAATATTTGACCATTGGTCATCTCCTCCAAGCTGCATTTTACAGTTATATTTTTCGTTAAGCACATAGAAATCATATCCCTGCATTAACATATAGTTAAACTCTAAGAAAGATAATCCTTTTTCCATTCTTGATTTAAAACACTCTGCTGCAAGCATTTTGTTTACAGAGAACTCTGCTCCTATTTCTCTTAAGAAATCTATATAGTTAAGTCCTAATAACCAGTTTGCATTGTTTTCCAAAACAGCTTTTCCATCTGAAAAATCTATAAATTTTTCCATTTGTTTTTTTATACATGCAACATTGTGAGCTATTGTTTCTTTTGTCATCATAGTTCTCATATCTGTTCTTCCGCTTGGATCTCCAACCATCGCTGTTCCTCCGCCTACAAGTGCGATTGGTCTGTGTCCAAATTTCTGCATGTGAGCCATAAACATCATAGCTATAAAGTGTCCTACGTGTAAGCTGTCTGCTGTTGGGTCAAATCCAATATAGAAAGTTATTTTCTCTTCTGATAAAAGCTTTTTAATCTCTTCTTCATCTGTGAACTGTTTTAAATATCCACGATCTTTAAGCACGTCATAAACATTTTCCATCATTATATCCCCCTGATTTTTATTTTACATTTCATTTTAACATAAAGATATTTGTTTTAAAAGCAAATAAAAGAAAAGCCTGTTGAATATTTATCAACAGGCTTGTTTTATTCCTATCAAAATATATTCTCCAGCATTACTATTTACATTACAAAGCTGGTTTAAAACTTTTATTTTTCAGTCTTAAACCTTATTATCTGCAATAGTAATATGAAGCTGTCAAGAATACATTTTTTAAAGTTACCATTTTCTTTTCTCCTAAAATATCTTTAACTTTCTCTATTCTATCATTTTTTTCAAGGATTTTCAACATTTCAGATATTTTTATATTTTTTATGATTTTCTGTATCAAGAAATTCTTTGTATTTATCAAAAACTTTCTTTCCGTCTGCAAGTCCCATTTTATACACTTCAAAAAGTTTAGCTTTATTCTTTTCAAATTTGTCTATTTCAATAGGCTTGTCCGGTGCCACTACAAAGGCTTTATTTTCTTTCTCCATCTCTTTTATATATTCCAATGTGTCATTATACAATATATGACGTTCAGCAAGAAGTTTTACAAGTTTTGGATATTTTTTATAAACCAGTCTAAACAGCCACTTTCCTTTCGAAGCTTTTTTTCTGTACCCTCTGTCTCTTGTAAGAACTACTATAACTTTTTCACAGCCATCTGCATAGGCTTTTTTTATAGGAATAGGGTCTCCGATTCCGCCATCAAGATATTTTTTTCCGTCAATATTAACTATGGGAGATGCAATAGGAAGTGAAACTGATGCACGAAGAATTATATTTCTACTCTCCTTTTTCAGAGCCTCTTTCCCATAATATTCCTCTTTTCCTGTTTCTATATTAGTAACTCCCACTCTGTAATCACATTCAGAAGCAAAACAGCTTTCATAATCAAAAGGATCTAATCTTTCAGGAATATCATAAAACAGAAAATCCATTCCAAACAATGAACCTGTTTTTAAATAACTGGAAAAACTTAAATATCTTTTGTCATCTATATAATTGATATTGGTTCTCATTCCTCTTTCTTTCTGCCAAGAAATATAGGAAGCTCCATTTGTACATCCTGCTGATACACCTATCAGATAATCAGCACAATAATTTTCATTTATGAGAGCATCAAGTACACCTGCAGTATATACTCCTCTCATTCCTCCGCCTTCAAGCACTAATCCTATCTTCATAATCTTCTCCTTGTTTTTCTTACCTTCCTTTATATAATAACATGTGTGTTTTTATTTTTCAACAAATAAAAAAAGAGCTACTGCAGTTAATAAATACACTGCAATAACTCCTTAAAAATTATTATTTTTTTATTATGCTGCTGTTACTTTAACAGCTACTGGTCCTTTTGCTCCTTCTTCTACTTCAAAAGTAACTTCTTGAGCCTCTTCTAAGCTTTTGAATCCTTCTCCAACTATTCCAGAAAAGTGTACAAAGTAATCTTTTCCCTCTTCAGAAGTGATGAATCCAAATCCTTTTTCTTTGTTGAACCATTTAACTCTTCCTTTTAACATCTTACAAAACCCTCCAGAAATATTAATTGTCAGCCCCATTATTGTATAATTCTTGCAAATAATCGAACAGATAGTTTGATTATACTCCCGGATTAAAATATATGCAACTGTTTTTTATTAAACTGTTGTAATTTCCTTTTCTTTTACTGCTAGTAAAGCATCTATATCTTTTATAGTTTTGTCTGTTAATTTTTGAACATCATCTTCATGTTTCTTTAATTCATCTTCAGTTATTTCTTCATCTTTTTGAAGTTTTCTAAGAGCATTGTTTACATCTTTTCTTATGTTTCTTACTGCTACTTTTCCTTCTTCAGCTTCTTTTTTAGCAAGTTTTACATATTCTTTTCTTCTGTCAGCTGTAAGTTCTGGAACCATAAGTCTTATTACTCTACCGTCATTGTTTGGAGTAAGTCCTACATTAGATGCCATTATAGCTTTTTCTATTACAGGAATTACAGATTTATCCCATGGATCGATTACTAATAATCTTGGTTCTGGAGCTGATACTGTACCAACTTGGTTTAAAGGCATTAAAGAACCATACTGCTCTACTTTTATTCCGTCAAGCATAGCAACACTTGCTCTTCCTGCTCTGATTGCAGTGAATTTGTGTCTTGTAGCTTCGATTGCTTTTGTCATTTTCTCTTTACATTCATTCATTAATATTTCTACGCTCATATTTTCCTCCTAAAAAATTTTATATAACTTTAGTTCCGATGTTCTCGCATTCACCAAGAACTACTTTCTTTATATTTCCTTCTACAAGAGAATTAAATACAATAAGAGGCAGTTTATTATCTCTGCAAAGAGAAATTGCAGCTGCATCCATAACTTTTAAGTTTTTATTTAAAACTTCACTGTATGTTACAGTATTGTATTTTACTGCATCAGGATATTTTACTGGGTCTTTATCATAAATACCGTCAACTTTAGTTGCTTTTATTACAACATCTGCATTTATTTCAATTGCTCTTAAAACTGCAGCTGTATCAGTTGTAAAATATGGGTTTCCAGTTCCTGCACCAAATATTACAACTCTTCCTTTTTCCAAGTGTCTTTCAGCTCTTCTTCTGATATATGGCTCTGCTATCTGAGGCATTTCTATTGCTGTAAGAACTCTTGTTGTCACTCCTAACTTTTCAATAGAGTTTTGAAGTGCAAGTGAGTTAATAACAGTTGCAAGCATTCCCATGTGATCTCCAGTTACTCTGTCCATTCCTTGTTCTTCACCAGAAAGTCCTCTGAAAATGTTTCCTCCTCCTATAACAATTCCTACTTCTACGCCTAAATCCACAATTTCTTTGATTTGTCTAGCATAAGAGCTTATTACTTCAGAACATATTCCAAACTCTTGATCTCCCATCAAAGCTTCTCCGCTAAGTTTTAATAATATTCTTTTATATACAGGTGTCATTTCTCCTCCTATTATTTTTAAAAAAATAGGGATGCTGGCTGCATCCCCAATGTTATCTCTTAGAAGTATTATCCTTTGATTTGAGCTGCAACTTCTGCTGCGAAATCTTCAACTTTTTTCTCAATTCCGTCTCCAACTTTGAATCTTGTGAAAGAAAGAACTGTCATATCTCCAGCAAATTTAGCAACTGTTTCTTTGTCTTCTGCTTTAACGTAGATTTGGTCTACTAAACAGTTTTCTTCATAGAATTTTCTCATTTTTCCAACAAGAATGTTTTCTATAATTTTAGCTGGTTTTCCTTCAGCTTCTAATTGTTTTCTTGCTATTTCTTTTTCGTGCTCTAAAACTTCTGTTGTAACTTCAGAAGAGTTTAAGAAAGAAGGGTTCATAGCTGCAACGTGCATAGCTATTCCTTTCGCTCTTTCTAATCTTTCAGGAGTCATTTCAGCAGACATTTCAACTATAACACCAAGTTTTCCTCCAAGGTGGTTGTAAGTTGTTACAAATCCTTCTGTAACTGTTTTCTGCATTCTTCTGATGTTCATGTTTTCTCCAATTTTAGCAATTAGAGCAACTAATTTTTCTTCTATTGTGCTTTCTCCAACTTTAACAGCTTTTAATTCTTCTACTGTTGAAACTGGGTTGTTTAAAGCAGTTTCTACTAATAAGTTTCCGAAAGCTTTAAATTCGTCGTTTTTAGCAACGAAGTCTGTTTCAGCATTGAATTCGATTACTACTGCTGTTTTGTGGTCAGCAGAAACACCTTCAAATACTAATCCTTCAGCTGCGATTCTTCCAGCTTTTTTAACAGCTTTTGCCATACCTTTTTCTCTTAGGTAGTCAATAGCTTTATCGAAGTTTCCTTCATTTTCTTGAAGTGCTTTTTTACAATCCATCATTCCAGCACCAGTCATCTCTCTAAGTTCTTTTACCATCTTAGCTGTGATTTCCATCTAATATCCTCCTCATTTCCTTTTATTTTTTATATCTTTAAGGAATTATATTTTTAATTATTCAGCTGCTCCGTTTTCTGCTACTTCTTCAGTAACTTCTGCAGTTTCGTCAACTACTTTCTCTTCAACACCTTGTTTACCTTCGATGATAGCGTTAGCTACTAATGTAGACATTAATTTTACTGATCTGATTGCGTCATCGTTTGCAGGGATTGGGTAAGTAATTAAGTCTGGATCTACGTTAGTGTCGATCATAGCAATTACTGGAATTCCTAAGTGATCTGCTTCTGCAACTGCTAAAGCTTCTTTTTTAACGTCAACTACGAATAAAGCATCTGGGATTCTTGGCATATCTTGGATTCCAGATAAGTTTTTAGATAATTTTTCTAACTCTTTTCTTAAGTTAGCAGCTTCTTTTTTAGTGTAAGCTGTATCTAAAGTTCCGTCTTTATCCATTCTGTCTAATTCTTTTAATCTTGCTATTCTTCCTTTGATAGTTTCAAAGTTAGTAAGCATTCCTCCAAGCCATCTGTTGTTTACATAGAACATTCCAGATCTTTCAGCTTGGTCTTTCATAGCTTCTTGAGCTTGTTTTTTAGTTCCTACGAATAGAACTGTTCCACCTTGAGCAGCGATTTCTCTTACTACTTCATAAGCTTCCTCAATTTTTTTAAGTGATTTGTGTAAATCGATTACGTGGATTCCGTTTCTTTCTGTAAAGATGTATTTTGCCATCTTTGGATTCCATCTTTTTGCTTGGTGTCCGAAGTGAACTCCAGACTCAAGTAATTGTTTCATTGTTACTACTGCCATTTTTGTTCCTCCTAATATTTTTGGTTTTGCCCTCCACTGACCTCAAAACTAAACAACTTTTTCAAGCACCCAGTTTAGAAATAGTCAATGTGCATATTTTACAGCATTTCATTTTACCATTACTAAAAAAAAATGTCAACAAAAAACCTTTGAATTATTAGTTTTCTATATTTTTTTATGATATAATTTTCTTAATAAAATTTATCTGGGGTGACAAAATGGATACTACACCAAATTCAAACAGAACGCATATAATTTTTCTTGGATCTACAAATGCAGGAAAATCTTCTCTGCTTAATGCTGTTACAGAGCAGGATATCTCTATTGTTTCCCATATAAAAGGAACAACTACTGACTCTGTAAAAAAAGCCATGGAGCTTATTCCTTTCGGACCTGTTCTGTTTATTGATACTGCAGGTTTTAATGACAGCACAGAGCTTGGAAAACTCAGAATAGAAAAAACTTTAAGGGAGATTAAAAAATCTGATTTTGCTGTTTACGTTATTGACGGGAATGATTTTGATGAAAATATATACAATGAAAATCTGTTTATATTAAAAAAATATCATATTCCTTTTATGACAGTTATAAATAAAATGGAAACTCTTTCAGAAGAAAAAAAAGAAGAATTGAAAAAAATGATAAAAGAGCCTTATTTTATTTCTGCTAAAGACAGAAACTCTGTACTTGACTTTAAAAAAATTCTTATAGAAAAACTTGATGTTTTAGATGAAGAGCCAAGTCTTTTAAAAGGGATTGTTGAATATGGAGATACTGTGGTTATGGTTGTTCCCATAGATTCAGAGGCTCCAAAAGGAAGACTTATTCTTCCGCAGGTACAGCTTTTAAGAGATGCACTTGATAATGGAATAAAAATTGTTGTTGCAAGAGATACAGAACTTTCTTCTGCTCTTGAGGAAAATAAAAATATAAAACTTGTGATAACTGATTCACAGGCTTTCAAAGCAGTTGATAAAATTGTTGCTGACAGATTTCCTCTTACAAGTTTTTCAATTCTTTTTGCAAAGCAAAAAGGAGATCTGCAAAAATTTATCGATGGAATTGAAGTTATAAAAAATTTAAAAGAGGGAGCAGACATTCTTATTGCCGAAACATGTTCACATAACACTTCACATGAAGATATCGGACGTGTAAAAATTCCTATGATGCTGCAGAAAAAAACAGGGAAACATTTTAATTTTTCTTTTTCTATGGGAAAAGATTTTCCTGAAAATTTAGATAAATTTCATTTGATTATTCACTGCGGCGGCTGTATGATTACAAGGAAAGCTATGGAAAACAGAATTCTTGAATGTAACAATGCAGGTGTTCAGGTTACAAATTACGGAATGGTAATTGCATATGTTACAGGAATTTTAGAAAAATCTATAAACAGTATTACAAAATAATTTACATAAAATTTTGAGGGTGGTTTAAAATGGGTGATTTAAAAAAAGTTGGAATTATTGGAGCTGGGCACGTTGGAAGTCACTGTGCCTATGCTATGCTTTTACAAGGTGTGTGTGACGAAATTATTTTTGTTGATATTAATAAGGAAAAAGCTGTTTCTCAGGGATTGGACTGTATGGATACTGTTTCTTTTATTCCTTATAAAACAAAAATAACTGCCGGGGAATTAAAAGATGCTGCTGGTACAGATATTATCGTTATCTCTGTTGGAGGGATACAAGATGAAGACCGTATGGCAGAGCTTTATTCTTCACATGATATTATAAAAGAGATTATTCCTGAAATAATGGAATATGGTTTTAAAGGAATTTTTGTTGTAATAACAAATCCTGTTGATATTGTTACTTATCTGGTTCAAAAATATTCAGGACTCCCTTACAATAAAGTTATAGGAACTGGAACTGGTTTAGACTCTGCCAGATTCCGCAGAATTTTGAGTACAGAACTTGAAATTGATGCAAAATCTATTCAGGCATGGGTAATAGGCGAGCACGGAAACTCTCAGATTCCTGTTTTTTCTTCTGCATCTGTCAATGGAAAACTGCTTTCTGATTTAATAAAAGAAAATCCTGAAAAATTTTCTAATATTGATTTTAAAAATATAGAGAAAAAAGTTATCTCTGCCGGCTGGGATATTTACAGAGGAAAAAAATCTACTGAATTTGGAATCGGATGTACTTGTGCTGAGCTTGTAAAAGCTGTATTCCATGATGAAAAGAAAGTTCTTCCATGCTCTGTATTTTTAAATAACGAATACGGTAATTCAGGTATTTATACAGGAATTCCTGCTGTTGTAGGAAAAAATGGTGTCGAATATACTATTCAAGTTCCTGTTAACAATGAAGAAAAAGAAAAATTTGATTTAAGCTGTAATATAATCAAAGAAAATTTAAAAAAACTGGGTTTTTAAAAGTTTAGGAGGTATTATGATGGAAATACAAAAAGTTCATTTATTCTATTTCAGCCCTACACATACTACAAAAACAGTTATACAAAATATAGGTAAAGGAACAGGACTTGAAACTTATGATTATGATTTAACATTTTCATGTGATAATCCAAAAGATTATAATTTTGGAAAAGAAGATTTAGTTATTATAGGTATTCCTGTTTATGGAGGAAGAACACCGGTTATTACAAGAGAAATGTTGAATAAAATAAAAGGAAAAGGAGCTCTTGCTGTTCCTGTTGTTGTTTATGGAAACAGAGCTTACGAAGACTGCCTTTTAGAATTAAAAAATATTTTAAAAAATAATGGTTTTGATACTATTGCTGCTGGGGCTTTTTTAGGTGAGCACTCTTATACAAAAAAGGTAGCAACAGGACGTCCTGATAAAGAGGATATTGAAAAAGCTGTTGAATTTGGAAAATTAATAAGAGAAAAACTTGAGAACGGAACTTATTCAAATGATATACAAGTGAAAGGCAGCTTCCCTTATAAAGCTGATATGCCAAAAGTTGTTCTTGCACCAACACCTAATGAAAATTGTGTAGACTGTGGAAACTGTGCCTCTGTATGTCCAACCGGAGCTATCAATATTGATAATCATAGAGATATAAATCCTGAAAAATGCATAAAATGTTTTGCATGCGTAAGAGCGTGCAGATTTGAAGGAAGAGGTTTTGCCGGAAATCCTCTGGCTGATAAAATTGCTTTCTTAGAAAATAAATGTGCTGATAAAAAAGAGATTGAAATATTTATTTAATTTACTTTTATTACTTCTACAAAAAGAAAGAGCTGTTGCAAACAGCTCTATTTTTATATTTCTTCTGCAAATGCCAAATCTATTACTTTCAGCCCGTCAACTCCGGCACTTACAATTCCTCCTGCATAACCTGCTCCCTCTCCTATTGGATAAAGTCCTTTAGTATTTACAGACTCACCAAATTCATTACGGGTAATTTTCACAGGTGCAGATGTTCTTGTTTCTGGAGCTATAAGATTAGCTCTCTCAGATACAAAACCTTCATATCTTTTTCCCCAGTAATTTAAAGCCATTTTCATATTTCTTGTAATTACTTCAGGAAATAATCTATTTAGATCATAAGGCGTTTTTTTCATCTCATAACTTGTTTCTATCTCTTTATCTGTCACTTTTCCCTCTAAAAAATCAGGAACACTTTGATATAAAGCCCCATAATTTTTTACAAGTTCAAAAGTTTTTCTTTCAAGTTCCTCTTGAAATTTCATTCCTGAAAACAATTCATCCCCAAACTCATTTTCTTTTATTCCTACAACAAGAGCAGAATTTGAAAATCTTCCATTTCTATCAGAATAACTCATTCCGTTTACAAGAGTACCGCCCTTTTCAGATGCTGCATTTACAATTACTCCTCCCGGACACATACAGAAAGAAAAAACTCCTCTTTCTTCCTCTTTATTATTGTACGTAAGACTGTATGTAGCAGCTCCAAGATTTTTATTTCCTGCAAATTTTCCATACTGCATCTTATCAATATCTTCTCTTGGATGCTCTATTCTTGCTCCTACAGCAAAAGGCTTGTTCTCCATAAACACACCATTTTTATGCAACATTCTGTAAGTATCTCTTGAAGAGTGTCCTATTGCAAGAACTATTTTTTCAACAGGAAGTTTTTCAAGCATTCCTTTATTATTTATAATTTCAGCTCCCTGAACTTCTCCGTTTTCTATAATAATATTTGTCAGAAGATTATTAAAATAAAATCTTCCTCCCAAAGAGATTATCTTTTCTCTTAAATTTTTTACTACTACTTTTAAAACATCAGTTCCAATATGAGGTTTATAATCCCACAATATCTCTTTTTGAGCTCCGCATTCTACAAATTCATCAAACACTTTTTCTATATATTCACTCTTTATCCTTGTATTTAATTTACCATCAGAATATGTTCCTGCTCCGCCTTCCCCAAACTGAATATTTGAATTTTCATTAAGCTCACCTGTTTTTATAAATTTATCAACAGTTTTATCTCTTGAATCAACGTCTTCTCCTCTGTCAATAATAATAGGTTTATATCCATATTCCACAAGTCTTAATGCAGCAAAAAGTCCTGCTGGTCCTGTTCCAACCACTAATACCTCTTCATTGCTGTTCAATGCTCTTCTTTTTATTTTTTCCATTTTTTTTACAAGAGAGATGTTTTTTAATTTTGATATATCCACATGATTTTTTAATTCTGCTTCAACATTATATACAAACTTAATGTCACTCTTTTTTCTGCTGTCTATTGATCTTTTTGTCCAGATAACTCTCTCTATATTATTTTTTTCTATTCCTCTTTTTATAATCTCTTTTTCTATTTCTTTGTCTTGATTTCTTGTTATAGAAACTATAATATTATTAATATTTATTCTCAAAAATTATCACCTCAAAAAGATTATATCATATTTCTAAAATTAAATAAAAAAAAGAGACTCACTTTAAAGAGTCTCTTTATCTATATGCTATACAAGAGCAATAATTGCTAATTCTGCAGAGTCACCTTTTCTTACAGAAGTTTTAATTATTCTAGTGTATCCACCGTTTCTCTCAGCATATCTTGGTGCTAAGTCGTTGAATAATTTTGCTACTGCTTCTTCATCTCTTAAGAATGCAAAAGCTCTTCTTCTGTCAGCTAAAGATCCACCTTTTCCTAAAGTAATCATTCTTTCAGCAAATTTTCTAAGTTCTTTAGCTCTAGTAACTGTAGTTTCTATTCTTTCTTCTCTTACTAATGAGATTGTTAGGTTTTTAAGCATAGCCATTCTGTGGTCAGCTCTTCTTCCTAACTTTCTATATGATTTATTGTGATTCATTAGTTAGTTTTCCTCCTTGTTCATATTATTCAGAAAATTCATTCTGATTAAGGTCAAATCCTAATTCTTTCATTTTTTCAAGGATTTCATCAAGAGACTTTCTTCCAAGATTTTTTATCTTTAAAAGGTCGTTTAGAGTAAGTTTTGCTAACTGTCCAACTTCTTCAATTCCAGCTTTCTTTAAGCAGTTGAAAGAACGAACTGTTAAGTCTAACTCTTCTATCTTAGTCTCTAACATATTGTCATCTTTAGTTGTGCTTTCTTCTTCCTCTTCCTCTTCTTCAATTTCTTCTCTTAAGTGTTCCATTCTGTTACCTAAGTCTAAGAATGGATTTAAGTATAATTTTAGAAGTTCTACTGAGTAAGAGATTGCATCTCTTATAGAAACACTTCCATCAGTTTCTACATCAAGAATAAGTTTATCAAAGTCTGTCATTCTACCAACCATTGTTGATTCAATAGAATAAGAAACTTTTCTGATTGGAGTATATATAGCATCAACAGCTATATAATCTACAGGCCAATCTTTTCTATCTATCTCTTCTGATACAATGAATCCTTCTCCAACATCTACTAAGAATTCTATATCTAATTCTCTTTCAGTTGTTATTGTACAGATTACTTGATCTGGGTTTACTATTTCTAGTCCAATATCAGGTATTATATCAGCAGCTGTTACTATCTTAGGTCCTTTGACAGAAAGAGTCATCTTTCTCTCTCCAGTTGATTCAGTTTTTACTACTATCTCTTTTATGTTAAGAATAATGTCTGTTACAGGCTCTTTTATTCCTTCCATAACTGAAAATTCGCTTAAAACCCCATCAATTCTTACACCTTTTATAGCTGCACCGGGTATAGATGAAAGAAGAACTCTTCTTAGAGCATTACCGATTGTATTTCCATAACCTCTGTATAAAGGCTCAATGATGTATTGCCCTTTAAATTCGTTTTCTTTTACTTCAGTAATGTTTATACCTCTTGCATGTTTTTCAATTTTTAACATTTGATCAACTCCTATTAAAAGGCTAATATTATTATCTAGAATATAACTCAACGATTAATGACTCGTCTAAATCGAAATCTAAATCATCTTTAGTTGGGTTTTGAAGAATTTTTCCAGAGAATGCAGCTTTATCTAGTTCCATCCATGCTGGAGCATTAGCAGCTTCTACAGCTTCTTTTATTAAATCTAAGTTTTTAGAGTTTTCAAGGATAGAGATTACATCTCCAACTTTAACTCTGTAAGAAGCTATGTTAACTCTTCTTCCGTTTACTAAAACGTGTCCGTGAGAAACGATTTGTCTAGCTTGTCTTCTAGTTTTTGCAAATCCCATTCTGTAAACAACGTTTTCTAATCTTCTTTCTAAGTACTCAACAAGGTTAAGACCAGTTACACCGTCTTTTCTGTTAGCTTCCTCATAAAGTTTTCTGAATTGTTTTTCCATTACGTTATATATAAATCTTGCTTTTTGTTTTTCTCTTAATTGTACTGCGTATTCTGTAGGTTTTCTATTTGCATTTGGTCTGAATCCTCTTTTTGAAGTTTTGTTTACTCCTAAAACCATAGGCTCAATTCCAAGTGCTCTACATTTTTTTAATATAGGCTGTCTATTTCTTGCCATTTCTTAAATATTCCTCCTTCTTGTTAAAACTTTTTTTAACTGCGATAATCGTGCTCCCAAAAGGGCTGAACTACACTCTTCTTCTTTTTGGTGGTCTACATCCATTGTGTGGAACTGGAGTTACGTCTGTTATTTTAGTAACTTCTAAACCTGCTGCTTGTAATGATCTTACACAAGCTTCTCTTCCTGAACCAGGCCCTTTCACTTTAACTTCCACTTTTTTCATTCCATTTTCCATAGCAATATTTGCTGCTTGTTCAGCTGCTATTTGAGCTGCAAATGGAGTTCCTTTTTTAGTTCCTTTAAATCCAGAAGTTCCTCCTGATTTCCAGCTAACTACTTTACCTTCTGTATCTGTAATAGCGATAATAGTGTTATTGAATGTTGAATGTATATGAGCAACTCCGCTAGGAATATTTTTTAATTTCTTTTTAACCTTAGCTACTTTCTTTTTAGCCAACTTAGCTACCTCCTCACTTATATATTTACTACTCTACAATAAGCATTAATAACTAAACTTTTGTTTAATTATTATTTTTTAATCATTTTTTTAGGACCTTTTCTAGTTCTAGCATTAGTCTTAGTTTTTTGTCCTCTTACTGGAAGGTTCATTTTATGTCTTAACCCTCTATAGCATCTGATATCTAAAAGTCTTTTTATTGCAAGTCTAACTTCTTTTCTTAAGTCTCCTTCAACTTTTAAACCATCGATGATTCCTCTGATTTTGTTTAATTCTTCTTCTGTTAAATCTTTTACTCTAGTATCAAAGTTAACTCCTGCTTGAGTTAAGATATCTTGAGCAGTTTTCTTTCCAATTCCGTAGATGTAAGTTAAAGAGATTTCTACTCTCTTATTTCTAGGTACGTCTACTCCAGCAATTCTAGCCAAATTATTTCCTCCTCTTCACAAAAATTTATATATTGCTGACATCTGTGGTCAGCCAACACTTTCTTCGACATGCTCTGCATATTACAGAAACAGGCTCTACAGCTCTGCATGTCTTTACAGTACTTCCAATGTCAGTACTAAATTTGTTCCAGTAAAATAATCTTATCCTTGTACTTGTTTGTGTTTAGGGTTTTCACAGATTACTCTGATTTTCCCATGTCTTCTGATTACTTTACATTTGTCACAAATAGGTTTAATTGATGTTCTAACTTTCATCTCTACCTCCTTTTTCGTGATGTAAAACTATTTCTTTCTATACACTATTCTTCCTCTAGATAAGTCATAAGGTGAAATTTGAACAGTTACTTTATCTCCTGGAAGGATTTTAATGTAATTCATTCTCATTTTCCCAGATATATGACCCAAAATAGTGTGCCCATTCTCTAAACTAACTTTAAACATCGCATTTGGAAGGGCCTCAAGAATAGTACCTTCTAATTCGATAACATCTTTTTTTGACATAACTCCTCCTACCGAACAGAAATTCATATCATATTAACATATATAACAAAAAAAGTCTATAATTTTTTTTATTTTTTTTAATATTTTTTTAATCTTTTTTGCTTAACACTACTGGCTTCCCATCAACAATTGCAATGGAATGCTCAAAATGTGCGGATTTCTTTCCATCTTTAGTGACAACTGTCCATCCGTCTTCAAGCATATTGATTTTATATGTTCCAACATTGACCATAGGCTCTATGGCAAGAACCATTCCATTTTCTATTTTTAGTCCTCTTCCTCTTCTTCCATAGTTTGCCACTATTGGATCTTCATGCATATCAAGACCTACTCCGTGTCCGGCATAATCTCTCACAACTGAAAAACCATTTTTCTCAACAAAGCTTTGGATAGCGTGTCCTATATCACCAAGTCTGTTTCCTGCAACTGCTGCTTCTATACCAATATCTCTGGCTTTTTCTGTTACTTCCAGTAATCTTCTGCTTTCCTCATCAATTTCTCCAACAGGGTATGTTATTGCAGCATCACCATAATAGCCGTCAAGAATAGTAACTGTATCGATACTTACTATATCCCCTTCTTTTAATATGATATCTTTGCTCGGTACTCCGTGAACCACTGCTTCATTTACAGAAATACAAGTTCCTGCAGGAAAAGCACCGTATGGTCCGGGAACACCAATACACCCAGGGATTGCTCCCTGAGATCTGATGTAATCTTCTACTATTTTATTAAGCTCGAAAGTTGATACTCCGGGCTTAATATGTGGAGGAAGAATATCTTCATATAATCTTGCTATAATCTGATTTGCTTTTTTTATTCCTTCTATTTCCTGCATAGTTTTAATTACTATTGGCATTATTTTTTCCTTTCTAAAATTAACCTAAAATTTCAAATATTTCTTTAGTTATTTCATCTATATCTTTAGTTCCGTCTAAATCAACAAGAACTCCTCTTTCCATATAGAAGTCGAATAATGGAGCTGTTTGAGCATGATATTCACCAAGTCTTTTTGTAACTGTTTCTGCTGTATCGTCTTTTCTTTGGATTAATTCTCCGCCGCAGAAGTCACATACTCCTGCTACTTTTGGAGGATTAAATTCCATATGGAAAGATGCTCCACAGTCTTTACATACTCTTCTTCCTGTTACTCTTCCAACTATTAATTCATCTGGAACATTTAAAGAAATAACTTTATCTAATTTTATATTCATGTCTTTCATTAATACTTCAAGAGCTTCTGCCTGAGCAAGAGTTCTTGGGAATCCATCAAGAATGAATCCTTTTTTACAGTCATCCATAGATAATCTGTCTTTTATTATTCCTATTATAGTAGAATCTGGAACTAATTTTCCTTCATCCATGAATTTTTTAGCTTCAAGTCCCATAGCTGTTCCTTCTTTAATAGCAGCTCTTAATATATCTCCTGTAGAGATTTGTGGTATCCCGTATTTCTCAATTATAAATTTTGCCTGTGTTCCTTTTCCAGCACCTGGAGCTCCAAATAACATAATATTCATAACATTCATCTCCTTAATATTTTAATTTATTTTTATATTTTTTATTTTACTACTACGTTTACTATTTTTCCTGGAACAACAATTACTTTTGCTATATTTTTTCCTTCTGTATGTTTTTGTACATTTTCAATAGCTAAAGCTGCTTTTTCAATATCCTCTTTAGATGCTGTTCTTTCAACTGAGATTGAACCTCTTACTTTTCCGTTTACCTGAACTGCGATAGTTACTTCATCTGCAATAGTTAATTTTTCATCATATTCAGGCCATGGAGCATTGAACAGGAATCCTTCTTCTCCCATAGCTTCCCATAACTCATCACAGAAATGAGGAACAAACGGAGAAAGCATAATTACTATATTTCTTAAAACTTCTCCAAATACTTTTTGAGATTCAGAACTTTCTTTTTCTGTACCAAGTACATTTGCTCTGAAATCATATACATCATTAATAAGTTCCATGTTTCCTGCTATTGATGTATTGAAGTGATAGTTGTCTTCTATTGCCTCTGTTACTCTCTTTATTGTCTGATGAAGTTTTCTTACAAGAGCTTTATCCTCTTTTGAAAGCTCTGCATAATTAATACTTTCATCTTTTATCATATCTGTATTTTCAAGAACTACTCTCCAAACTCTGTTAAGGAATCTTGCTGCTCCTGCAAGTCCGTTTTCATTCCATTCAAGTTCTTTTTCAGGTGGTGCTGTAAACATGATAAATAATCTTGTTGTATCAGCTCCATATTTTTGAATCATAACTTCTGGGTCTACACCATTGTTTTTAGATTTTGACATTTTTTCTATTTTGATTACAAGCTCTTCACCTGTTTCAATAGAATATGCTTTATCTCCAGCTGTTCTTACTTCATGTGCAAACAGGAATCTGTTTTCTTTTTCAGAATAATATGAAGGCCCTAATACCATTCCTTGAGTTAATAATCTTTTGAATGGTTCGTTTGCTTTTAAAAGTCCTAAATCTCTTAAAACTTTTGTGAAGAATCTTGCATATAATAAGTGCATTACAGCATGCTCTACTCCACCTATATACTGATCAACAGAAGTCCATAAATCTGCTGCTGGTCCAAATGGTAAATCTAAGTTTTTAGGGTCGCAGTATCTTAAGAAATACCAAGAAGAGTCAACAAATGTATCCATTGTGTCTGTTTCTCTTCTTGCAGGTCCTCCACATACTGGACATACTGCATGTTTATATTTTTCAGAAGTTTCTATTGGATTTCCGTTTCCTGTAAACTCTACATCTTCCGGAAGCATTACTGGAAGATTTTCATCTTTCTCCATAACCATTCCGCATTTTTCACAATATAAAACAGGAATAGGTGTTCCCCAGTATCTCTGTCTTGAAATTCCCCAGTCTTTTAATCTGTATTTAACAGTTTTTTCTCCAACACCTTTAGCCTGAACGTAATCAGCTATTTTCTCAAGAGCCTCTTTAGAATTCATTCCGTTAAACTCTCCTGATGCTGTCATTATTCCCTCTTCAGTCATAGCTGAAGTCATTTCTGCTGCATTTAATACAATCTCTTCTTTAGTTTCTTTATTGTATCCGTTTATTACAACTTTCATTGGAAGATTATATTTCTTTGCAAAAGCAAAGTCTCTGTCATCGTGAGCAGGAACAGCCATAACAGCTCCTGTACCATAGTTCATAAGAACATAGTCTGCTGCCCATAATTGAACTTTATCCCCGGTAACAGGGTTGATTACATGCCATCCTGTAAATATTCCGTTTTTCTCTTTTCCTTCAGCAGTTCTTTCTATCATATCCATGTTTTTCATGTTATGAATTGCTTCTTTGATTGAAGGATTTACTTTTATTATTTCGTCAATAATTGGATGCTCTGGTGCAACTACACAGTAAGTCACTCCATGAATAGTATCTATTCTTGTAGTAAACATTGGAAGTTTTTCTCCAGTTTCAGCCACAGTAAATACTATCTCAGTACCAAAAGATTTTCCTATCCAGTTTTTCTGCATTGCAAGAACTTTTTCAGGCCACCCTTCTCTTAACTCTTCATGCCCTGTTAAAAGCTCGTCTGCATAGTTTGTAATTTTAAAGAACCATTGCTCTAAATCTTTTTGAATTACTTTAGTTTTTGAGTGTCTCCAGCAGTATCCATCTTCAACCTGCTCATTTGCAAGAACTGTCTGACAATCCGGACACCAGTTTACAGTTGATTTTTTCTTATAAACCAATCCTTTATCATACATTCTTTTGAATATCCATTGGTTCCATCTGTAATATTCAGGTGTGTATGTAGCCACCTCTCTGTCCCAGTCATAAGAAAGCCCCATTAATTTAAGCTGTCTTCTCATGTTTTCTATATTAGATTTTGTCCATGTAGCTGGATGTGCTCCATGCTGAATAGCAGCGTTTTCTGCAGGAAGTCCGAAAGAATCCCATCCCATTGGATGAAGTACATTGTATCCTTTCATTTTTTTGTATCTTGCTATAACATCCCCTATTGTATAGTTTCTTGCATGTCCTACATGAAGATTTCCTGATGGATATGGCAGCATCTCTAAAACATAATAATTTTCTTTTCCTTCTTCTTTATCGTTTGTTTTAAAGAGCATGTTAGAGTTCCATTTTGCCTGCCATTTTTGTTCAACTTCTTTGAAGTTATACTCTCTCATTTTACACCCCTCTTATTTTCTATAAAATTATTTATATTTATTATTTTATTTATTTTTCTGTGCTGTCTTCTCTAAGCCAGTTTTTAACTTTCGTTTTTATTCTTTGATAAGTATTATCTACCACTTTATTAGATTTCCCTATTCTTTCTGCAATCTCTCCATAATTATATCCTTTTATCAAATAATTGAGAACTTCTTTTTCAAGACTGCTGAAATGTTCGCTTGAATATTTTTCAAATTCTTCCATAAGTTCTTTATAAAGATAACGTTCCTCTGCATTTGAAGATTTTTCTATGTAAATTTTATCATCTATATTTTCTTCATCTGAAAGATAAGTAGTATTTAATATCTGATTCTTTTTTGCATTTGAATTTTTTATAGCAGTTATTATCTGTCTTCTCATGCACATAAGAACAAACGTTTTAAATGAAGTTTCTTTATCAAAATCAAAGCTTTTAATTCCCTTAAGAAGCCCTATCATTCCCTCCTGAATAAGATCATCTCTGTCCCCATCTGCCAGATAATAATTTTTTGTGCTTATATACAGGTATTTTTCATATTTTTTTAAAAGCATTTCAAAACTTTCATTATCTCCGTTTTTTGCTTTTATAAGTGCATTAATTTCTGTACTGTCCACAAAAATAACCCCCTTACTAACATATCATTAGTATATTGATTTTGCAACTTCTGAAAGTAAGATTCCTCCAGCTACAGACACATTTAATGAATTTATTTTTCCATGCATAGGAATTTTTATTAACACATCACAGTTGTCTTTCACTTTTTTTCTTATACCAAATCCTTCACTTCCAAGAACAATTACCGTTTTTTCAGGATATTTTTCCTCATAATAAACCTTTGCGCCGTCACCCTCTGCACCATATATCCAATATCCCAATTTCTTTAAATTATTTAAAGTGTCTGTAATATTTGTAACTTTTGCAATATCTACATATTCTATTGCCCCTGTAGATGTTTTTATAACTGTTTCGTTTATATGTACTGAATTTCTTTCAGGAATAACTATTCCAAGAACACCGAAAATCTCTGCACTTCTTATTATAGCTCCAAAGTTTCTTGGATCCTGCACCCCGTCTAAAACAAGAACTATACCTTTGTTTGCAAGAGCTGCCTTTTCCAAAAATTCATTTATATCAACATAATAATCATAAGAGTTTATATATGCCACAACTCCTTGAGAATTTTCAGCTTTCTTTTTTATAAACTGCACTTTAATGTTTCTTTCTGAGGCTTTTCTTTTGATGATATTTATTTTATCCTCTCTTATCCCCTGAAATATCTCTATTTTTTCTATATTTTTTTCTTTGTTATCCAGTATTTCCATTACCGGATTTATACCTATTATTTTCTCCATCAGTTCTCCTTATATCTCTTCTTTAATTCTTTCTATATCTGCTCCCAGAGATTTAAGTCTGATTTCAAGTTTTTCATATCCCCTGTCCACATGATATATTCTGTTTACTATACTTTCTCCTTCTGCTTTCAGTGCTGCAAGCACAAGAGATGCTCCTGCTCTCAAATCACTTGCCATTACCTTAGCTGATGAGAAATTATCTATTCCGTTTACTACTGCCACATTTCCCTCTGTTGAAATACTGCATCCCATTCTGTTAAGCTCAGGAACATGCATAAATCTATTTTCAAAAATTGTTTCTTTTATTTCGCTGCTTCCCTTTACAAGACACATAAGAGTCATCATTGGAGACTGTAAATCTGTTGGAAATCCAGGATAAGGCATTGTTGTAACTTTCACAGATTTAAGGTCTTTCAGCTTTGAAGTAACTCTGAATATTCCGTCTTTTATTTCATAAGTCACTCCCATTTCACGAAGTTTCATCAAAAAACTTTCAAGATCGTGTTCATTTACATCTTTTACCCCGATATCTCCATTGTCAAACATCACTGCTGCAATAATAAATGTTCCTGCAACTATTCTGTCCGGCATAACTGTATACTCACATGGATAAAGTTTTTCAACACCTGTTATTACAAGTCTTCCTCCGCCAATCCCATCTATTTTGGCTCCCATTTTGTTAAGGAAATTGCAAAGATCATCTATTTCAGGCTCTCTTGCTGCATTTTCTATTACGGTTGTTCCCTCTGCTTTTACAGCAGCCATAATTATATTTTCAGTTGCTCCCACGCTTGGAAAATCAAGAATTATTTTGTTTCCTTTAAGTTTTGTTCCCTCTGAAACTTTTCCTTCTACATATCCGTGGTCTATTGTTATATCCACTCCAAGGGCCTCAAAACCTTTCAGATGAAGATCAACAGGTCTTGCACCGATTGCACAGCCTCCCGGAAGAGAAACCCTTGCTGTCCCCTCATGTGCAAGCATAGGACCCATAACAAGAAAAGATGCTCTCATTTTCTTTACAAGCTCATAAGAAGCCTCTAAATTTTTCAGTCCTTCGTTAATTATTTTATAGCTGTTTTTATCCAGTTTTTCTATTGAAAGTCCAAGACTTTCTAAAAGTTTAATTAAAGTTCTTATATCCATTAAATCAGGAACATTTTTTAATATATACGTTCCTTTCTCTACAAGAGTTGCAATAAAAATAGGCAGAGCTGCATTTTTCGCTCCCTCTACCTCTAAAATTCCTTTTAACTTTCTTCCACCTTTTATCTTAAAAGCTTCTACACCCATTATTCCTTAATTCCTTCCTTTTCTTCTTCACATATAGGGCATTTTTTCCCTAACAGCCTGTCAAAAATATCTAATTTATCAAAACGTTTAGCATACAATGGGATTTTATCCGATACCATTGTGTAGTGCCTTCTGCAGATTTTTTCTCCTTCATGTTTTGAAAAACTTGCAGAAAGTCCTAAGTCTTCATAAGGCTGACTTCTCTTTTCAAGAATTACATCTATATTTTCATTGTCAAAAGTAAGTTTAGATACTACAACAAGCCCCACATCTCCTGCAAAGGATAAACCATCTACAAGCCTGTATTTTATACCTATTTTTTCAGCTTCATCTATATAAACTTTAACTTTTTTTAGGGAAATAGTTCTGCTTATTTTTAAAAGAACTGCATCTTCTCTCTTCATAGCAGTTACAACTTCTCTAAGAAGTTTTCCGTCAAGTTCCTGTTTTCTTACTGCAAGAATAACATTTTCTTTGAATTCTCCAAGGAAATAGTTTTTCTCAACCTGAACCTGCTGAAACTTTATTTTTGTTTTCTCAACCTCATCAAATAGTTCCATGTTTTTCTGTCTATATCCCCTTCATAATAATCGCAATGTTTTTATAACAATTATAACATAAATCAAGAAACTTTAAAATAAAATTGGTTACAAGATAGAAAAATGATATAATTTTATTAAATAAATATAAGGCAAAAATCTTTTTTGTTCACAATTTTTTTTGCATTGGAGTAGATATATGAAGAAAATAATTATTTTTATATTTCTTTTTTTTACTGTTTCAGTTTTTTCTAAAAATGTGGAAATAGATTTTCATTTTGATATAGATTCCGGGCTCATTTATTACAGCAACGCTGATATTGACTCCATAGGAAATCTTACTACTATCAATTTTGATAAAAAAGATATAAAAATCACTTTAAAAGACGGAATATATATTTTTGGTTTTTATGACAACAAAGACAGATATCTTTTTAAAAAACTGTATATTTCAGACAATAGAAGTTTTAATATACAATTTATCCCTGAAAAAAGTATTTCTCTGACTGGAACAATCACTGAAAAAAATCTTCCTCTCAGCAATGTTAAAGTCACTTTTGCTGATTCTATGGGACGTGAATATTCTGTTATTTCAGATGAAAAAGGAAATTATTCACTTAATCTTCCTCCTGAAAAATATATTCTTTTAAGTTCTCAGTTTGGATATGAAATTACAGATAAAAATATTAATTTTGATTTTTCTCAGCCAAATAATTCCTATACAATACCAATACATTTTGAAAAATCATCAGGAAAAATAAAAGGGAAAGTCCTTAGCGATAAAAATACACCTGTACAGAAAGCCAAAATTTTTATCTCAAACAATAAAAAAGATAAAATCATCTATACAGATATTGATGGAAATTTTTCCACAAATTTAAACGAAGGTATTACAGCAATAAAAATTTCAAGAGATGGTTTTTTCCCAACAGCATTTATTAATAGTTTTACAAGAAATGATACTCTGAAACTGCATAAATTTGTTTTAAGAAAAAAAACATATTTTATTTCAGGGTCTGTTATAAACGATGTCCTGCCAATAAAAAATCAGGAAATATATCTTTTTTCAATCAACGGCTCTCTTCTTGATAAAGCTGTAACCAATGAAAATGGAAATTTTAAATTTTTAAACATTGATAAAGAACGAGTGTATATTTATATTCCTGAAAGTGAAAACTATGAAGAATATAAATCAGACTTAATGGATATTGAAAAAAGCATTGAAAATAATATAATCCTATTGGAAAAGAAATAAGAATTGCTATTTAAATATTAAAAAAACCAGCTGCCTATATTTTTGTAAGTAATATAAGCAGCTGATATTTTTTATTTTTTAAATTTTTACAAACAAATAAAAAAACTGTTGATTTCTCAACAGCTTAATTTTTAAATGGTGCGAAGAGAGGGACTTGAACCCTCACGTCTGAGACACTAGATCCTAAGTCTAGCGCGTCTGCCAATTCCGCCATCCTCGCATATTTATTGGTGCGTCATACTGGATTTGAACCAGTGACAACACGATTAAAAGTCGTGTGCTCTACCTACTGAGCTAATGACGCATATTTGTTGGGGTGGCTAACGAGACTTGAACTCGCGACAACCAGTGCCACAAACTGGCGCTCTACCAACTGAACTATAGCCACCATTTAAGATTTAATGGCGTGTCTGAAGAGATTCGAACTCCTGACCCACGCCTTAGAAGGGCGTTGCTCTATCCAGCTGAGCTACAGACACAAAAATGGAGCGGGAAACGAGGGTCGAACTCGCGACATTCAGCTTGGAAGGCTGACGCTCTACCAACTGAGCTATTCCCGCTTCTGGTCGGAATAGCAAGATTCGAACTTGCGGCCCCCTGCTCCCAAGGCAGGTGCGCTACCGGACTGCGCTATATTCCGACGTCCCTTAAGACAAGAGTAATAATACCATGAATATAAAAATATGTCAACAAAAAAATTAAAAATTTTTTAAAAATTTTTTCGCCCTATATCTTTTCTTTTATTTTCAATGCTTTTTTAATTTACTTGAATATTGCTTTATTATTATGATAAAATAAAAATATAAAAAAATATTGTAAAATTATAAAAAAATTTTTTTATTTTTTTTATAAATTTGTAGTATTTTTTATTACAGGAGGTAATAAATTATGAAAACAAAAAAAATAATAGTTGGATTTCTTCTTGCATCTAGTGTTTTTGCAGGATGTTCAAGTGGATTTGTAAGACCTGAAGGTTCTACATCATATACTGCTGGAGGAGCTCTTGGAGGAGCTGCTGCTGGTGCTCTTGCCGGACAAGTAATAGGAGGAGATACTAAAGGAACTTTAATCGGAGCTGCTGCCGGTGCTTTATTAGGTACTGCTGTAGGAACTTCTATGCAGAGACAAGAAAATGAATTTAGAAATGTTTTAGCTAACTCTGGAGTAGGAATTGTAAACACAGGAAACTCTATCCTTCTTACTCTTCCAGGAGGATTAACATTCAAAACAAATGAGGCTCAAATAAAAGCTGAATTTGCAAGATCATTAAATGCTATTGCATATGTATTAAATAACTATCCTAGTTCTAGAGTAAGAATTGTAGGATACACAGACAACACTGGTTCATACAACTACAACCTTAACCTTTCTCAACAAAGAGCATACAGCGTAAGAAATTACTTAATTTCTCAAGGTGTTTCACCAGAAAGAATGAATGCTCTTGGAATGGGTCCTGATATGCCTATAGCTTCAAATGAAACAGCTGCAGGAAGAGAAATGAACAGAAGAGTTACTATTGAAGTTTTACCATAGTACTTAAAAATTAAATATTTTTTTATTAAAAAAGAGCAGTTTTTTACGACTGCTCTTTTTATATATTTTTTTATTTTAAGCTCTGCTTATTTTCATACCAAATCCCTGATGTCCCCTGCTTGTTATTTTCTTTAATGTATTTTTCTTAATAAGAATATAGTAAACAGGAATCAAAACAGCTAAAGCTCCTATCCATGCAAAAGGAGTCGAGAAGCAGATTCCCTTGTATCCAAAAAATCTTGAAAGATACAAAGCACAGAAAATTCTTGAGAACAGCTCTATTATACATGCAATAAAGGGAGTAAGAGAATCTCCCATGCTCTGAATTGATGATCTGTATACTACAAGAAGTCCTAAAAGCAGATAGAAAGGCACTACTACCCACAGATAGTCTTTAGCATACATAAATATCTCTTCATTAGGCTCATTCATGAAAATCGGGATTACAAATGACTGAGTTCCTAAAATAAGTGCTCCCATTAAAATATTACCTATATGAGCTATTATAAAGCAGCTCTTTACTCCTTTTTTTATTCTTCCTATAAGACCTGCTCCATAGTTTTGAGCTACATAATTAGATATTGTTATACCAAAAGCACCATTTACTAAAACTGACATCTGATCTACTTTTGTTGCTGCAGTATAACCTGCAATGGCATTTGTTCCTATTCTGTTTACTGCTGCCTGCATTGCAAGCTGCCCGATACACATTACAGACATTTGAAATCCCATAGGGAAACCTATCTTAAGATGTTTGGTATAAGCTGCTGAATCAAATTTCCAATCTTCTTTTTTCAGCCTTGTAATTGAAAATGCTTTTAAAGCATAAACAACACAAAGAACTGCCGATATAAGCTGTGACAGTACTGTTGCCCATGCTGCACCTGCTACTCCCATTCCAAAAGGCACAATAAATAAAATATCCAGAATAATATTTAAAATTGACGAAAACACAAGAACATACAACGGAGTTCTACTGTCTCCCAAAGCTCTCAATATATTTGAGAAAAGATTATAAAAAAACGTTGCTCCTGTTCCAATAAAAATTACAATCATATAATCATAAGACAGCTGAAAAATCTCCTGAGGAGTATTCATTTTTTCCAAAATTGGTATAGTATAATAGCAGCTCACTGCTGTTATTAGAACTGAAAATAAAGTTGTAAGAACAATTGATACACCTATAGACTGCCTTACTCCTTTTTCATTCCTTGCTCCGAAATTCTGAGCTGCAATAATTCCAAACCCTCCTGTAACTCCCTGTATAAAACATAAAATAAGATATATTACAACTGTTGTAGACCCAACTGCAGCAAGAGCATCTGCTCCCATAGTCCGTCCTACTATAACAGTATCAGCCATTGTATAAAACAGCTGAAATAAATTTCCTGCTATAACAGGAAGAGAAAAACAAAATATTATTTTTGCAGGGTTTCCCTTTGTCAAACTTTTAGTCATTTTCCCACCTTCATTTTGTTAAAAGATTTTTATGACAGAAATATATCACAAAATATTTTTTTCTACAATACTTTTTTGTTTCTTTTTTTTGAATATTTGTTGCTTTTAAATTTAAGAAAATAAATTTCATATTTTTTATTTGACAGAAATAAAATTTCATGTAATAATTAAGCCAACAAGGAGGGAGCTATGAAAATTACAATTTTGAATAAAATTTTTTCTGAGTTCAATAGCTTTTCTGATTCAGAAAAAAAGATTGCAGATTTTATTATTAACAATAAGAAAAAGGTGATTGATATTACTATTGCTGAGCTTGCAGAAAAAAGCGGCGTAAGCGAAGCATCTGTATCAAGGTTTTGTAAAAAGTGTGAAATGAAAAATTTTTATCAGTTAAAACTTACCCTTGCAAAAGAGCTTACTGAAAACGGAACTGAAACTGTCGAGGCTTCAAACAACTTAAATCCGGAAAATATATCCTCATCTCTGCAAAGCATACTTTCAAATAAAATTGAAGAACTTACTCAGACTATAACCCACATAAACGAAAATAATCTTAAAAATATACTATCTGTTATACAAAAAGGAAAAACAGTTCAGCTGGCAGCTGTTGGGAACACTATTCCTGTAGCTCTTGACGGAGCATATAAATTCAATCAAATTGGTATACCTGCCATTGCAAACACAATATGGGAAACACAGCTTGCATATACTTTCAATCTTTCTTCCAAAGATGTTGTAATTATTATTTCAAACTCAGGAGCCTCAAAAAGGCTTCTTACTCTGGCTGAAACAGCCAAAGCTAAAAAAGCTGTTGTTATCTCCATAACAAACAGTGAAAATTCTCCTATAGCTCTTGTTTCTGATTATCATATTACAACTGCTACAAGAGAAAAACTTTTCCTTAACGAATATTATTTTTCAAGAATTTCCGCTTCTGTTGTAATAGAAATTCTTTATCTTTTTCTTACAGCGGGAAAGAAAAACTCTTGTGAAAATATAAGTCAGCATGAACAGGCTATTGCTGAGGATAAAATTTAAAAATTTATTAATTATATAAGGAGAAAATAATGAAAAAAAGATGTGCTGAAGAGGCATTTAAACTTATAAAAAATAAATCTGTAGTCGGGCTTGGAGGAGGAAGTACCATAGCTTTTCTTGTTGACTTGATAAAAGAAAATAATCTAAATGTAAAGATTGTTACTCCCTCTTTTCAGACAGAAATCCTGTGCTGGGAAAAAGGATTAGATGTTATCCCTATGTGGAAAGCAGAACATATTGATATAGCTTTTGACGGCTGTGATGAAGTGGATTTTCATCTTAACGCCTTAAAAAGCGGCGGAGCAATCCATACAAAAGAAAAAATAATTGGAAAAATGGCAGATGAATATATTCTTCTTGCTGATGAAAGCAAAGTTTCAGAAACTTTACAATTTAAACACCCTATAGTTCTTGAAATTTTTAAGGAGAGTATAGGTTATGTAAACAGAAAAATAAAAGGACTTGGAGGAAGTATGACTCTAAGAAAAAGTTCTGCCAAAGACGGACTTACTATAAGCGACAATGGGCTTATTATTGCAGACTGTTTTTTCAGCAATGTTGAAGACATAAAGAAGCTCCACGATGATATTTTAAGTATTACAGGAGTTGCAGAGATATCTCTCTTCTGTGATGTTGCTGCAAAAGCTGTTGTTGTAACTGAAAATGGTTTTAAAATTATTTCTAAATAAGAGGTGGTAATTATGAAAAAATATAACTGGGCAATTTTAGGTCCCGGAAACATTGCCAGAGAGATGGGAAAAGCTCTTACTGAAGTTAACGGAGAAATTTATGCTGTGGGAGCAAGAGATATTAAAAGTGCAGAGAAATTTGCTGAAGAATTTAACGTTAAAAAAGTTTATGGGAACTGTGACGAAATGTTAAAAGATCCTGAAATAGATATAGTATATATCTCTACTCCACATACTTTCCACTATGAATATCTTATGAAAGCTCTTTCTCATGGAAAACATGTTTTCTGTGAAAAAGCTATTACTGTAAATGGAAAACAGCTTGACGAGGCTGTATCTCTTGCAAAAGAAAAAAATCTTGTTATTGCAGAGGGAATGACAATATATCACATGCCTTTATACAAAAAACTTAAAGAGATTGTAAACTCAGGAGCTATCGGAAAAGTAAAAATGGTTCAGGTAAACTTTGGAAGCTGTAAAGAGTTTGACCCTTCAAATCGTTTTTTCAGTAAAGAACTTGCAGGAGGAGCTCTTCTTGATATTGGAGTTTATGCTGTATCATTTGCAAGATTTTTCCTTGAAAGCAAACCAAACACAATTCTTACAACCGTAAAATATTTTGATACAGGAGTAGACGAGCAGTCTGGAATTATTCTGGAAAATGACAGCGAGCAAATGGCTGTAATTGCACTGACATTAACTGCAAAACAGCCTAAAAGAGGTGTTGTTGCAGGAACAGAGGGATATATTGAAATCAGCAACTATCCAAGAGCAGACAAAGCCTTTATAACTTATACACAAGACGGAAGAACAGAAGAAATAAATCTTGGAGATACAAGCAAGGCTCTTAACTATGAAGTTGAAGACATGCAGAACTACATCTCTTTAAGAAATGATAAAGAGCAGCTGGCGTTCTCTTCTGATGTAAGCCATATTTTAAGTGAAGTAAGAAACCAATGGGGATTTAAATATCCTTTTGAAAAATAATCTCTTTGTCTCACAGTTATGTTATAATATAAAAAATAATATATATTTGTGAGGTTATATTTTATGAAAAAATATTATATAGGTTTTGATGCAGGAACTCAGAGCGTAAAAACTGCTGTTTACGATTTAGATATGAATTGTCTGGCTGAAAAAACATATCCTACGCAGCTTTATTACCCTCAGGCTGGCTGGGTTGAAATGAATGCTGACGAATATCTTGAAGCTGCTAAAAAAGGGATTAGAGACTGCGTAGAGCAGTTAAAAAATAAAAACTTAAACCCAGAAGATATTAGAGCTGTTTTTGGTGATGGAATTATATGCGGGATAGTTGGAGTTAATCAAGAGGGAAATGCTGTTACTCCATATATCAACTATCTTGATTCAAGATGTCAGGAAGATGCAGACAATCTTTCAGAAAAAAATCTGAGTATCTGGGGAGAAGAAACAGGAAATGCAAAACCTAACTGTATGTTCCCTGCTCTTATTGCAAGATGGCTTTTAAACAACAATGAAAATTTTAAAAAAAGCGGGAAAAAATTTATGCACAATGCTCCTTATATTTTAAGCCATTTAGCAGGGCTGAAAGCAGAAGATGCTTTTATTGACTGGGGTGCTATGTCAGGCTGGGGACTTGGATTTAATGTTTATAAAAAAGAATGGTCTGAAAAACAGCTTGATATTTTAAATATAGATATTAATTTTATGCCTAAAATTGTAAAACCTTGGGATATAATCGGAGGGCTTTCAAAAGAAATGGCAGAGTTCACTGGATTAAAAGAGGGAACTCCTATTTGTGCAGGTGCAGGAGATACTATGCAGTCTATGCTTGGCTGTGGTCTTACTGACAAAAATATGGCAGCTGATGTGGCAGGAACATGTGCAATGTTCTGTGTATCAACTGACGGAATAAAGCCTGAATTAAGCATACCTGAATCAGGACTTATTTTTAACAGCGGAACTCTTGAAAACACATATTTCTATTGGGGATTTATCCGTACAGGAGGACTTGCTTTAAGATGGTTCAGAGATAGCATCTGCAACAGAGAGGGAGAAGATGAATATTTTGATTATCTTTCAAAAGAAGCTGAAAATGTTCCTTCAGGTTCAAACGGAGTTTTGTTTCTTCCATACCTTACCGGAGGAAATAATGACATTCCAGATGCCTGCGGATGTTTTATGAATATCACTATGGATACTGACCAGAAAGTTTTATGGCGTTCTGTACTTGAGGCTATTGGATATGACTATATCGGTGTTACTGATATTTACAGAAAAGCAGGAGTTGACCTTAATCAGATAACAATAACTGAGGGAGGAAGCAGAAGCAGTCTTTGGAATCAGATAAAATCTGATATGCTTAACACTAATGTAAAAACATTGAAAAATGCAGGCGGTGCTGTTATGACAAATATTCTTACAGCTGCTTATGCTGTTGGGGATATTACAGACTTAAAAGAAAAACTGTCTTCTCTTTTGGAAACAAAAAATACTTATACTCCTCATAAAGAAAATACAGAATATTACAGAAAAATTTATAATCTTCGTAAAAAAATGATTCATGAAGATATGAATGGAGTATTTAAAACTCTCAAAGATATAAGATAAACAATCTAAAGAATAAAATTTTCGATTTTAAAAATATCGAAAATTTTATTCTTATATTATTTTGTAGCAGCTTTTTTTATCTATAATCTTTATCTTTTTAAAAGTTTCAATTTTTCTTTTATTTCCTTATCCACTCTAAAAGATTCACATATTTTTTGTATGCTTTTATTATGTGTAAAATTATCCAATTTATTATTGTTTATATACTCTAAAGTTCTTTCAGGATATTTTATATATATCTCTGCCACCGCCCATGCAACAGCCATCTGCACATAATATTTATGATTTTTCAGATTGTCAAAATATAGAAACATTCTATCTAAATACTCTTCGTCAACAAAATATTTTAAACTCAGCACTGCTGCAAATCTTACATCATATTCTTTATCACTTAAAAAATATCTTTGTAAAAATTTCCATACTCTTTCTTTGTTCTTTTTTACAATTTTTAAGTCTGTACAGAAAGTATCACACACAGCCCAGTTATTTATTCTCGGGATAAATTTTTCCGTAAGTTTTAATATCTCTTCAATGTCTTCTTTTTTCTTCAGTCCGATTATCATTCCCTGCAGCATAAACTCTTCATAATATTTCATCTTTTCATACAAAACATACTCTTTCCATTTTGTATCAGCAGCTATTTTTTTAGATATTTCTCTTAAAACAGGCATACGTATTCCAAGTATATTTTCTGCTCCCGGAATAAGATTTGCTGTAAATTTTTTAAATTTAGTTTCAGATATTTCTATAAGTTCTTTTCTTATTTCTAAAATCATTTTAAATCCTCCATAATTACAGATTAACTATATCTATATTCTAACATACAATTCACACTGAAATCTTAATAAAATTTACAGCTTTACTCTTTAAATTTTACCATAAAAAAAGAGAGCAGTTTCCCACTCTCAATTTTTATTAATTTGATTAAAATTAACTATTTAGATTCGATAGCTTTCTTTAACTCTTCAGCTAATAATGGAGCTATTTTGTTAGCGTCCCCTACGATTCCTAAATCTGCTAATCCGAAGATTGGAGCATCTTTATCTTTGTTGATAGCTACGATATATTCAGACTCTTCCATACCTGCAACGTGTTGGATTGCTCCAGAAATTCCACATGCGAAGTAGATGTCAGGTCTAACTGTTTTACCAGTTTGTCCAACTTGTCTGTCGTGATCGATGTATCCAGCGTCAACAGCAGCTCTTGATGCAGATACTGTTGCACCGATTTGTTTAGCTACAGCTTCTAGTGCTTGGAAGTTTTCAGCAGAACCGATTCCTCTTCCTCCAGAAACTAGGATTTTAGCTTCAGAAATATCTACTTTGTTAGCAGTTTCTTTAACTATTTGAACTACTTTAACTTTCATTTTAGAAGTGTCTAAAGTTACTGGGAAGTTTTCTATTTCTCCAGTTCTTCCTTCTACTCTTGCTAATTTTTGCATAACTCCAGGTCTAACTGTAGACATTTGAGGTCTGTGATCTGGACATATGATTGTTGCCATTAGGTTTCCACCGAAAGCAGGTCTTGTCATTTCAAGTCCTTTAGTTTCTTCAGAGATTTCAAGTTTTGTACAGTCAGCTGTAAGCCCTGTAGTCATTCTTGAAGATACTCTTGGTGCTAAGTCTCTTCCTAATGTAGTTGCTCCGAATAATACGATTTCAGGTTTCTTAGCGTCGATTATTGCTTTGAATACTTGAGCGTAAGCTTCAGTATCATATATTTCTAATCTAGCGTTATCTACTACTAGAACTTTGTCTGCTCCATACTCGATTAATGTTTGAGCAAGTCCTCCAACATTGTATCCTATTAAAGCAGCAGTTACTGGTACATCTAATTTTGCAGCTAATTCTTTAGCTTTTCCGATTAATTCTAAACCTACGTTTTGAATTACCCCTTCTCTTTGTTCTGCGAATACTAATATTCCTTTATACTCATTTAAATTCATTATCCTATCTCCTTTTTCCTAAGGTTTCTCGTTGTTAAACTAAATAACAAACTTTTCTTTTAATTTTTCTATAATTAAGTTAACAGCTTCTTTTGTATCTAATTCAAATACTTTACCAGCTTGTTTAGCTCCCTTAGTAAATGATTTTTTAACTTTAGTTGGAGATCCAGCTAATCCGATTACTGCTGGGTCAACAGTTACATTATCTGCTGTCCAAACTTCAACTTCTCTATCGAAAGCTTCTACAATTCCTTTTACTCTCATGTATCTAGGAGCGTTAGCTTCTGATAATACAGTTACTAGAGCTGGTAATTGAACGTCTACTACATAGTATCCGTCTTCAACAACTCTTTTTATTCTTAATGAATTTTCATCTTTATTGTATTCCATTTCTTTAACATAAGATACTTGTGGTAATCCTAAATGTTCAGCGATTTGAGGACCAACTTGTGCAGTATCTCCGTCAATTGCTTGTCTTCCAGCTATAATTAAGTCAGCGTCTATGTTTCTTAATGCAGCTGCGATTGTGTTAGAAGTAGCAAGTGTATCTGCTCCTCCGAATTTTCTATCTGTTAATAGGATTGCTCTGTCAGCACCCATAGCATAAGCTTCTCTAAGGATAGCATCTGCTTGTGGAGGTCCCATTGTAATAACTGTTACGTGTGCTCCGTATTTATCTTTTAATTTTAGAGCCTCTTCTAATCCACCTTTATCGTCTGGGTTCATAATACTAGGAACTCCATCTCTGATTAGTGTTCCTTTCACTGGATCTAATCTTATCTCAGTTGTATCTGGAACCTGTTTTATACAAACTACTATTTTCATCTTCCATTCCTCCATATATTAATTCATATATTTTTATTTCTTAAAATTGGTTTATTTTAAAAGGTTTCCTGCAATTACCATTCTTTGAACTTCTGATGTTCCTTCATAGATTTCAGTTATCTTAGCATCTCTCATCATTCTTTCAACTGGATATTCTCTTGTGTATCCATATCCACCGTGGAATTGAACTGCTTTAGTTGTTACTTCCATAGCTACTTCAGCTGCATATAATTTTGCTCTTGCTGCGTCTATGCTGTATGGTAAGTGGTTGCTTTCTCTCCAAGCTGCTTTGTAAACAAGAAGTCTAGCTGCTTCAACTTTAACTTCAAGGTCAGCTAATTGGAATTGAGTGTTTTGGAATTTTCCGATTGCTTTTCCAAATTGTTTTCTTTCTTTTACGTATGCAACAGTTTCATCTAAAGCACCTTGAGCTAATCCTAATGCTTGAGAAGCGATTCCGATTCTTCCTCCGTCAAGAGTCATCATTGCAATTTTGAATCCTTTTCCAATTTCTCCTAATAAGTTGTCTTTAGGAATTCTTGCGTCTTCAAATATTAATTCGCAAGTTGCTGATCCTCTGATTCCTAATTTTTTCTCTTTTTTACCAATTGTGAATCCTGGAGTTCCAGCTTCAATTATGAAAGATGATATTCCTTTTAATCCTTTGCTTCTGTCAGTCATAGCAAATATTACATAAACATGAGCATATCCTGCGTTAGTTATGAATATTTTTGATCCGTTGATTACCCATTCTTGAGTAGCTTCATCGAATACAGCTGTAGTTTGTTGTCCAGCAGCGTCTGTTCCTGCGTTTGGCTCAGTAAGTCCAAATGCTCCGATCCATTCTCCGCTTGCTAATTTAGGTAAATATTTTTGTTTTTGAGCTTCTGTACCAAATTTAAGAATTGGCCAAGAACCTAAAGATGTATGAGCAGAAACAACAACTCCTGTAGTTCCGCATACTTTAGATAATTCTTCAACAGCCATAGCATACATTAAGTTGTCTGCTCCAGCTCCTCCATATTCCTTAGGAATAGGGATACCCATAAGTCCTATTTCAGCCATTTTCTTAACTGTTTCAACTGGGAATCTTTCTTCTTCATCTAGCTCTGTAGCTAAAGGTTTTACCTCTTTTTCAGCAAATTCTCTTATCATTTGTCTGAAAAGTTCATGTGTCTTAGGTACATTAAATTCCATTCTACTAATCCTCCTACTAGTCGTATTAACTTTCTATTTTTTATTAAGTGTTTCTGATGATTTATCACCACTTTAAAATATATACTTAAATTTATTGGCAGAAACATCACTGCTCCTGCCAATAAACAGTTAAGTCTTTAGTTGCAGCTATATTCTTTTTATGATTATAGAAGCTCCCATTCCTCCACCGATACATAAAGTTGCTAATCCGTAAGTAACTTCTCTTTTCTTCATTTCGTGAGCAAGAGTTGTAAGGATTCTGTTTCCAGATGCTCCGATAGGGTGTCCTAATGCAATAGCTCCTCCGTTTACGTTAGCTCTTTCAAGTATCCATTCTTTAGTTACTCCGTGATCTTCACATAACTGAGCAATAACTCCTAAAGATTGTGCAGCAAATGCTTCGTTTAATTCAAATAAATCTATATCTGTTAATTTTAATCCAGCTTTGTCTAATACGTTTTTGATTGCAGGAACTGGTCCCATTCCCATGATTGAAGGATCTACTCCGCCTTGTCCTACAGCTACAATTTCAGCCATTGGTTTTAAGTTATATTTAGCTACTGCTTCTTCAGATGCTAATAATGCAACTGATGCACTGTCGTTTAATCCAGATGCGTTTCCAGCTGTAACTGTTCCATCTTTTATGAAAGCAGGTTTTAATTTAGCAAGTATTTCTGGAGTTGTTTTTCTGTTAGGATATTCGTCTCTTGCGAATAATACAGTATCTTTTTTAACTTTAACTTCTACTGGAACGATTTCATCGTCAAATCTTCCTGCATCTACAGCTGCGATAGCTTTAACTTGAGATGCATATCCGAAAGCGTCTTGCTCTTCTCTTGTAATTCCGTATTTTGCAGCAATGTTTTCAGCAGTGATTCCCATGTGGTAGTCATTGAAAGCATCTGTAAGTCCATCTGTTACCATGTGGTCTTTTAATTTTAAATCTCCCATTTTGAATCCGCTTCTTACTGATGCTGGTAAAACAAATCCTGCGTTAGACATAGATTCTACTCCTCCAGCAAGAATTAAGTTAGCTTCTCCAGCTTTGATTTGGCTGTAAGCAAGGTTTACAGATTTTAATCCACTTCCACAGATCATGTTGATTGAGTAAGCAGGTACTTCTACTGGTACTCCACCTTTAACTGCAGCTTGTCTTCCAATTCCTTGTTTGTGTCCTGCATGTAAAACATTTCCCATTACAACTTCATCTAAGTCAGCTGGGTTGATTCCAGTTTCTTCGATAACGTTCTTTATTACTATAGCACCTAAATCTCCAGGCTGGATTCCTTTAAGGCTTCCTAAAAAACTTCCGATAGGTGTTCTTTTTGCTGTTACTAAAAATACTTTTGACATTAAATTTCCTCCTGTTCATAAAAATAATTTTTGTATTAAATATGGTTAAAAAATAAAAATTATAAACTCGCATTATTAAAAATCTTTATATTTCTTTAACTCTATACTTTTTATACTTCTTTAATGGGTCTAAGTCAAGTTTTTCCTAAAAAAAGAAATTTTTTGATAACTTTTTTATCATTTACTGAGCATTTTTTAGCAGAAAAATCATCTTCTTTTTCTTCAAGCAATTTTACCCCATTATTATATCCTAATTATAGTCTAAAATCTTATATTTTAAAAATATATTATATATATACTTTTAGAAAAAATTTTTTTATTTTGTATGCGTTCATAATTTTTCTTTTATTTTTCAATGCT
>UQOH01000010.1 GCA_900542625.1 uncultured Fusobacterium sp.
TTAATCAAAATATTTCATCCGAAATATGGGTTCTTCTATCCAAAAATTAATTTTCATCTTCCACCATAATATTGTACGCTTAATAATTATTACATTGCGCATCTGACCATGCGTATTTTTGTAATTCTTAAAAATCTCTATATTACATATTATACTAAATTTTTATTTGTTTAAAGAATTATTTTTGATAAACTTTCTTATTTTTTATAAGTCAAAATTCTATACTTTCCTAATAAATAAAAAAGACAAGGTTTGGCAGCCCTTGTCTTTTGCTCTTTGTTACTAATAATCTTGTGTTATCTTAATAATAACATAGATTTTATGTGGGAGGTTTTGGCAGAACCTCCTGCTTTTTATTTAAATATTCTATCTAAAGTTTTATTATAATCATCATCAATTAAAATATAATCAGCTTTATATTTTTTACACTCTCTTAAATTCTTCAAATTATCTTCCAGCAACATCTCTTTTGTACAGAAAGAATCATCAATCCTTTTTTCTGTTACACTGGCATATTTTTTTATTTCTGAAAAATGATTTTCTATATATTTTTCACTCATAATAAGGCAGTAATAATTAATCTCTTTCAAATATCTTTCCTCAAAATATTCCTTCCAGTTAAAAGGAATATAACACCCTTCGATAATAAGATTCTGTCCATTTTCAACAGCAGTTTTTATTATTTCTTTAACAATTCCCCAAAGGTAAGGAACAAGCTCATTATCATCTTCTGGTGTAAGAAGTGTATTTCCGCTTCTTATAAGTCCCATTTTTAAATGGTCTATTGATAAATAGGGATATTTATATTTCTCTAATAATTTTTGTGCTAAAGTTGTTTTTCCTGTGTGTGAGGAACCTGTTATTAAAATAATCATAGAATCACCTCATTATTTTTTAGATTTACTTTTTGTAATATTAAAGCTTAAATCTAAAAGTTTAAAAATCTCTTCGTCTGATACACTTCCGTCAAGAATAATAGTTATCCAGTTTTTCTTATTCATATGATATCCCGGAAAATATGATTTATTGTCCACTAAAAAATCAACCAAAGCCGGTTCAAGTTTTATATTTAAAATATCAATTTTATCTTCCTTAACTAAACCTAGTTTATCCTTTGAAATATTTAAAATTGCTGCATACCATTTTTTATTATCCTTATGCCTCAAAATTCCATAGGAAGGAAATTTATCCCATAAATATTCAGGAAAAGTTCCATATTTCTTCTCTGCATATTGTAAAATTCTGTCTCTATGAGGTTTTTCCATATAACTTCAGCTCCTTTTTAAATACTGCTGTAAACTTCATAAGCAGTATATTCATAGTCAAGTTCATATCCAAGTTTTTCTGCCAAAGCAAGAGATTCTCTGTTGTGAGCATCCCAGCTGGGATAAAGTCCTCTTTTTATACTTTCTAAAATAAGAGCTGCTCCGCATATATATGCAAGCCCGTTTCTTCTGTAGTCCTCTCTTGTATCAATCTCTATCTCAATTCCTTATCAAAACCTTTTTCATTTTTCAAAGCATATCTTACAATCTTTACTGCTCTTTCTTTATAACTATTCTCTATTAAAATTTCCCAGTATTTATTTTCAGGAACAATAATTCTATACTCTTTTTTGTCAAATTTAGAAAGAAGGAGCTGATTAGGTATCCCTGCAGGAAAATAAAAATCTCCCAAAACAGCTAAAACAGATTTTGGGTCACAAGAGTTATCAACATAAATTTTTCCCATAATATTCTGCACACATGAAAGAACAAAAGTTTTTTTCATCTGTTCAGCAAAAATTTTTCTTATCATAAAACAGACTCCTCAAAAAATATTATTGTTCATATACATTATTTTAAATCTAATCTCATAAAGACTGCATCATCATCTGGGCTTTCATTATAACGGGGAATATCATAAAATCCAAACTGTTTATAGCAGTGAACTGCACTTTTTAAAAAAGGCAGACTGTCAAGATACATATATTTATATCCTATCTCTTTTGCATCAGAAATTATTTTTTCTATAAGCATATTTCCAAGATGTTTTCCTCTGTATTCAGGTTTTACAAATAATCTTTTCATTTCACATTTTTCATCATCAAGTTTTCTTAGAGCAATACATCCTGCTGGTTTTTCATCACAAAAAACAATATACAGTCTTCCGTAAGGGTGTCCATATTTTTTTCTAAGATCTTTTATTTCTTCTTCATAGTTTTGAATTTTTAAATATTCTGCAAAATTTTCCTGTTTTGAAAAAAGCATTGTTGTATATTCTGTAAAAAGATTTAAAATCTCTTCTCTATAATCATATCCCTCTCTGATTTCAATTTCCATATTTATTTCCTCCTGTGATAATACAGCATTTATTTTCATTTTATCACAGGAGGATGAAAACTTCATCTTAAATAAATTTTTTTAAAGAGAATATTCTTTTGGAGGATTTCCAGAGAAATCAGCAATAACAGCTTTTGCCTCGTCTATATAAAATACTTCAAAAATAGGATTATCAGGAGTCTGATAAATATTTTTTACAAGAACAATGTTCATGCATGCCTCTTTAACTTCCATATCATTTTCAAAAACAGCTTTCCCATTTACTCTTATCCATGCAAAAGCTGGACTTGATGTTGTTACTTCTATATATGGATTTTTCTGCATCTCTTTATAAACATCTTTTTGATTATTTGTACAAAACCATAGTTTTCCATTTTTCTCTAAAGCAAACATAAATGGACGGCATTTTGCCTTTCCGTCACAGCCTACAGTTGCAAGATACTGCACAGGATTTTCACTTAAAAATTTTACAACTTCATTCATTTTAATACCTCCAAAATATTTATTGCACAAGTTTACTTGTGAGGATATAATATATCTGTAAGGAAAAAAAGTAAAGTAGGCACTATTTTGTGCTGTAGATACCTTAAAGATACTATTGTGTAAAAATGGGGGATTAATATGATAAAAGATTTACCTGCATGTCCTGTTGAAATTACTCTTATGATGATAAGCGACAAATGGAAAATTTTAATTTTAAGAGATTTAATGGATGGGACAAAACGTTTTGGAGAATTGAAAAAATCCATAGGAAATATTACCCAAAAAGTTTTAACATCCAATCTTCGTTCTATGGAAGAAAGCGGACTTCTTACAAGAACAGTTTACGCTGAAGTTCCTCCAAGAGTAGAGTATACTCTTACTGAAACAGGATACAGCTTAAAATCTGTTATTGATTCTATGATTGAATGGGGAAACAGTTACAAAGAAAAAACAAAAAAATAAAAAATTATTATTGATAGTAAACACTATATAAAAAATATAGGAGGAATTATGTTTAAAAAGGGCATCTTTTCAAAAGATGATTTATATCGTGGTTCGCTCCCTTTCTTTCTCTCTGATGAAAAAAACGGAGTGATTTTTCTTGCTTCTTCCAATAAAAATATTGAAGACTATTATTATACCCTTAAAGATATTTACCAAGGTGATGTTTTAAAAATAGATGATTTTGAAAATGAAAATGATGAATACAAAAAAAATTATGCTCTCATAGACTGCCTTAAAAACAGCAGAGAATATATAATTCTTATCTCTCTTCAAGGGATAATGAAAAAATATGTAAAAGAGGGAGAACTTCTTTCTTTTGAAAAAGGGCAGAGTGTAAGCAGAAAAGAGTTAGAAGAAAAACTTATCAAAAGCGGTTATACGAAAAACTATCTTGTTGAAAAAGAGATGGAGTATTCTTTCAGAGGAGATATTCTTGATATTTTTCCATTAAGCAGTGAACTTCCATACAGAATAGAATTTTTTGATGATGAAATAGAAAGAATTACTGAATTTGATTTTTATACACAAAAAAGTATAGAAGAAAAAGATTTTGTTCATATGTATATAGACAAAAATAATAATAAGAGATTTTCTTTTCCTGAAATATTAAAAGAATTTGACAACTCTTCCAATAAATGTTATATTGAAAATCTTGAAATTCTAAAATATAAGCTTGAAGAGTTTATTTTAAAAAACAGGGATATGGAAGAGGAATACAGAAATATTTTTAATGAAATCTCTTCACAGTTCACTCCTGTTGAAACTAAAAGATTTGATTTTGATAATGTAAAAAAATATGAAGATTTGGAAGTTATAAAAAAAGAGAGCAGAAATCAGAAAATTCTTATTCTTTCTGAAGAAAAAAAGAGATATGATGAGATATTTGCCGGCTGCAAAAATATAGAGATAAAAAAATATCCTCACTATGAAGGGTTTTATGTTGACGATACTTTGGTTCTTACTGACAGAGAGATAAAAGGAATCAGAGTAAAAAAAGAAAACAGAATAAAAGGCGGAATAAGATATGAAAACATTACCCAGATAAGAGAAGGGGACTATATTATCCATGAAAATTTTGGTGTTGGAAAATATCTTGGTATTGAAATTATAGACGGCGGCGATTATCTGATGATTCAGTATGCAGGAGAGGACAAACTTTATGTTCCCACTGAAAATCTGAACAGAATAGAAAAATATATCTGTGATCCGGGAAATATTCCTGAAATATATAATCTTGGGCGTCGTGGTTTTAAAAAGAAAAGAGAAAAACTTGAAAACGAAATGAGAGAATTTGCTCAGGAAATTATCTCTATTCAGGCAAAACGTAAAACGGCTGTGGGATTTGCTTTTTCAAAAGATACTGTGTGGCAAGAAGAGTTTGAAGAAGGATTTCCATATACAGAAACAAAAGATCAGCTTGAGGCAATCAGAATGGTTAAACAGGATATGGAATCTGACAGAGTTATGGACAGAATTATCTGCGGCGATGTTGGATTTGGAAAAACAGAGATAGCTATGAGAGCTGCATTTAAAGCTGTAAATGACCATAAACAAGTGCTTATAATTACACCTACAACTGTTCTGGCAGATCAGCACTATGAAAGATTTAAAGAGAGATTTCAGCACTACCCTATAAATATCTCTCTTATGAGCAGAATAACAACAGGAAAAGAGCAGCAGGAAATTTTGAAAAAAATGCTTTTGGGCGGTGTGGATATTGTTATCGGTACTCACAGACTTCTTTCAGATGATATTCAAATGTCAAATCTCGGGCTTATTGTTGTTGATGAAGAGCAGAAGTTTGGAGTAAAAGCAAAAGAAAAGTTAAAGAAAATGAAAGACAATGTTGATCTTCTAACTCTTACTGCAACACCTATTCCAAGAACTCTTAATCTGGCTCTTCTTGGAATAAGAGATATATCTGTTATAAAAACAGCTCCTCCTAACAGACTTCCAATAGAAAATATGCTTATTGATAATAATAAAAATATAATCAGAGATGTTATTATGAAAGAGCTGGGAAGAGAAGGACAGGTTTTCTATATTTACAACTCTATTTATGGAATGGAGTATAAAGTAAAAGAACTTACAAAAATTCTTCCTCCATACATAAAAATAGGATATGCTCATGGAAGAATGCCTGCAAAACAGATTAAAGAGGTTCTTCATCAATTTGAAAACGGAGATATTGACGTTCTTGTTACTACAACTATTGTAGAAAATGGAATTGATATTGAAAACGCCAACACAATAATTATTGAGGGAATTGAAAAGCTGGGGCTTTCACAAATTTATCAGCTTAGAGGACGTGTCGGAAGAGGAAAGAAAAAAGCATACTGCTATTTGGTTACTGACAGCGAGAGAAAATACAACAAAAAAACAACTATGAGAAAAGAGAGCATTGAAAAAATAGAAGGGCTTGGAGGAGGATTTAATCTTTCTCTTGAAGATATGAATATCCGTGGTGCAGGAGAAATTCTCGGAGATAAGCAGCACGGTGCATTGGAAACTTTCGGATATAATCTCTACATGAAACTTTTACAGGAAGAAGTGGAAAAACAAAAAGGACAATATAAAGCTAAAAGCAGTGTTAAAATTGAACTTAATGAAACTGCATATATTCCCAAAAATTATATTGAAGAATATGAAAAAATTAATATTTATAAAAGAGCTGTTGAGATGACAGACTTTCAGGAAATTCAAAATCTTTTATCTGAAATTGAGGACAGATTCGGAAAAGCACCTGATGAAGTAAAAAATCTTTTCAGATTTTTAGAAATAAAAGCTCTTGCTTTAAAATACGGAGTATCACAAATAAAAAAAGAAAACAACAGTTCATATGTTATGACATTTAACAAAGAAATAATCATTCCTGAAAAAATAATAAGCATGATTACCAAAGGAAAATGTAGTTTAAAAGGAAAAGATACTATTAAGTATTCAAAAGATATTATGGAATTTTTTAAAGAATACGAGGAGGAAGAAATTGAAGGAATTTTATAGATTAGTTGAAATTATGGATGTACTTCGTGGTGAAAACGGCTGTCCTTGGGATAAAAAACAGACACTTGAAACTCTTAAGCCTGCTTTCTTGGAAGAGGTCTACGAAACTATAGAAGCTATGGACGTTGGAGGAGAAGAACTTAAGGGAGAACTCGGAGATGTTCTTCTGCATGTTGTTTTTCAGGCAAAAATAGCTAAAGAAAAGGGAGAATTTGATATAGAAGATGTGGCACATGAAATATGTGAAAAACTTATCAGACGTCATCCCCATATTTTCGGAGATGTTCATGTGGAAACAAGTGAAGAAGTAAAAGACAACTGGGAAAAAATTAAAAAAGAAGAAAAACTTCACAAAAACAGAAAATCTGTTCTTGACGGTATTCCAAAAATTCTTCCGCCGCTACTTAAAGCAGAAAAGATGCAGAGAAAAGTGGCTGCTTATGGTTTTGACTGGGAGAATCCTCAAGATGTTTTCAATAAAATTCAGGAAGAACTTAAAGAGGTACAGGAGGCTGCTGCTGAAAAAAATCAACAGCATATTGAAGAGGAGATTGGAGATCTTCTTTTTGCAATTACAAACTATGCCCGTCATATGGGAGTAGATTCTTCTGAAGCTTTAAGAAAATGTACTGAAAAATTTGACAGAAGATTCAGATATATTGAAGGAAAATGCGATATAGAAAAAGCAAGTTTGAGCGAAATGGACTTTTTCTGGGAAGAAGCGAAAAAATCTGAAAAAAAATAAAGCAAAAAAAATAAAATGTAATTAAAAACAAAAAAATAATTGACTTATGCTGAAAATAAGGTATATATAATAGAAAGGGGCATTACATTAATGAGATTAGATAAATTTTTAAAAGTGAGCAGAATCATAAAAAGAAGATCTATTGCTAAAATTGTTGTTGACGGCGGTAAAGCAAAAATAAACGGAAGAACTGCCAAAGCGGGAACAACACTTAAAATCGGTGATATTTTAGAACTTGAATATTATGATAAATATTTTAAGTTTGAAATTTTAGAAGTTCCCGAGGGAAATGTTCCTAAAGATAAAAGCAATGATCTCATAAAAGTTCTTGACAGCTGTGGTATTACAGTTGATTTAAGTTCTGAAAAGGAGATTTTGGAATAATATGTTAATATCCGTAAAAAGTAATGCAAAAATAAATATAGGGCTTAACATTATTGAAAAACTTCCAAATGGTTATCATAGTCTTGATATGATTATGGTTCCTGTATCTCTTGCTGATGAACTTAAAATAAATTTTAAAGAAAAAAAAGGAAATCTCCTTATTTCGTCTAATATAAAAGATATACCCACAGATGAAAAAAATATTCTTTGGAAAATATATGATGCTTTCTATAATTTTACAAACATTGAAAGAGAAAATATAGAAATTTATCTCCATAAAATTATTCCACATGAGGCAGGACTTGGAGGAGGAAGTTCAAATGGTGCATTTTTTCTAAATGAACTTAATAAATTTCATAAAAATATTTTATCTGATGATGAGCTTATCTCTCTTGGAAAAAGTATAGGAGCTGATATCCCGTTTTTTATAAAAAATTATCCATGCAGGGTAAAAGGAATTGGAGAAAATCTTCAAAGAATAGAAAATAACCTGCAATATGATGTCGTTTTGGTTAAACCAAAATTTGGTGTATCAACAAAAGAGGCATATTCTCTGTATAGTCAGCTGAAAGAAAAAAAGAATGCTGACATTGATAAAATTATAACAGCTTTAAAAGAAAATGATTTAGATACTGTTGAAAAATATTCTGAAAATATTCTTGAACAGGGACTTCTTCTTTCAGATGAAAACATACAAAACTTTAGAAAAGAATTAATGAAAATACCAGATAAAAAGTTTTTTATGTCAGGAAGCGGAAGCTGTTATTATGCTTTTTCTCCTAAAGGAGAAGGAAAGGCATATGCTGAATTTCTTAAAACAAAGTTGAGTAACTGTCAGATTTACAGCTGCAGTTTTTTATAAGTTACAACATTACTAATATTAAAGGACGGTGCATTGAAACATGAAAATTACAGACATAAGATTAAGAGCAGTAAAGAGCGAGAACGAAGTAAAACTAAAAGCATATGCTGATGTTACTTTTAACGGATGTTTCGTTGTTCATGGATTAAAAATAATTGATGGACAAAAAGGAATGTTCGTAGCTATGCCATCAAGAAAAATGCCTGATGGGGAATATAAAGATATAGCTCATCCTATCACTCCTGAATTAAGAAAAGATATAACAGATACTGTTATAGCAAAATATAATGAAGTGATAGCAACTGAGGGAGCTTTACCTGAAGCAGAGGCTGTTGAAGAATAATTTTTTAAAGATACCTTTTTTAATAGAAAAGGTATCTTTTTTTATTTATTCAAATTCACTTGGTTTAGAAATTTGGATAAATTTGCATTTATTATGATTATAAAATATTTTTGAAAACTCAAAAGGAGTTCCATCTGCTAAAAATGAAACAAGTTCTATTTTTAAAGTAGCAGCAGCATTAGGAAGATCTAATATCTCTTTTACACTTTTACTTGGAACTGTAGGAAAATATTCTCTTATTGCATTTCCTATTTTAAAACCTTTTTTTCTAAGATATTGGTATTTTGATATTTCTATATCTTCTGGAGTCATTTCTCTTATTAACTCCTTTGGCATATAAGTATATTCCAAAGCTATTGGTATATCAGACATATATCTTACCCTAACAACATAATATACTTCAGCTCCATCTTTTATTTTTAATCTGTTTGCTAAAATAGGATCACTTTTTTTTATTTCAAATTTTAAAACCTTAGTTGCTGGATTTTTCCCTTGTTTTTTTAATCTATCTGTAAATCCTATCATTTCATCAAGATATAATTCTATTTTATCTTCTCTGTTAGCTACAAATGTTCCGCTTCCTCTTCTTTGATACAAATATCCTCTTGATACTAAATTCTGAATAGCTTTTCTTGCTGTCATACGGCTTACTGAAAATACTTCTAATATTGTATTTTCAGATATTATTTTGTCTCCAGGATTATAAACTTTATTTTTAATAGAGTCTATTATAGCATTTTCTATATCTGTTACTTTTGACATTTTTATCCCCTTATATAAATTTTCTAGTTTTATAGTACCATACTTTTTAAACAAATAAAAACACAATATTTATTTGCTTATAAATAATAATATTTTTTCAAGATTAATACAAAATATATATAAATATTTCAAAAAAGTATTTACTTTTTATTTTTTATATGCTATATTTTCATTAACACAAAAAGTTGTATATACAACTTCGGTTTTATTTTTAGGGAGGTTAATATGGATTTTACCAATATCACAAACAAAAATTTAATCAAAATTGCTGCAGACTATACTTGTAAAGAAGACGCTATAAAAAATATGGTCAAATTAATGGCTGAAAACGGAATATTATCTGATAAAGATGAATATCTGAAGGCTGTTTTTGAAAGAGAAAAACAAGGTCCAACAGGAGTTGGTCTTGGTCTTGCTATTCCTCACGGAAAATCTCAAGGTGTTAAAACAGCTGCTGTTGCTTTTGCTACATTAAAAAATAAAATTACTGATTGGGAAAGTATTGAAGATGATGATCATATTGAACTTATCGTTCTTTTGGCTATTCCTGAATCTCAAGCAGGAAATACACATATTGATATACTTACTTCTTTAAGTACAAAATTAGCTGATGATGATTTTAGAAACTCTCTTCTTTCTTCAAAAAATTCTGAAGAATTATTAGAAAATTTAAATAGAAGTAATATAGATGAAAAAAATAAAACTACTGAAACTACTTCAGAAAAATTAGTTGTATGTGTTACTGCCTGCCCTGCTGGAATAGCTCATACTTATATGGCTGCTGAAGCTCTTGAAAAAGCAGGAAAAAAATTAGGAATAAATGTTAGAGTAGAAAAACAAGGTGCAAAAGGGTTTGAAGATAAGATAACAGATGAAGAACTTGAAAAAGCCTGCGGTGCTATATTTGCTACTGCTGTAAGCGTTAAAGAAAAAGAACGTTTTAATGGATTAGAAATTTTAGAAGTAAGTGTGTCTGAACCTTTAAAAAAAGCTGCTGAACTTGTCGAAAAAGCAAGTAAATTTACAAGAATTGCTCCAAGAAATAAAACTTTGACAGCTTCATCAAATAAAATAGATGAAAAAGTAACTTTTAAAGAAGAAGCTAAAAGAGCATTACTAACTGGAATTTCTCACATTGTTCCACTGATTGTTGCTGGAGGAACTGTTCTTGCTGTAGCTGTACTTATTGCACAAGTTTTTGGATTACAAAATGTTTTTGCGGAAAAAGGAAGCTGGTTATGGCTATATAGACAATTAGGTGGAGGAATGCTTGGAACATTAATGGTTCCTATGTTAGCAGGATATATTTCTTTCTCTATCGCTGAAAAACCAGGTCTTGCTCCTGGTATTGCTGGGGGTATAGCTGCAAATCTTATCAATAGTGGATTTATTGGTGGAGTTGCCGGAGGATTTATAGCTGGCTATACAATGAAATTCCTTAAAAAGAATCTTAAGGTCAATAAAAATCTAAATGGTTTTTTAATGTTTTATCTTTATCCAGTACTTGGAACTTTAATAACTGGAACTCTTATGCTGTTTGTATTAGGAAAACCAGTTGCAGCTGTAAATATGGGACTTACTAACTGGTTAAACGGATTATCCGGTACTAATGCTGCTCTTCTTGGAGCTGTAATAGGAGCATTTGTATCTTTCGACCTTGGAGGACCTGTAAACAAAGCTGCATATGCTTTCTGTATAGGAGCCATGGCTAATGGAAACTTTATTCCATACGCTGCTTTCTCTTCTGTAAAAATGGTTTCAGCTTTTACAGTAACATTAGCTACTTCTTTAAAACCAAAATATTATTCTGAAGAAGAAATAGAAGCTGGAAAATCTACTTGGCTTCTTGGTTTGGCAGGTATTACAGAAGGAGCTATTCCAATGATGATAGAAGACCCTGCAAGAGTTATACCTGCTTTCATTTCAGGTTCTTTAGTTACAGGAGCAATAGTTGCAATGGCAAATATAGGTCTTCAAGTACCTGGAGCTGGTATTATTTCTATGCTTGTTCTTGAACCAAATCCAGAATTTTCAAAACTTACTTCAGCTGGTATTTGGCTTGGTGCTGCTTTACTCGGTACTGTTATTTCTACTGTAGTACTGACTGTTTTAAAAGCACAAAAATTTAATAAAAAAAATAATTAATGATTTTATCTTTGTACCTGTAATGTCATACATTGCAGGTACAAAAAATTTTTTAATATTTTAAGGAGAAAATTTTATGAATAAAAAAGTTCATATAGTACCTCATATGCATTGGGACAGAGAATGGTACTTTACAACCGAAGAATCCAGAATTTTATTACTAAATAATATGGAAGAAATATTAACTCGCTTAGAAAATGATCCTGATTACAAGTATTATGTTTTAGATGGTCAAACTTGCATCTTGGAAGACTTTTTTAATATAAAGCCTCACGAAAAAGAAAGAGTAAAAAAGCTGGTTCAAGCTGGAAAACTTATTATTGGACCTTGGTATACACAAACAGACGAAATTATAGTACATGGTGAATCTATTGTAAGAAATATGATGTATGGTATCAGAGACTGTAAAGAATTTGGCAAATACATGGATATTGGATATTTACCTGACTCATTTGGACAAAGTGAACAAATGCCGCAAATATTAAATGGTTTTGGTATCAATAGATCTATCTTTTGGAGAGGAACATCTGAAAGACATGGAACAAATAAAACAGAATTTTTTTGGAAAGGATATGGAAAAAGTAAAGTTTTAGTCCAGCTTATGCCTCTTGGATATGCAATTGGAAAATATCTTCCAACTGAAAAAAATCTTTTAAAGAAAAGAATGGATGAATACTTTGGAGTTCTTGTTCCTAAAGCAACAGGAGAAAATCTTCTTGTAGCAAATGGACATGACCAAATGCCTCTGCAACAAAATATTTTTGAAATAATCTCTATATTAAAAGAATTATATCCTGATAAAGATTTTTTTATCAGTAATTATGAAGATTTATTTAAAGAGCTTGAAAAAAATCCTTCTATATATGATACTATTTCAGGAGAATTTCTTGATGGTAAATATATGAGAGTACATAAAAGTATATACTCTACAAGAATGGACATAAAAAATATTCATGCTAAACTTGAACATAAATTAATTAATATTTTAGAGCCTCTAGCTTCAATTGCTTGGTCTCTTGGTTTTGAATATTATCATGGACTTTTTGAAAAAATCTGGAAAGAATTAATGAAAAATCATGCTCATGACTCTATAGGATGTTGTTGTAGTGATGAAGTTCACAGACAAATCATGGCTAGATTTCAACTTGCTGAAGATATGATTGAAAATCTTATTACTTTTTATAAAAGAAAAATTATTGATGCTGTTCCAAATAAATATGGAATTGATAAAATAGGCGTTTTCAATACTCTTCCTTATGAAAGAAATGAAATTATTACTGCAAAAATAAGAACAAAAATGAAAAATTTTAATATTGTTGATGAAAATAAAAATTCTATTCCATATTGTATAGTTAAACAGGAAATTATTGATGCTGGACTTATTGACAGACAATTAGTTCATTATGAAAATTATGATCCTTTTATAGAATACACAATAGAATTTGAAGGAAAAAATATTCCTGCTTTAGGATATAAAGTATTCTATGTTATTGAAGGAGAGTATAATTTCTCTTCTATGATTAAATCAAAATCTGAAAATACAATAGAAAATATATATTATAAAATTTCTATAAATAAAAATGGAACTATTAATATTTTTGACAAAAAATTAAATAAAAATTATGAAAATGTATTAATGATTCAAGAAAGTTCTGATGATGGAGATGAATATAACTACTCTCCTGCGGAAAATGACTGGATAATTGACTCTAATGATATAAATGCTTGCTATTCTATAAAATATGGAGAATTTTCTCAAGAAGCTCATATTGAATTTAAAATGCCTATACCGAAAGATTTAATAAGCAGGGCTGATAAAATAAAAGATTCTGTTCTTTATATAAAAATTGGAATAAGACTTGAAAAATTATCTGATATTGTTAAAATAAACCTTGTATTAAATAATCAAGCAATTGACCATAGAGTGAGAATTCTTATACCAACAGATATTTCATCTAAATTCTCTTACAGTGATAATCAATTTGGAACAATCTGCCGTCCTGTTGAAGAAACTGCTATTAAAGTATGGGAAAAAGAAAACTGGAAAGAAAAACCAATTTCTATAAATCCAATGCTCTCTTTTGTTGATATCTATAATGAATCAAATGGTATGGCTATATTGACTAATGGACTTAGAGAATATGAAATTATAGGAGAAAATTTTGATACTATAGCTATTACACTTTTTAGAAGTATTGGAGTTATTGGAAAAGAAAATTTAAAATGGAGACCTGGAAGACCTTCTGGAATTAAAATGGAAACTCCAGATTCTCAAATGATAGGAAAAATCTCTTTAGATTTTGGAATTGTTTCACATAATAGTAATTATATTTCTGCTAATATACCACAAAAGGCAAAACAATACTCTTCTGCATTATCAATATACAATAAAATGCCATATAATGCTATGAAATTAAATCCAGTATCTTTTAATACTCCCGAGTATTACTCTTTATTCGCTGCTGAAGGAAAAACAGTAATTAGTGCTATAAAAAAAGCTGAAGATCAAAATAAATTAATTATTCGTTTATTTAACCCTTCTACAGAAAAAAATATCTCTGAAAAATTAAGTATAAATAAAAATATAACTACAGCTTTTTATGGAGATTTACATGAACATGTAAAAGAAGAAATAATAGTTAAAGACAATATTATTCAAATAGATAAAATTACTCCATGTGAATTTAAAACAATTATTTTCTAACACTAATAAATTATAGAATTATTAATAGGGAGCTACAAGCAAATTTAATTATTAATTTTTGATAATGCCTGTACTCCCTTCTTTAATATTTTATTCTTTCATTGTGCTTCTTTAAAATTTTTTAAATTTATATATTTTTTACTGTTGACAAAAAAATAAAACTATGATAAAATCCTTATGTTATTGGGGTGTCGCCAAGCGGTAAGGCAACGGACTTTGACTCCGTTATGCGTTGGTTCGAATCCAGCCACCCCAGCCATTTTTTCAAAGTAACAGCCAATCGCTGTTTTTTTTATGCCTGTTCATAATAAAATTTTTATATATAGTCTCATTAAATAAAAAGTGCTTAAAATTAAGCACTTTTTATTTTTAACCATTTTTTAAACAATCCATGTTATAATAAACAAAAAAGTTAAAAGGAAGATAATAACTATGATAGAAACCATTTTATTTTATGACAACATGATTTTAAATTTTATTCAAAATTTTCGTACTCCCTTACTAGATAAAATAATGCCTCTTATAACTTCTCTTGGAAATGTGGGAGCTGTATGGATTTTCCTTGCTCTTATTTTATTAATTTCAAAAAAATACAGAAAAATAGGAATAACTCTTTCTGCTGCTTTGATATTGTGCTTTGTTATAGGAAATCTTGGACTTAAACCATGGATAGGCAGAATAAGACCTTTTGATGCAAATCATTTTACAGAGCTCCTTATAAAAGCACCAAAAGATTTTTCTTTCCCTTCAGGACACACTTTAGCCTCATTTACAAGTGTCACTGTACTTATAAGCTTTAATAAAAAGTTTGGTTTCTCTGCTTTAATTCTTGGAACTCTCATTGCTTTTTCAAGGCTTTATCTTTATGTTCACTACCCCACAGATGTACTTGCAGGAATAGTATTTGGTATAATCTTAGGAAAATCTGCTGTAAAAATTATAAATATTTTTTATAAACAAAAAAGCTGATTGGAAAATTTCCAAATCAGCTTTTTATTTTTAATATTAATTATTCATCAATATAGTTATCAAAGTAACCTTGAATTAAGATAATTGGAGTTCCTTTATCTCCGCTTCCAGAAGTTAAGTCACATAATGAACCGATAAGGTCTGTTAATCTTCTTGGAGTAGTTCCCTGAGTTATCATTTGTCCTTTAAGATCTGAATCTTTTCCTTTGATAGCCTCAGCAACAGCTTTGTTTAATTCTTCTCCAGTTAATCCTGCAAGATCATTATCTGCTAAATATTTTAATTTGATTTCGTTTGGAGTTCCTTCTAATCCATCTGTATATCCAGGAGATACTACAGGGTCAGCAAGTTCCCATATTTTTCCAACTGGATCTTTGAAAGCTCCGTCTCCGTAAACCATAACTTCCATATCTTTTCCAGTTTTTTCTTTAAGCATTTTTTGTACTCTGTCTACTAACTCTTTACAATCACGTGGGAATAATTTTACTGTCTCTTCAGTAGCTTTATTAGAACCAAGTAATCCGTAATTTTCATTATATCCGCTTCCGTTGATAGAAGATGCCATAATTTCATCCATACCAAATACTATTTTAGCTCCTGCATTTTTAAGTAATCTCTTAGTTCTTACACGAGTGTGAATATCACAGTTTAAAACGCAGTCTGTATATTTTAATACAGCTGTAGGGTTGTTAGCGAATATTACTTCTACTTCTGCTCCCTGTTCTCTTATTAATTGTGAATAGTACTCAATGTAGTTTACTCCTGTGAAAACGTGTACAGGGTTTCCGAATTTTTCTGTAAATTCAGCTTCTGTTAATACATCGCTCCAAGGGTTTACACCTTTCTCATCTAATAAATCATAATCAATAAAGTGGTTTCCAACTTCATCTGAAGGATAGCTAAACATTAAAACAACTTTTTTAGCTCCTCTTGCAATACCTTTTAAACAAACTGAGAATCTGTTACGGCTTAATATTGGGAATATAACTCCAACAGGGTTATCTCCAAATTTAGCTTTTACATCAGCAGCTATATCATCTATAGAAGCATAGTTTCCTTGAGCTCTTGCAACAATAGATTCTGTCATAGCAACTATATCTCTATTTCTTAAAACAATATTATCACTTTCTGCTGCTGCTAATACTGCATCTACTACAAAGTTTGCAATATCGTCACCTTGATGAATAATAGGTGCACGAAGTCCTCTTGAAATAGTTCCAACTAATCTTCCCATATTTTTATTTCTCCTTTGACACAAAATTTATATCCTAACAGTTAATTATAATATTTTTTCTGTATGTTTGTCAACTTAGAATCAATTATCCTTCAATGATATTTAAATCAGCCATTTTTTCATAAATGTCATCTAATCTCTTCATTTGAGAAAGTCTGTTATTTTTAACAGCCTCATCTTTATCATTAATCATTACACTGTTAAAGTAATTATTTACAATATCTTCTCCGTTTAATACAGCTGCAAGATATCCTTTGTAATCTTTAGCTGAAAGAAGTTCGTCAGTTGATTTATCAAGATTTTCTACATAAGCAAATAAAGCTGTTTCAGCTGTTTCCTTAAACAGATCTTCTTTAACCTCTCTGCTGCTGTGATCTTTAACAATGTTTCCAACTCTTTTGATAATTCCAACAAGATTTTTAAAGCTTTCTTCCTGAACTGCTCCTTCAAGAACTTCTATTACAGCTTTAGTTTCTATAACATTATCCCAAGATTTAGCAACAACTGCTAAAATTACATCTCTTCTATGGTTCATATCTGTAAATACGTTGATTACTCTTTGTTTTAAGAACTCAAGCACTTCTTTTTCAAGAGCTGCTTTGTCTTTTTGAAGAACTCCTGCCTCAGCAAGAATTTCTATACTTTTCTCTACAAGTTCTTTTAGAGATACGTTAAGTTTAGAGTTTATAATTACATTTACTATTCCAAGAGCTGCTCTTCTTAAAGCAAATGGGTCTTTAGAACCGGTAACTGTTACTCCAACTCCAAGACATCCAACTAAAGTATCCATTCTGTCACAGATTCCTGCAACGATTCCCTCTTTAGTTTCAGGCATTTTATCCCCTTTGAATCTTGGGAAGTAGTGCTCTTGAATACCTCTTGATACAGTTTCTTTCTCTCCGGATTTAAGAGCATAATCTGCTCCCATTAATCCTTGAAGTTCTGTAAACTCTTTCTCATTTATCATATTTGATACAAGGTCTGCCTTGCAAAGTTTTATTGTTCTGAATATATCCTCTTTTTCAGCAGTATATCCAAGTCTGTCAGTTAAGAAATCTGCAAGTTTTGTCACTCTGTCCATTTTAGCTGCAATAGTTCCTAAATCTTTTTGGAATACTACTGTATTTAATTTTGGTACATTAGCCTCTAAAGGATTTTTTAAGTCTTCCTGATAGAAGAATCTTGCGTCTGCAAGTCTTGCTGATAAAACTTTTTCGTTTCCTGCTTTAACTTTATCTGAATATTCAATACCATTTCTTATAACAACAAATTTAGGAAGAAGTTTTCCGTTTTTGTCTAAGATAGGGAAGTATCTTTGGTGAACTTCCATTGATATGATAAGAACTTCCTGCGGTACTTCAAGGAAATCAGAGTTGAATGTTCCAACTATTGGGAATGGATATTCAACAAGGTTTGTAACCTCATTTAAAAGATTTTCATGGATTAAAACCTGTTCATTTTCTTCAGTACAGTTTTTCTCGATAAGATTTCTTATCATCTGTTTTCTTTCTTCTATATCAATAATTACATTGTTTTCTCTTATTTTTGTGAAATATTCATCAATGTTTGATACTGTAAATGGTTTTCCAAAGAATCTGTGTCCTTTAGAAGAAAGTCCGCTTTCAATACCCTCGATTTCAAATTTCACAGCTTCGTTGTCTGCAATAGCAAGGAACCATTGAATAGGTCTTGCAAATTTGAATTTTCTGTCTGCCCATTTCATTGATTTTGGAAACTCAAGTTCAAGAACAAGAGATTTTAATATTTCAGGTAAAAGAGTTTTTACAGCTACCCCTTCAGAGAATTTTCTTACAGCAATATATTCTCCTTTTGGTGTATCAACTATTTCAAGATCTTTTCCCTCTACACCTTGAGATTTTGCAAATCCAAGTCCTGCTCTTGATAACTCTCCGTTTGCATCATAAGCAACTTTTCTTGCAGGTCCCATGTTAAGTTCGTTTAAATCTTCCTGCTTCTCAGCAAGTCCCTCAACTAAAAGAACCATTCTTCTAGGTGTTCCGAAAGTTTTTATCTCTTCATATTTTATTCTTTCATCTTTTAATTTGTTTTCTAAGTTTTTCTTTAAATCATCTAATGCTTTTACTAGGAATCTAGCCGGATTTTCTTCCATTCCTATTTCAAAAAGTAGTCTCAATTTATCCATCTCCTTTCATGTTTACAAAAATTATTTTACTCTTATTTTTTTAATAAAGGATAACCTAAATTTTTTCTATTTTCTACATATATTTCAGCACATCTCTTTGCCAGATCTCTTACTCTAAGGATATATGCCATTCTTTCTGTTGTAGAAATAGCACCTCTTGAATCCAAAACATTAAATGTATGAGAACATTTTAATACAAAATCATATGCAGGAAGAACTAATCCCTCTTCTAATATTTTCTTAGCCTCTTTTTCATATTCATCAAACCATTTGAAGTATAAGTCTAAATCAGCAAGTTCAAATGAATATTTTGAGTTTTCATACTCATATTGATATCTCATATCTCCATATTTTACATTTTCTGTCCAGTCTAAATCATAAACATTTGATTTATTTTGAATGTATAATGCTATTCTTTCAAGTCCATAAGTAATCTCAACAGGAACTATATCAAGCTCTAGTCCTCCAACTTGTTGGAAATAAGTGAACTGAGTGATTTCCATTCCGTCCAGCCATACTTCCCATCCTAATCCCCATGCTCCAAGTGTTGGTGATTCCCAGTCGTCCTCAACAAAACGGATATCATGTTCTTCAGGAATAATTCCTAATAATCTTAAGCTTTCTAAATAAAGTTCCTGAATATTATCAGGTGATGGTTTCATAATTACCTGAAACTGATGGTGCTGATATACTCTGTTAGGGTTTTCACCGTATCTTCCGTCTTTTGGTCTTCTTGATGGTTCAACATAAGCTGTTTTCCATGGCTCTGGTCCTAAAGACATTAAAAATGTGTTAGGGTTGAATGTTCCTGCACCAGTTTCCACGTCGTAAGGATTTCCCAATACACATCCTTTAGAACCCCAATACTGTTGAAGAGTAAATATCATCTCTTGAAATGTCATTTCTTTTCCTCCTAATCTTTCCTTCTTTTTAGCAGCAGATCCAGAAGTAATAGTATCACTCCTATATTTATATATACATCTGCTATATTAAATACAAAACTCCAAATTCCTCTGAAATCAAACATATCTACTACATACCCTCTCATAAGTCTGTCAATCATGTTCCCTATTGCTCCGCCTATGATAAAAATAAATGCTGCTGTCTCAAAAGAATTAGATTTTTTTACATTTTTAAAAAAATAAAACACAATTCCTATTATTGCTGTAACAGTGGCTATGCTGATAAAATCCACTTTTCCCTGAAAAATACCAAAAGCTATTCCCCTGTTCTGTACATATGTTATATGGAAAAAATCTTTTATCAAAGGTATAGTATCTCCAAAAAACATATGTTTGTCAACTAAAATTTTCACTGCTTGATCTATTCCTATTAATAAAATTATTGCTGCCCAGTAAAAAAGCATATTGTTCTCCTGTTTTATTTATTCTGTCTCTGTCTTTTAATTTTATAATAATATTTTATTTTTAGCAAAGTTTTTTATTTTATTCTTAATGTTTTTATATTTCTTCGCTTTCTTTGAACATATTTAGTGTTATTTTTACAGTTGTTCCCTCATCAGGTTTTGAACTGAATTTAATTACCCCCTGACAGTCTCTTATAACTCTCATAACCAAAGGTATTCCCAATCCCGGAGTATTATCTTTATATGTTACAAAAGGCTCCTGAATTTTTATAAGCTGTTCTTCGTTCAAACCGATTCCATTGTCTTTAATATCTATTTTTATTTTATTTGCCTGTTTGTCCCTTATAACAATAACATTAATCTTTTTAAGTATATTAGGACTTGCTGTAATTGCATCATAGGCATTTTTAAGAAGTTCTTTAAAAGCTTTTTTCAGTCTTTCGTTGTTTCCTAAAACGTCTCCTGTATAACTAATAAACTGAGATATTAAAATTCCTTCATATCTGTTTTCTGCTTTCAGCTCAGCTTTAAATTCTTCTATAACCTCTGCCATTAAATGCTCTATATTGACTTTTTCAAGAGCACCTCTGCTTGGGTTGGAATATTCTAAAAGAATTTTGTTGCTTTTTTGAATTTTTCTTATCTTATTTTCAAGCTCTTTTATTACTTCTTCAAAATCATATTCTTCCCCTGATTTTGATTTATCAAGTATTTCCAAAAGCTGATTAAGCACAGATTCTCTTGTATCAATAAATCTCTGCGCTATTTTATTAATAGTAGCATTTCTTTCTATCTCTATTTTGTCTTCTTCATTTATTTTATTTTTAAGTCTTACAGAGATATTCATAAGAAGAAGTCTTAAAAGCTCTATATCCTCTTCTGTAATCTCTTTATCTTTTATGAAATAGTCACATATAATAACACCTGAATAATAATCAACATTATAAATAGGAAATATTAAAAAGTTTTTAAGCCCAAGACTGTTGAACAAATCATTTCCCAAATCATGTTTGTATCCTTTGTCATTATAATATATAATATCTTTATTTTTTAAAGCTCTGCTTGGAATGTTGTCTTCTGAAAAAGGAATTTTTATAAGAGGAACAACGTCTTTAAGTTCATTTATCTGGAAATCAAATCCGCTTTTTCTCTCTCTTAAAATATCGTTATTTTTCAGTTCTGCTATGTGGGTATTTATCTGCGTACATTCTCCCATCATAACATTTCTTTCACGGCTGTATCTGAAGAACATACATCTGCTGAAACCAAGCCCCATTTCTGACGTAAAAGCTGACATTATTTTTCTTACAGCCATTGTTACGTCATCTTCTATCTGTATTCCTAAAAGCAGCTGCTCTATTGTAGTAATTTTATTCAGGTTCTCTTTCAGCTTTTTATTTTTTCCTTTAAGTTTTTTCTGGTTTTCTTCCAGTTTCCCAAGCATTTTTTTGATTGAAACAGCAAGAGTTTTTATCTCCCCGCTTCCTTCAAACTTTATCGGTGTTTCATAATCTCCTAAACTTATTCTTTCTGTTGCCTCTGTAATATCTCTTAAAGGAGAAAGAAGTTTTTTCAATACTCTGCTGAATAGTGTTGTACACATTCCAATAAGCATAATTACAATTATTGCAATAAAACTGCTTATTATTATTTTTGTTTTTGCTGCTTCTGCTCTTGAGATAGCAACGCCGAAGTTTCCTATATATTCACCTTTGTAGTCTTTCAAAGGTAAAATTGTCATATAATAAGCCTCGTTCTGAATTTTTTTTCTTTTGTAAAAATATTTATATTTTGCTTTTTTCAAAATATTATAGCTTTCTTGTGAAATGAAATCAGAATTATATTCAAGGTCAAAATCACCATTGATATATTTATCCTGTATCATAGCGAAAATTTTGTCATTATCTCCAAGCTCTATAAAATTTTTCATATACTGAAGAAAGTTTAGATCTAAAGGCACTGCTGCAAGAATATATTTTGTTTTGTCATTTGGATAAGGAACTATTACTTTTGCAAATATTCTGTCTTTCATTTCCACAAGATAATTTCCCTCTTCTATCCCCTTAGAAATTCCTGAATATTTGAAACATGCCTGAGAGTCTAAAATCTCTTTTTCTCCTGATGCACCTAATACATTTCCTTTATCATCTATTACTGCTATTCCTATTCTGTAATAAACCTGAAAATCCCCTCTCAGCAGCGAGCTTTTAAAAACCTGTGCTGCAATATTATAATCCTCTATTTTTCTTATATCATATATATCATTTTTTCTTGAAACCTCATACAGATCTTCCCTTATTTCAGAAAGATAGTTTGTTTTTGCTTTGTCAAGAAGAGAGATTTTCTCTCTTGCTGTTGCCACAAGCCTTGATTCCATATCTTCAAATGTAATAAAAGTAGTTATAAGAGCAATAGCGATAGCTGTTACCACTATCGCTATATTATTATAGAAAATTATCTTAACCAAAAGAGAATCACGATTTATTCTCATAATTACATTCCTTTCCTAGTAAGCCCCACTCTTTCTCTCTTTAAATCAACATCTTTGATTTTAACTTTTATTATCTGCCCAACAGAAAGAACTTTGCTTGGGTCATCTATAAATTTGTCTGATATTTCAGAAATATGAAGAAGAGCGTCATTTTTAAGCCCGATATCAACAAATGCTCCAAATTTAACAACGTTTCTTACTGTTCCTTCAAGCTCCATTCCCTCTTTAAGATTATCTATTTTTAAGATATCTGATTTTAAAAGCGGTTTTTCAAGCTCATCTCTCGGATCACGTCTGTCTCTTATAAGAGCCTCATAAACGTCTTTTACAGTTTCTTTTCCATAAGCTTTTTCATCTGCAAATTTGTTAAAATTAAATCTCTTTAACTTTTCTCTGCTTTCAGAAAGTTTGTTTCTGTATTCTTCCATTGTTATTCCCACAGATGAAAGAATCTCTTCTGCTATATAATATGATTCCGGGTGGATTATTGTATTGTCGAAAATATTTTCTCCATCTTCAATAATCAGGAATCCTGCCATCTGCTCATATGCTTTTGCTCCAACACCTTTTACTTTTAAAAGTTGTTTTCTGTTTTCAAAGTTTCCGTTTTCCCTTCTGTATTCAACAATATTTTTTGCTGTATTTTTCTTTACACCGGACACATGCTCAAGAAGTGCCCATGATGCTGTATTTACATTAATTCCTACACTGTTTACCACTGATGCAATTACTTCGTCAAGAGAGTTGTCCAGTTCTTTTTGGTCAACATCATGCTGATACATTCCAACTCCGATTGATTTAGGGTCAATTTTAACAAGTTCTCCTAAAGGGTCTTGTATTCTTCTTCCTATTGAAATAGCTCCTCTTACTGTAACGTCTAAATCCGGGAACTCTTCATTTGCAAGTTTTGATGCAGAATATACAGATGCTCCTGCCTCGTTTACTATTACATATTTTACATCTTTACTGCATTCTTTTAAAGTTTTTGCTACGAAACTTTCTGTTTCTCTTGATGCAGTTCCGTTTCCAATAGCAATAATATCAATATCATTCTCTTTTATATATTTTAATATTTTATTTTTTGATACTTCAAGCTGTTTTTCTGTGTTCATTCCCTCAACAAGATAAAAAACATCGTTTGTTACAAAGAAACCATTTTTATTTACTATTGCAACCTTACATCCTGTTCTGTATCCAGGGTCAAGTCCAAGAACATTTTTTTCTTTTAAAGGAGGCTGTAATAAAAGATTTTTTAAGTTTTCTTTAAATACTGCTATTGCCTCTTTCTCACTTTTTTCTGTAAGAATGTTTCTTACTTCTCTTTCAATAGACGGGAAAATAAGTCTGTCCAGAGCATCTGCTGTTATTGTTTTATGAAACTCTCTTACAGCTTTGTTGCTGAATTCTCCCAGAAGAATATTGTCTATCTTTTCTCTGATGTTGTCTTCCACTTTTACAGAAACAGACAAAATATCCTCTTTTTCTCCTCTGTTTACTGCAAGAACTCTGTGTGACGGAATAGTTTTTATAGGCTCAGAATATTCATAATAATCTGCATAAACTTTTTTCTCATCAAGTTCTTCTGCTTTTTTGCTGTTCTTTGAAACTATTATTCCGTTTTTTAATAAGATTTCTCTTAATTTCTCTCTGTATTCTGCTTTCTCAGAAATTCCCTGAGCAATTATAAGTTTTGCTCCCTCAACAGCCTCTTCAACTGTTGGAACCTCTTCTGTTATAAATTCCTCTGCTTTTTTTAATAAATCAGCTTCTGATTTCATAAGATATATAAATTGTGCCAAAGGCTCTAAACCTTTTTCAATAGCTATATCTGCTTTTGTTTTTCTTCTTTTTTTGTAAGGAAGATATAAATCTTCCACTTCCTGAAGTTTTTCAGCTTTTTCTATTGCTGTTCTTAATTCTTCTGTAAGTTTTCCCTGTTCTTCAATAAGAGATATAACTTCCTCTTTTCTCTTTTCCAGATTTCTAAGATATGTTATTGATTTTAAAATATCTCCTATCTGATTTTCGTCAAGATTTCCTGTAACTTCTTTTCTATATCTTGAAATAAAAGGAACTGTTGCTCCCTCATCTAAAAGCTTTACTGTATTTTCAACCTGAGTTAATTTAAGATTTAACTCCCTGCTGACAGCTTCAAAAAGATTATTCATTTATTTCCTCCAATTTTGTTTCACATAAATTAAACCATTATATTATATCATAAATTAACTTTGATTTCTAAAAAATTATAAAATAAAAAATCCACACAGATAAATTTCTGCATGGATTTAATTTTTTATTTTTCTATTAGGAAATTATTTTCTATCTCTTCAGCTGACTGAGGCTTGCCGAAATAATATCCCTGAATATAATCTATCCCTATATCTTTTACCAAATCATATTCCTCTTTTGTTTCCACACCTTCCAGACATACTTCAATATCTACATCATTGCATATAGCTGTTATGAATTTTATAAAATTCATATCGAATTTACTTTTAAGAATATCTCTTACAAAAATTCTGTCTATTTTTACTATATCAGCTGCTATTTCTTTTAAAACTCCCAAGGAAGAATATCCTGTTCCAAAATCATCTAAGGCTACTCTTATTCCTGAATCTCTTAATTCATCATATAGTTTTTTCATAAAGCCCATACTGTTTATACTGCAGCTTTCTGTTAATTCTAAAATAATATTTTTAGTCGGAATATCCAGCTCTTCTATTATTTCTTTTAAATCACATAAAAAGTTTTTATCTAAAAGCTGGATAAAAGAGATATTCACACTCATAGTAAGATCAGGATTATATTTCAGCCATTCTTTACACTGCTTTAAAGAATTTCTTAAAATCCATTTTCCCACAGGAACAATCAATCTTGTATCTTCTAAAATAGGAACAAACTCCATTGGAGATATCATTCCAAGTTTTTCATCTTTCCACCTTAAAAGAGCCTCTACTCCTTTTATCTTTTCAGTTTTCGAACTTATCTGAGGCTGATATACAATACTGAAACCATTAAAATCATTAGCTATACTTCTTTTTAAAAGATATAACACTTCAAGATGACGTGATTTATTTTCAATGATTTCTTTAGTAAAGAATGTCATCTTATTTTTACCGTCTTTTTTAGAAGATTCTAAAGTATAGTTAGTATATTTATACAACTCTAAATAGGAATTCCCGTCCTTAGGATAAATTGAACATCCTCCTGAAATTGTTAAAAGCAGCTTTCTTTTTTCTATAATCTGACTTGTTACAAATTCTGTCTTTATTTTTTCATAAATCTGTACTATTTTTTCTTCATCAGCATCTTCGATAATTAAACCAAAATTATCTCCGTCTAGTCTGTAAAGTTCCTCATTGTATAATAAATTAGACTGTATTATTCTGGTTATTACCTGAAGTACTTTATCTCCTGTTTCTCTGTCGTGAAAATCATTTACCTGCTTAAAATTATCAATTCCCAGAATTACCATTCCTATATTTTTCAGACCGCTGTCTATTTTCTTTTGGAATCTTTTACTGAATTCAGTTATATTTAATAATCTTGTTACATTATCAATTTTATTTTTTTCTTCAAGACGTGAGATTACTCCTGCAAAAGTACTGGGATTTCCCTCTTTATCCCTTACCATATTTCCACAGCATCTTACCCAGATATATTCATCTTTAACTGTTTTAACTCTAAATTCTATGTTATGGTAATCTTTTTCTCCTGAAATAATTTCCATGTTGCTTTCATAAAATTTTTCCCAGTCAGCTTTATGAACTATTTTCTGCCATAAAGATATTGGATTTTGTATAACTTCACCGGGAAATCCAAGCAGTTCTGCCATTACTAATGGATATCTGAATTTTCCGGTTTTTAGATTACCTATAAAGATAAAATTCTCTGTACTTTTAATAAGAGCTTTATAGGATTCTTTTTCATTATAAATGAAAGATTTTTTGTCTTCTGCGGAACTTAATTTTTCACTGATGCTCTTATTAACTTTTTCAATATTATCCATTAATAACTCCTCATTAAAATTTTCAATATATCTATAAAAAATTATAATTTTGCTGTACTTTGATAGTACTATAATAATATTTAAAAGTCAAGTTTTGTTAATTAATACAAGAATTTTTTTATATGATTTTAAATGTTTTAAGTCAAACTTTATTACCAAAGTTGATTAAGAAAAGATTTTGTGATAAAATTACATTGTTATTTCGTCATTTACACTATAAAATATATTTTTTTAATTATTTTAAAAAAAATAACTCTTAATATCTGTGAGAGTTAAGTTGTTTTTTTATTTTTTATTATATTTAGGAGAATTATGGAACCATTATTAGTTAATCCACATTTAATAAAAGTAATGCCTCATTTATTTGAATCTTTGCTGGAATACAATTCCAGCAGTAATATGATCTATTTTCATTGTCATAAACCAAATACTTCCATTGAAAAGAAATGGTATAACTATGATGAGATTTTCCAAATTTATTTGAAAAAGTATATCTATCCCGCTGATCAAAATTTAATAATAAGTTTCTTTTCAAAAGAGGGAATAAAAAACTTTCTTAACTCCGGAAAAGAAAGTTCCTCTATACATATTCGTTACATTAAAAATAATACTGATTTTGAATGGCATGAAATTTTTATAAATAAACTGGATAATGATAATCTTATTTTCAGTAACAGAAATATACACTCAGAGCAAAAATATAAAGTTCTGAGCAGAGCTGTTGAAAAACAGTTTGACTATGTTGTTCATATTGATATTAAAAACAACAGCTATGTTTTATATCCTTCTCTTGTTTCTAATAAAGCTTATCTTCCTCCTATTATAGGAGAAAACTATCATAAAGTTCTTGAAGAATATAATTATAAAGCTGTTGATTATGAATCATTCACTTTGGATAAACTTAATTCCTTAATTGAAAATATGAGAATTCCAAATGTAGTAAAAAGATTAGAAACAACTGACGAATATAATATTTACGTTACTACAATAGAAAATAATGAAAAAAGATATAAAAAATTATCTTTCCGTTATTTAAATGAGAAAAAAGAAAAACTGTTGTTATCCCGTATTGATATCAGTGAATTTATCAATGAAAAGAAAATAAGTCAGCTGCTTTTAAAAAACAAAGCTAAATATCAGGAAAGACTGACAAAATATTTAGATGATATGCCTATTGCATACTGCACTATCAAGGTTCTTGTTGATGAAAACAATAATCCTTACGATTTCGTTTTTGTTTACTGCAACAAAGCTCACAGTGAATTGGAGGGAGTTGAACACGGGGAATTAATCGGAAAACCTTTTTATAAATTTTTTGAAAATGCAGATAAAAAATGGCTGAAATATTATTATGACACTGCCTTTAACGGTATTGCTCACACAATAAGCGAATACAGCCCTGAAATCGGCAAACATCTTTTGATTTATACTCACCAGCCTGAAAAAAGTGTGTGCGGTTGTATTCTTCAGGATATCTCTTCAAAAAGAAAACTTGAAATTGAACTTGATAAAACAAGAGAAAGATTAAAACTTCTATTAAAATCTGCAACAGAGGCTATTTTTTATTATGACCCTGAAACAAAAACCCTTTCTCCTTTTATTGAAGATGACATTAAGTATGACTCTTCTGTTATAGAAATTGAAAATATTCCTTTTGGATTAATAGAAAGAGATTTTGTAGATAAGGCTTATCTTGAGGATTTCCAAAAAGCTCTCCTTGAACTGGAGAATGGAAAAGCTGAAATATCTTTTGATTTTAAAGGACGGCTGTATACAGGTGAGCCTTTAAAATGGCTTAATTTTACTTTTTTCAATTATAAAGAACTTTATACAGACCAGAAAAAAGTTTTATGTTTTCTAAGAGATGTTGATCTCATAAAACAACGTGAAGAATCTTTAAGAACAGAAGCCCAGCGTGACCCTCTGACTAAGCTTTTAAATATTAAAGCCGGTAAAAATTCTGTGAAAAATTATATTTTTTCTCAAAAAGACTCTTCTTTTAACGCTATGCTCATAATTGACATAGACAACTTTAAAACTATTAATGATACTTTAGGACATCAAAAAGGAGACGAAGTTTTAAAAAATTTTGCTGAGGCTTTCAATGAAATTTTTAGAAACACCGATATTATTTATCGTCTTGGCGGAGATGAATTTATTATTTTTATTAAAAGATTAAAAAATCCTGAAACTGTTTTAAATAAAATAATGGATAGATTTTTTATCTTTCTGAAAGAAAAAGAAACTAACCAGCAGGTTAAATTAGAATGCAGTATTGGAATTTTCGCCACAAATAAAAAACATAGTTATGAAGATTATTATGCTCAAGCTGACAAAGCTTTATATGAAATAAAAAGAAAAACTAAAAATAATTATCATATTATTATAGATAAATAAAGGATTACTATGGAAACAAAATTAAACGAACAAAAACAGATAAAAGTTATGGCTCACTTATTTGAGCTGTTATGGAAATGTGATATTAATACAAATGAAATATACATTTATTTGGACAAAGTTACTCCTGAACTTTCTGATACATTTCATGACTATGATTATATTTTTAATTTATATCTAAATAATCACATTCATAATGTTGATAAAAATTTATGGAAACATTTTTTATCCAAAGAAAATCTTTATAATTTTTTCAATTCAGATGAAGAAAGTATAACTTTTTATATTCGTTTAGTTAAAAATGACGTTTCTTTTGAATGGCATGAAGTTTTTATAACTAAAACTGATGACAACTGTATTATGATAAGCAGCCACAACACTAACTTCAATTATCAGTACGAATCCATCAGTAAAGCTATTGGAACAGAACTTGATTATGTACTTAATATTAATACTGAAAATAACAGTTATGTATTATATACACCAAATTCTCAAGAGCTGAACAATGCACCTCCTCTTCCTGTTTTTGGGGATAACTATTATTCTACTTTATTTGATTATTATAATATTTTTGGAGTAATGGAAGAAAGCAATGAATTTTTTGAACAGTTAAAATTGAACAATATTATTGCTCATTTAGAAAAAGATGAAGAATACATTCTTTATTCTACTATATTTCATAAAAATAAGTATTTTTATAAAAAACTTCGTTTCTGTTATCTGAACGAAGAAAAAAATCTATTTTACTATCCTGCCTTGATGTAAGCGACACTTTTAAAGAATATGAAGTTTTGAAAGAAGAAAAAAACAGATATCAAGAACAATTAATTCACTATCTTGATAATATGCCTATTGCATATTGTACAACTAAAGTATTGGTTGATGAATCAGGAAAACCTTATGATTTCGTTTATACTTATTCCAATAAAGCCCATTCAGAATTAGAAAAAGTTAAATATGGAGAGCTGGTAGGCAAGGCTTTTTATAAATTTTTTAAAAACACAGATGAAATGTGGCTGAAATATTATTATGATACTGCTTTTAATGGAGTGCCGCATATTTTAGATGATTACAGTCCTGAAGTAGATAAATCTCTTCTTATTTATACTTATCAGCCTGCTGATCAATTCTGCGGCTGTGTTGTTCAAGATGTATCAGCTGAAAAAGAATTGGAAATAAAAGTAAAACAAAGTCAGGAAAGAATAAATCATCTTCTTAATTTTACAACAGATATCATATTTCAGTTTGATTTGGAAACAAAAACTATTTTTTCTTCAACAGAAGATATTGCAAAACGGAATCTTTTACCTGAAATTTCTAATGCTCCCTATAGTTTATTTGAAAATAATCTTCTTACAGAGGAGTCTTTAAAAGAATTTGAAAAAGCTGTCGAGCTGCTTAAGTCAGGAAAAAAAGAGATATCTTTTAATATTAAAACCCGTTTTAATAAAAATGAAGATTTCAGATGGTTCAACCTTACTTTTTTCAGTTATACTGAAATATATACAAATAAATTATGTGTACTTGGCTATTTAAAAGATATTGATTTTATAATACAGCAGCAGGAAATTTTAAAAGCTGAGGCTGAACTTGACCCTTTAACTAAAATTTTCAATGTGAGAACCGGAAAAAAATTAGTTGAAAAATATCTTTTCACAGAAAATGCCTGCGAAAACTATAACGCTATGCTGCTTATGGATTTAGACGATTTTAAAAATATAAATGATACTCTGGGACATCAGGAAGGAGATAAAGTTCTTAAAAGATTTGTAAAAATACTTTTATCTTTATTCAGAAACACAGATATTATTTATCGTCTTGGAGGAGATGAGTTTGCAGTCTTTGTAAAGAATATTAAAGACCCTGAATTTATTATCGAAAGAATTATGAAAGATTTCTTTTCATCATTAAAAGAAAAATCAGACTCTGCTCCATTTAACAGCAGTGTAGGTATATTTATGACAAATAAAGAATACAGTTACGATTATTATTATCTTCAGGCTGACAAAGCTTTATATCGAGCAAAGAAACAAGGAAAAAATAATTTTAATGTTATCTTTGATTAATTTTAATAATATTAAAACACAGAGGCTTTTGCATTTTTATTAATCTGCAAAAGCCTCTATATATTTAATTTATTCTTTCTTCATACAAGATTTTTCCATTTTGTTCTGACAAAATAATTTTTAAATCTTTTAATTTTAATTCTGCTGTATCTAAAGGAACTTCTTTTTCTATTCTGCTTTCTCCTGTTCTCAGAGATGTTCCAAATCTTCCCTCTGCCAGTTTTTTATTTCCGTTTTTTATAATATAATTTATTTTCAAAGCTGTATTTCCTTTTGATAAAACTTCAGCATTCATATAAAGAAGTCCTCCTTTATAATATGAATTAAATTTTTTTATCTCTCCTGCTGTTTCTATATTTCCTGTTTCACCAAAAACATTAACAGCAACTTCTGTAACAACTTTTAAATCAGTTATCAATTCTTCTGTTTTATCTGCAGTTTCTTTTTTTATCTCTCCAGGCATCTCTTTGAAAACTAAAAAACTTCTGTATTCTCCATTTTCCATATTTTCTGAAGGTTTCACTCTGAATCTGATTTCCTGCTTTGCTCCGGGTTTAATAGAAATCATTTTAGGAAAAATAGTAATATTTTCATTTAAATTATAGTTTTCATAAGATTTTGGCGTTTCTGTATAAACTTTTATTCTCAAAGGTTTTGAAGTGTTGTTTATCAAATAAGCCTCATGATTTGTTGTTTTTGATAAATCTGCCTCAAATTTTGTAGGTGCTATGGAAAAATTTAAACTCCATGCTGTAATACTGAAAAATATAAACTGCATTATAAATATAACTTTTTTCATAATTTCACAGCTCCTTTAAATCTCAGATAAAATTTGGTCATATTTTCTAAAGTTCAGTTCTCTGTTAAACTTCTTAAATCTTTCCAAAATATTATCCTTTAATACCTTGTTTTTATCTTCTTCTTTTATGCTGCCGTCAGGATTTATCAGCATTCCGTTTTTATATGACATAGTCTGAATTATAGTTCCTCCTTTGTCATAAATCAAAACTTTTCCGTTTTTCAATCCATTCAGATAAGGTATTATAGTTTTTATTTCTCCCTTTTGATAATAAAATCTCCACACATTTTCTCTTTTATTATTTTTATACACACCTGAAAGAAGTTCTTTTCCTCTTCTGGAAAATATTTTTATGTCTCCGTTTATTTTTCCGTTAACAAAAGTTGTCTTTAATTCAGGTGTATCTCCTCCATAATAAAATACAACAGGTCCATTCAAAAGTCCGTCTCTGTAATTCACTCTTGTTATAACCTCACCTTTAGAATTAAAAATTACTGTTTCACCAGACAGACTTCCATTTTCAAAATTCTCATAAGATTCTATCTGGTTGTCTTCAAAAAAGTAAGACCATTTTCCATAAGGTTTATCATAGTTATATTTGATAACTGCTTTTTTATGTCCGCTTGGATATCTTATTATCCATTCTCCATGTTTTATTCCTTCAATATATCTGCCTTCATAAGTATATTTTATATTATCTTCTGTAAATTCACCTTTAAAAAATCCATTTTTTATCCCTAGCTGATATTCCTCTTCTATATTTTCAGCAGTAAATTTTCCGCTGTAAGGTTTGGATTCATTTTTATAATATACTATTCCGTTTCTTACCTCTTTATTTATTAAATTTTCTGCTCTGAATCCGCCGGCAAAAGAGATATTAAATGCAAGTACAAAATATACTGTCAGCAGCAATAACGTTTCTGATTTCAATATTTTCATCTCCTTCATTAATATTCTCCTATTATGTCATCTTGAAATTCATCTGAAACCTCTTCAGTTTCTTCTGTTCTTATCATCTTAGTATCAAATCCTTCAAAATATTCTCCCTCTTCTGTATCTGAAAGTTTCACTTCTATTTCCAGCTCAGGATTTGAGAAACCTATATTATCCTGCCCTAAATATTGGAATTTAATTTTATATTTTCCTGAAGGTACATCTTCAAAGAAAAACATTCCATCAAATTCAGGGTCAACCTCATCAACTATCTCTCCGTCTTTTTCTAAAAGAATTGTTGTCATTGTCAGATACTGAATAAATTCTCTTTCGCTGAGCTCCTCTGTGTTCCAGATATTTCCTGTTACCATTGAAACTATGCTTATAGGGATATCTATTTTCATTCCTGCTGATTTTCTTACTTTTACTTTAAGTGTTCCTTTCAAGTGCTTTGTCATAGGATCGATTGTTTTTCTGTCTATTCCAAAATTAATTACATCATTAGAGTAAAGTCCTTCTGCAGTATAATTTCCATTTTCATCTGTAAAGAATATTGCATTATCTGTTGTTACTCCAACATTTGGAAGAGAGATTTCTCCTTCATCAAAAACACCGTTATTATTTTTATCAAGGAATACTTTTCCATGAATCCATGCATTAGTTAAAGATATATTCTTTTTAATCTGACGTGCAGGATTGCTTATATCAACAATTTTACTTAAATAAACTCCTGTTGTTGTAGAAGACTGTCCGCTTTCGTTTATTCTTGTATTTGTATTTATTCTTCCGTAAATTAAATCATCAAGTTCTATATTAAATGTAATTCCATATGTAGGTTTGTGGGTATCATTTCTGTATCTTGCTTCAAGACCAAAATCTGCATACACTTTACCGTTTAAAAACTTTTGTCTTCTCAGATTAAATCTCAAAGAATATTCCTGTTCATATTCATCTCTGTTTTCTTCTTTTTCGATTTTAGCATCTGCAATTACACTCATTCCATTATTTCCAACATAACTTATATATGGATTGTATAATATTTTTTCGTTATCATCATCAATACTTTTTTCTACTTTCAAAGACAGAAAAACAGGTGAAAGTTCATAGCTTTCTATCAATCCGTAAATACTTTCATATGTATTTTCCTTTTCTGCTTCTTTTTCTGCTTCTTTTTCTGCCTCTGTTGTTCTGCTGAATCCCAGCTCCAAAGAGTTTCTTTTAAAAGATTTTCCAATAGAAACAGAGTCATATTCTTTTGTTCCGCTGTCCTCATAAATATATCTTGAATACTTATTTTTTGTATATCTTAAGTTATATTCAAAAACTTTCTGCTCTGCTGAAAACTCAAAACTATTCTCTTTTTCGTTAAATTCATAATAATTTTTATATTGAAACAGAAGAGGAAATTTCTCTGCTCCGGTTCTGAAAACAACATCATTTTCTAATATTCTATACTCTCTTCCGGAAAAAGAAGTAAGATTCATTCCTCCAATTCCTAAAGTAAGATTATCTCCTGCTCCGTAATAAAACTTCCCTATTCCCTGTTTATCATCTGTATTGTCGCTTTTCCCTGCTTGAAGAGATATACGGCTTTTTCCCTTTGATAAAATATCAGAATCTGATAAGGAATAAACTTTTCTTTCCTCTATACTTCCATCTTTATAATAAATTTTCAAAATATAATCTGAATTTAAAACTCCGTCATCTATTCTAAATTCAAAATTTTCTCCTGTAAAACCGGTTTCTCCATGATTTTTATAATCCATCAGAAAAGCATTTCTGTATAATTCAACTACATCTGCATTTATAGCCTCTCCACGAATGATTGTCACTCCTCCGTCTCTTGTCATATAAGTATCATTGTTGTCAAAGCTTACCCCGAGAACTTTAGAATCTATATCTAAAAATGAAGGAGCAATTATATTAAAATGCCCTAATACTAAATCGTTATCTTTTATTATATTTGAATAAGTCAAATTTCCATAATCTATTTCTGTATCAGGTTTAAATTTTCCTGAAAGATAAAACTCCCCATATAAAAGCTGAGAAGCATATTCAAAATTCATATTATATTGCGATTCTTTTATCTCAGGTTTTGCATATTCTATTTTAAACAAACCTGGTGTTATCAGCTTCCTCGGCATCTCAACGTCTATTTTTTCACTCTCTTCCTCTCTGCTGCTTTCCAGTCTTAATCTTTCTATTTTTCCTTTTTCTCTTTCTTCATAAGGAAGTTGAAAATCAGGCTCAAGGCTTATTTTTAATGCCTCAGGACTGTAAGATGCTGTTTTAAAATTTAATCTCTCTTTTAAAGCACTAAGCTTAACATACAGTTCATTTTCCATAACTTCATATTCATTTGGCTCAAAAGTTACACTTATTTTATTTTTATTTATTTCCCCAAAAACTCTTTTTTTGTCTATATCAACTTCTAAAGCATAAAGCTCCATAAAATAAAAAAGTGAATTTAAACCAACATATACTTCATCATGCAAATTATCATATTTTATCATAAAAAAACTATCTTTTAAATCTTTTACATTTATCTGTACATAATAGTCTTCAAAATTTTTTTCCTGTTCAGCACTGTAAGTCAGTGTAGAAAAACACATAACCAAAGCTGTGAAAAAAATTTTTATTTTTTTAATATTCATATTCTACCCTAACCGTAAATGCTCCTTTATAATTTCCCCTGCTGCTCTGTTTTGTCTGCAATGCTCCGTTTATTACCACTGTTTCTGTTATTCCTATATTTTCTTTCCCGCTTTTCTGATTAAGATTTTTTTGGACTGTAAGATAACTTTTTTCTCTTTTAGTCATTTCTCCATTTCCAAATCTTAAATTTACTTTTAAAGTATCTCCGCTTTCATTTTTTATATCTGTTGTTTCAGGTATCATTATTTTTACATTTTTGTTTATAATTCCCTCAACTTCTATTTTGGCAGGTGTTCTTGAAGGCTCGCTTGTATCAGCTTTCTGTCCTGCAATAATAGTTCCAAAATCCATATGTTCTTTAACATTTACTTTAAGAGAAGAAATTATATTAATATAATCTCCTAAATTTATATAAACGTTTCCTATTTTATCAGCTTTATCTGCATTTCCATTTCCTACATACATACCTGCTATTTTTATAATCATTGAAGAATTTTTATTAAACTTTGTCCAATCAAAAATTAATTTTCCTGTAATATTCAATTCTACACTTTTTGTATTTTCCTCTTTATCATTTTTAAAATTAACGTGGTTATTGGCATGCTGATTTCTTACTTCAATTGGTTTGATAAATTTATCAGAAAATACATCATCATCCTCTATTCTAAGATACTGGTGTTTTATTACAATATTTGGAGTTACTTTGACTCTTGCTGAAAAATTTATTATTCCTGTTTTTCCTTCAATTATTGAATTGTTAGTTGAAAAAGTTATTACTTCTGAATATACATCTTCCTTATGAACAGAATATGCTGATATGAAAAATGACATATAGATAAATAAACAAAATAAGATTTTACTTAACTTTCTCATTTTAATCTCTCCTCATAATTTCTTAAAAGTTCTGTAAACTCAGGTGATGCAACTGCAAAATATTTATGATGCTCAATTATTATATAAGGTATATTTTTATGAATCAATCCTGCCATTTTATCAATAACAGCCTCTCTTTTTTCCTTACTCTTTTCATCTTTTACAATTTTAAAAAACGGCTGTAGAGCATTATAAAGCTCAATATTTTCAACATCGTTTAATAAAATATTGCTCATTGAAAAAATCAAATCATTATTTAAAGTTATAATATCAAAAAGTGCAATATCAAAATCTTTTCCTGCAATTTTATTATTATATGATTCTATCTGGTGAGGAAGAATTTTCACTTTTATTCCTGCTGTTTCCAGAGATGATTTTATTTCCTGAGCATATTTCATATTGCTTTCTGTATTTAAAATCATAAGTTTTAATTCTTTATTTTTTAATTTTTCTGCCAGTTTCTTCTCTTCTTTTTTATTATGTGAAGTATCAATTTTAGAAAGCTGAGCTTTTAACAAACTTTTCGGGAAAAAAGTATCTGCCTTTCTGGGCATAATTTTTTCAAGTATATTTCTTGTTTCAAGAGAATAATCGTTTTCTTTTCCAAAAAGAATAACTGTTGTTGATAATGCTCTGCTTGGAACAATCAGATTTTCTTTTGAAAGAATACCTAGATTTTTTCCTTCGCTGATTGTTCCCTCCTCCATATCAAGTGCTATATCTGCAGAATCATTAAACAGACTTATAATTCTCTGTTTTTCATCCATTTCCCAAGTAAATTTTATCTCTTTCAGCTGAGTAGCTTCTCTTTTATAATTTGAAAAAGTTTCAAGTTTTATCTCTTTTCCTGTCATTGCTGCAATTTTATATTCCCCTGTTCCCAGAACTTTTTTATTCTCTCTTTTTGCAATAGAACTTATTTTATATGTAAGAGAATTTAAAAATGTGTTATCCTCTTCTGCTATTTTTATTACAAGTTCATTTCTGCTCAGCACTTTTATATCCGTTATTTCAGAATAAAGATTTTTCAATGTTCCCTGTTCTCTTAAAAAATTCAGAGATTTTTTTACATCTTCCGCTGTAAGCTCGCTGTTATCATGAAATAGTATTTTCGATTTCAATTTTAAATACAGTTCTCTTTCTGATAACCATTTATATTCTTCTGCAAGAGAATTTTCTATTTTCCCATTTGAATCAATTGTAAAAAGTGTATCGTATACAAAAGGGGTAATTTTCTTTGAATATTCATCTCTCATTAAAGCAGGATCAATATTAGAAACTTTCATTCTTTGAACTATTACTGCCTTAACAGGTTTCTCTGCTATTTCATTAGTTTCATAATTTTCAATAAATATATTTTCTGTATTTTCCAAAAAATTTCCAAAACTAGCCAGAAAAGAAAAATTAAATATTAATAATATTAAAAATTTTTTCAATTTTTTCTCCTCTCTTATAATTTTCCTATTAAAATGCTATTTTTTTAAAGCTGTTAAAATTTCATCAGCCAAATAAACAGCAACATTATTTTCTTTATATATCTTTTCAAATATCTTATTTTCTTTTACAAATATTTCTACTAAAACAGGATCAAAGCTTACTCCGCTTTCCTCTTTTATTATCTCCACAGCTTTTTCGTGACTCATTCCTTGTCTGTATACTTTATCCTGTCTTAAGTTATCGTAGATATCTGCCAGAGCCGCTATTCTTGCTTCAACAGGAATATTTTCTCCTGCTATCCCTGCAGGATATCCTTTTCCATTCCATTTTTCATGGTGGTATCTTACAATATTTTCAGCTGTCTTTCCTGTTTTTAATTTACTTATCAGTTTATATCCTATTACAGTGTGTTTTTTAACCTGTTCAAACTCTTCTGCTGTCAGTTTTCCAGGCTTGTTTAATATTTCATTAGGGATAATAACTTTTCCTATATCATGCAGCGGAGTATATTTTTTTATCTCCTCTATTTTCTTTTTATCAAGATTTAGTTTTTCTGCAAGGAAAGCTGAATACATGGCAAATCTCTTAGCGTGATCTCCTGCTTCTTCCTGATCAAATTGATTTATGCTTTGGAAAGTTTCCACTAAAATGCTGCTTAATTCTTCTGCTTTCTTTCTATTTTTTTCTGATCTTATTAATACTAATATTAAAATGATTATAAAAATAACCACAGGAACAGCAATTTGTATCATTAATTTATAGTTTTTTGCAACAAGGATATTCTTGCTTGCCTCAGCATCAAATACTGTCTTATCAATAGAAAATCCTCTCATTATTGTTCTTATTACCTGACAAAGTTCCTCTTCATCTTTGTTTACCCCAAGACCTAAAGCAAAAGTTTCATTCATTGTACCTGCAATTTTTACTTTACTGTCAAGGAAACTGTTTGTGATTCCGCTTTCAAGGAAACTTGAAAATGTTATAAAATAATCTCCTTCTCCTTTTACTAACTTTTCAAATCCCTCTTCTATACTTGAAGCTAAAATTATTTCAGCGTTATTTACAATTTTAGGAATATAATTTACAAATGCTGCATCTTCAAGAAGAATTATTTTTGAATTATCCAAATCTGAAAGCTCCACTGTAAAAGAATCATATTTTCTGTTGGCAATTCCTATTACACCTTGATAATAAGGCTTGCTCATCACATATTTATCTCTGCTCTCTTTTCCTTCAATTACAAAAGCATTTATATTTCCTTTTTCTGTCGTTACTTTAACAGGAATTTCCAATATTTCCTCTATCTCATCTAAAATATCTATCAGCATTCCTTTATACTGCCCGTTAAGAAAATAGTAAAGAGGAAGAGCATATTTATCTTTTAAAATATTAACTTTTATTTCTTTATATTTTTCTTTAACTGTATTATAGTTAGGTGTGTTTTTTAGGAGATATTTATAATATGATAATCTGCTGTCAGCTAAAATCTTTTTTAAATTTTCTCCTCTCTGGAGAGCTACCTCTTCTTTTATCATCTCATAAAGCTCAGGAGAATCTTTTCTTACTCCTATCTGCTCTCTGTATAAAATATTTTCTATTACTCTTACTTCACTTTCAAAAGAGTTTCTCTCTATATAGTCCTGTACTATAAGAGCATCTATGCTGTTATTTTTTAATTCTTCCAATCCTATATCTTCGTTTGCCGCTTTTATTTTTTCAAAAGTGATATCTTTAAATCTTCCCTCAAACTCCTGAAGTCCTCTCATATTTTCAACATAGGCAATTTTCAAACCTTTGAGATCACTTATATTTCTTATTTTCCCATTTTTATTTACTAAAACATTTACTCTGTAAGTTATCTGTGTTGGAATAAAATTATATTCCTTATACTCTGTAGTTTCATTTACTCTTAATAATATTTCAGGATTATTATTTTCAATAGTATAATTTATAGGGTATTTCTCATTT
>UQOH01000011.1 GCA_900542625.1 uncultured Fusobacterium sp.
TGTCTCTTTCTACTATGTGAGCAGTTGCTGTTTAAGTAAAGTTTTCATTAGAAAGTTTAGCATTCATTTTTTCAAGTTCTGCTGCTACTTTATCAAGCTGAACCTGTAATTTTTTAACCTCTGCCTCTATATCAAGAAGTCCAGTAAGAATCATATATACTTCTGAATTTCCTGTAACTCTGAATCCGCTTTGAGCAGGTTTTTCCATATCTTTTCCACACTCAATAGATTCAAGATTTCCAAGTTTTGTTATAAAGAAATAGTTTTCTTTTATTGTGTTAAGCTCGCTGTCATCAGAAGATTTGATAACAACTTTTGCAGGTTTAGCCGGAGAAATTCCTGCCTCTGCTCTGATGTTTCTTAAAGAAGAGATTAATCCTTGAATATATTCAAATGATTTTTCCACATCTTTATCTATCATTTTTTCATCAGCAACAGGATACTGAGCAAGCATTACAGTGTCTCCTTCTGCTTTTATTGTCTGCCATATTTCTTCTGTAATATAAGGCATAAATGGGTGTAATAATCTCATTCCAGCCTCAAGAACAGTCCATAACACATATTGAGCTGTCATTTTAGAATCTGCATCTTCAGAATTGTATAATCTTATTTTAGCCATTTCTACATACCAGTCACAGAAATCTCCTCTTAAAAATTCATACACTGCTTTTGCTGCTTCATCAAGAAGGAATTTATCAAGTTTGTCAGCAACAATTCCTGCTGTTTCATTTAATCTTGAGAATATCCATTTATCAACAAGCTCATATTTTAACTTACTCTTATCAACTTTTGTAACATCAAAATCTTCAAGGTTCATAATAACAAATCTTGAACCATTCCACATTTTGTTTGCAAAGTTTCTTCCCATCTCAATAAGTTTTTCAGAGAAGTGAACATCTTGTCCTTGAGATGTGTTGTATATCATAGCAAATCTGATTGCATCTGCTCCATATTTTTCAATTAAGTCTAATGGGTTAGGAGAGTTTCCTAATGATTTAGACATTTTTCTTCCTATTTCATCTCTTACGATACCGTGGAAGAATACGTTTTTAAATGGAATTTCATCCATTTCGTATAATCCGAACATTATCATTCTTGCTACCCAGAAGAATATGATATCTGCACCTGTTACAAGTGTAGATGTAGGATAGAATTTTTCAAGAGATTTTGTTTTTTCAGGCCATCCAAGAGTTGAGAAAGGCCATAATGCAGATGAGAACCATGTATCAAGTACATCTTCTTCCTGCACAAGCTCAACTTTTTTACCATAGTGAGCCTCTGCCTGTTTCATTGCCTCTTCTTCACTTACAGCAACAAACATTTTATTGTCTGGTCCATACCAAGCTGGTATTCTGTGTCCCCACCATAATTGTCTTGAGATACACCAGTCTCTTATATTTTCAAGCCAGTTATAATAGATTTTTTCCATTCTCTTAGGCATGATTTTTATTTCGCCGTTTCTTACAACTTCAAGAGCTCTTTTTGCAAGAGGCTCCATTTTAACAAACCATTGTTTAGAAACTCTTGGTTCAATTATAGTTCCACATCTGTAACAAGTTCCAACATTGTGAGCATGAGGTTCTATCTTAACTAAATATCCCTCTGCTTTTAAATCCTCAACTATTCTTTCTCTTGCTTCAAATCTGTCAAGTCCTGCATATTTTGGATAATCTTCAACGATTTTTCCGTCTGCTGTCATCATGTTTATGATTGGAAGATTATATTTATTTCCGATTGTAAAGTCATTAGGGTCGTGAGCAGGTGTTATTTTTAAAGCTCCTGTTCCAAATTCCATATCAACATATTCATCAGCTATAATTTCTATCTCTCTTCCCACTAATGGAAGTATTGCTTTCTTTCCAACAAAATCTTTGTATCTTTCATCGTTAGGATTTACTGCAATAGCAACGTCTGCAAGCATTGTTTCAGGTCTTGTAGTAGCTATTATAAGAAACTCATTTGTTCCTTTTACAGGATATTTTATGTGCCAGAAATTTCCGGGTTTTTCAACGTGGTCTACCTCGTCATCAGCAAGAGCAGTTCCACATCTTGGACACCAGTTTACCATATATTCACCTTGATAGATAAGTCCATCATTATATAAATCAACGAATATATGTCTTACTGCGTCAGAAAGTCCTTCGTCCATTGTAAATCTTTCTCTGTCCCAGTCAAGAGATGCACCAAGTTTTCTAAGCTGGTTAGTTATTATTCCTCCATGCTCCTCTTTCCATTCCCAAGTTCTTTTTAAGAACTCTTCTCTTCCTAAATCTTCTTTTGTAAGTCCCTCTTCAGCAAGTTTTCTTTCTACTTTATTTTGAGTAGCAATTCCTGCATGGTCACATCCCGGAAGCCATAAAGTATTTTTTCCAGTCATTCTGTTATATCTTACTAAAGTATCTTGAATAGAGTTATTTAAAACGTGTCCCATATGAAGTATTCCAGTGACGTTTGGAGGTGGAATAACTATTGAATAGCTCTCCTTACCATCTTCTAAAGTTGCTGCAAAATACTTAGAGTCTTCCCAGTGCTTATACCATTTTTTTTCTATTTCACTGGGAGAATATGTTTTTTCTAATTCTTTCATTAATTTCCCTCCTGCTCTGATTTTCCTTCATTTAATACTTCTTCTATATAGTCTAATATTTCATCTCTTCCTGTATCTTTTAATGAAGAATGGAAAAATACATCTTCATTATGGAATTCAAGTTTTGTTCTTATAGCTTTTAAACATTTAAATTTTTCATTGTTTGACACTTTATCCATTTTAGTAAATATAATTTTAAATGGAATATTGAAATGGTCAAGCCAGTGCAGCATGTCCATATCTTCTGCTGTAGGCACTCTTCTTATATCAAGAAGTACAAAAACTAATTTTTTTCTGTTGCTTGCAAGGTATCTTTCCATTGTCTGTCCCCATTCAGCCTTCATAGCTTTTGGAACTTTGGCAAATCCATATCCTGGCAGGTCTACTAAGAAAAACTCATTGTTGATTATAAAATAGTTTATAAGCTGTGTTCTTCCGGGAGTTTTACTTATTCTGGCAAGTTTTCCTCTTCTTGTTATACTATTTATAAGAGAAGATTTTCCCACATTTGATCTTCCTACAAAAGCAAACTCAATATTGTTAAGCTCTTCAGGATAATCTTTCTCATATACAGCAGATTTTACAAAGTCTGCTTGTTTTATTATCATATAAACTCTCCTATATTACTTTTCTGCAATCCTATTTTTTAAAAACCAGTTCTTCCACTTCATCATAGTTTTTAATAAAATCTATTTTCATATCTTTTGCTACTTCATGTGGAATATCTGTAATGTCAGGTCTGTTGTCCTCTGGGAGAATAACCTCTCTGATTCCTGCTCTGTGAGCACCGATTACCTTTTCTTTTACTCCGCCTATTGGAAGAACCTCTCCTGTTATCGTAATCTCACCTGTCATAGCTATATCCTGTCTTATCTCTCTTCCAGTAAGAACAGATAAAATTGCTGATGTTATAGTTATTCCTGCAGAAGGTCCGTCTTTTGGAGTTGCTCCCTCTGGGAAGTGAAGGTGGATATTTTTCTTTTCTAAAAATTCATTTTCATCTATTTTGTATTTAGCAAAATTTGATTTTACATATGTAAATGCAACTTCAGCAGATTCTTTCATTACATTTCCTAAAGTTCCTGTAAGATTTAAAGTTCCTTTTCCCGGAATTAAAACTCCCTGAACTTCAAGTGTAACTCCTCCAACAGCTGTCCATGCAAGTCCGTTTACAATTCCAACTTTGAAAGTTTTTTCTTTTAATTTTTCAGGTCTGAACTTAGCTTTTCCAAGATATTTTTCAAGGTTATTTGCATTTACAGTAACTTTATCAATTCCCTCTTTTACAACTTTTCTTGCAAGTTTTCTGAATAAGTTGTTTATCTCTCTCTTAAGACTTCTTACTCCAGCCTCTCTTGTATATTCATTTATGATTTTTAAAATAACATTGTCTGATATTGTTACTTTAACATCTTTCAGTCCGTTTTCTTCCTGCATCTGTCTTACAAGATATTGTTTTGCAATGTGCAGTTTTTCATATTCAGTATATGAAGAAAGAGTTATAATCTCCATTCTGTCAATCAACGGCTCTGGAATATTTCTTAAATCATTTGCTGTTGCTAGGAAGAACACTTCTGATAAATCAAACGGTGTATCAATATAGTGGTCTTCAAAATGAATATTCTGCTCTGGATCAAGAACTTCAAGCATTGCTGATGCTGGATCTCCTTTAAAGTCACTTGACATTTTGTCCAGCTCGTCTAAAAGAACAAGAGGATTTTTCACTCCTGCAAGCTTCATAGCTTTCATTATTCTTCCAGGCATAGAACCTATATATGTTCTTCTGTGTCCTCTTATTTCAGCCTCATCTCTTACTCCTCCAAGAGAAACTCTTACGAATTTTCTTCCCATAGAATCTGCAACAGATTTAGCAAGTGATGTTTTACCTACTCCGGGAGGTCCAACAAGGCATATGATAGTTCCCTTCATTTTTGGATTAAGTTTTTTAACAGCAAGGTAATCAAGTATTCTCTCTTTAACCTCTTTTAATCCATAGTGATCTCTGTCAAGAATTTGAGATGCTTTTTCTATATTAAGATCATCTTTTGTTGTTTTTTTCCAAGGCAGGTCAAGAAGTGTTTCTATATAGTTTCTTGAAACAGATGCCTCAGCTGAAAATCCCGGCATTTTGCTCATTTTTTTCAGTTCTTCCTGAACTTTTTTCTTAACTTCTGCCGGAAGTTTAGCTTTTTCTATTCTCTCAGCTAAATCAGAGTTATCATCTTCAGGAGTATAGTCCTGAATTTCCTCTTTCATAGCATTGATTTTTTCTTTTAAATAGTAAGCTTTTTGAGCATCATTCATTTTGTTTCTTACTTTGTCCTCAACTTTTTTCTCAATTTCGTTGATTTCAATCTCTTTTGTAAGAATATCTAAAAGCATCAGTCCTCTCTGCTCTACGTCAAACATCTCTAAAACTTTCTGTTTTTCTTTTGTATCAATAAAAAGATTGTTTGCTATTAAATCAAATCCTGAACTGATATCTTTAGTTGATTTTAAAGTAATCAATATTTCTGGAAGTGCTTTTCCTGTAAATTTATTATACTGCTCATAAAATTCAAGAACTTTTCTATAAACTGCAAGTGCCTCTTTTGTATCTGCTTTTTTAGTTTCAGCTATAGTATATCCTGAAGTATATTCTCCGTTTTCTTCTTTAGGGTCGTGTAAAATAACTCTTCCCTCTGCCTCTACAAGCATTTTTATAGTTTTATTAGGCATTTTTACAGTCTGCAGTACATTTACTATTACTCCTGTTGTGTAAACATCTTCCGGAAGATTAGGTTCTTCTTTCATAGTATCTTTCTGCATTCCGAAAAGCATTTTATTATTTTGTCCGTTTGCTACTCTCTCAAGAGTTTTCATACTCTTTTCTCTGCCAACATACACAGGTGTTACTATTCCGGGGAATATAACTAAATCTCTCGTAGGCAGAAATGGTAATCTGTTTTCCATAAGCTATTATCCCTCCTTAGTGATTATCTGAACTTTTTTGTAGTCATCAAGTCCATCTATATCAACTATTACTTTCTCTACGTTTTCTCTTGACGGAACTTCATACATAAGCTCAAGCATAGTATTTTCTAAGATTGCTCTTAAACCTCTTGCACCTATTTTTCTTGCCATTGCTCTTTTGGCAACCTCTCTTAAAGCTCCCTCTGTTATTTCAAGTTCAACATCTTCCATTTCAAAGAATTTCTGATATTGTTTTACTATTGCGTTTTTCGGCTCAACCAGTATTCTTAATAAAGCCTCTTCATCAAGGCTGTCAAGTGTTGTTACAAGAGGAAGTCTTCCAACAAGTTCAGGAATTATTCCCTGTTTTATCAAATCTTCAGGAGTAACTTTTCTTAAAACTTCTCCCTCTTCTCCTCTTTTAACTCTGCTTGTATCAGCACCAAAACCTAAACTTTTCTGCTGTGTTCTTTTTGATATAACTTTTTCAAGTCCTTCAAAAGCTCCTCCAACTATGAAAAGAATGTTTTTAGTATCGATCTCTATAAGCTCCTGATTAGGATGCTTTCTTCCTCCCTGAGGAGGAACTTGAGATTTTGTTCCTTCTATTATTTTTAAAAGTGCCTGCTGCACTCCTTCACCTGAAACATCTCTTGTTATAGACATATTTTCAGATTTTCTTGCTATCTTATCAATTTCATCTATATAAACTATTCCTCTTTCTGCTGCCTCAACATCATAGTCCGCTGACTGAAGAAGTCTTACAAGAACGTTTTCAACGTCATCTCCAACATATCCAGCCTCTGTAAGAGTTGTTGCATCAGCTATTGCAAAAGGTATGTTTAATATCTTAGCAAGTGTTTGTGCCATAAGTGTTTTACCAGAACCTGTAGGTCCTATTACAAGAACATTTGATTTCTGCACATCAACTGTTTTGTCATCTTCTTTTGCTAATCTTATTCTTTTATAATGATTGTAAACTGAAACAGCCAGAACTTTTTTGCTTTCGTCCTGTCCGATTACATATTCATCAAGTTTTGCTTTTATCTCTTTTGGTGTAAGTAATTCTGTATCTTCCATACTTCCTGCTGATTCTTTTGGCAGGATTTCCTCTCCAAGAGAGTAGTCAAGCATATCATAACAGGCCTCTATACAGTCTTCACAAATAAAAGCACCATTAATACCGGAAAATAGTTTTCCTACCTCATCTTGCCCTCTTCCACAAAAAGAGCAGACTGCTTTTTCCATATTTCTTCTCTCCTCTCTCAATTATCTTTTGATAACTTTATCTATTATTCCATATTCTACAGCCTCTTGAGCAGACATAAAATTATCTCTGTCAGTATCTCTGTAAATCTCTTCAACTGATTTGCCGCAGTTTTCTGCAAGTATTTCACTTAAAGTTTTCTTAAGTCTTAAAATCTCTTTAGCATGAATTTCAATATCAACTGCCTGTCCCTGAGTTCCTCCTAAAGGCTGATGTATCATTATTCTTGAATTTTCAAGTGAAAATCTTTTTCCCTTTGTTCCTGCTGACAGAAGAAAAGCTCCCATGCTTGCTGCCTGTCCTACACATATTGTCTGTACATCAGGTTTTATATAATTCATAGTGTCATATATTGCCATTCCTGCTGTGACGACTCCGCCGGGACTGTTTATATACATTGTGATATCTTTTTCAGGATCTTCTGCTTCAAGAAAAAGCAGCTGAGCAACTATTGCATTAGCCACATTATCATTTATTTCTGTTCCAAGAAAAATTATTCTGTCTTTCAAAAGTCTTGAATATATATCGTAAGATCTTTCCCCATAACTTGTATTTTCTATTACTATTGGATTGTACATTTTTTTATCCCTCCTTAAATAAAAAATAAAAAATTTTGATTTTCCTATAAATTTTTTATTTTTTATTTAAAGGGAGCTGTTTAGGTGTAATAAGAATAAAATTCTCTGCGTATAAATATCAGATATTTTTAATCTCGAGAATTTTATTCTTATTTTACAGCTCCAATTAAATTATATTAAACTTATTTAATTATAAATTTATTATTTTGCGTTTGCTTCGATTAATTCAATAGCTTTGCTCATTAATAAATCCATTTTTAAGCTGTTTAAGAAGTCTTGGTATTTTTTAGTTTTGTCTAATTCTTCTTTAAGAGTTTCAACAGTCATTCCATACATTTTAGCAACTTCTTCAGTTTTAGCAGCTACTTCTTCCTCAGCAACTTCTAATTTCTCAACTTCAGCAATTTTGTCAAGGATTAGATCTAATTTAACTTTGTTTTCTGACATTGGAGCCATTTGAGCAAATACTTGATCCATAGTCATTCCAGTCATTTTGAAGTAGTCTTCTAATTTCATTCCCTGCATAGCTAATTGTTGTTCCATTTCAGCTAATTTTCCTTCAACTTCTCTGATGATTAAGCTTTGAGGGATTTCAACTGCAGTTGCGTCAGAAACTTTTCTTAACATTTTTCCTCTGTTTTCGTTTTTAGCGTTTTCTGCTCCTCTTTTTGCAACTTCTTCTCTAGTTTTGTTTTTAAGATCTTCAACTGATTCAAATCCGTTTGCTTTAGCAAATTCGTCGTTTAATTCAGGTTTGTTTAATAATTTGATTGCATTGATTTTAACTTTGAATACAGCAGGTTTTCCAGCTAAGTTTGGAGCGTGGTATTCAGCAGGGAAAGTAACGTTTACTTCTCCTTCTTGTCCAACTGTGTATCCAACTAATTGCTCTTCAAAGTTGTCTATGAACATTTTGCTTCCAAGTTTTAATTGGTGAGAATCAGCTTTTCCACCTTCAAAAGCAACTCCGTCTACAAACCCTTCAAATGCTAAGTCTACTGTATCTCCCATTTGAGCTTGGTATCCTTCTTCAGCATCTTTTAATTCAGCTTTAGCAGAAAGAACTCTTTCGATTTCTTCGTTTAATTTATCTTCTGTCATTTCGAAAACTGTTTTTTCAATTTCGATTCCTTTATATTCTCCTAAAGTTACTTCAGGAAAAACATCAACTGTGAAAGTTACTTTTAATCCGTCTTCTTCATCAGTTTTTACGTTGTAGATTGGGCTTACTGGTTTTAAAGATTCAGCAGTTACAACTTCACCATAGTGTTGTTTTAAAACTCTGTCTATTAATTCTTCTTTAATTCCGTCAGCATATTTAGCTTCGATTTGATCTAATGGAGCATGTCCTTTTCTGAATCCTGGAACTTCTGCAGATTTTTGAGCATTAGTAAGGATTTCTTTTTTTAATGGTGCAACTTCCTCCTTAGTTAAAGAAATAACAATCTCTACTGCAGATTTTTCTAGTTTTTTGATTTCGTGTTTCATCTTTTCCTCCTTAAGTGTTTTTATATACAAAACTTTTTTTATTTTTATTTTATACTTTTAATTCTGATACCGTATTTTTCTTTACCCTTTATTGTAACCTTTTCAGGATAATATATAATATCAAACTTTTCTTTTGTATTTCTGTGCTCTATTTCATTAGACAGGTTGAAAGCGATAAAAGGATATTCTTTTCTATTTTTTTCTATTACACCATTAAAGTGTCTTCCTTCAACTCCGAATTTCTCTATATTTTTTATATATATTCCTCTGTCCATGAAAAGAGGCTGGTTGTTTTCCAATCCATATGGGGAAAGCATTTTTATATCTTCCAGAAGTTCCTCATTGACTTCATCTATTGAAAGTTCTAAATCAATATCAACAATTTCTTCTTCTCTCACTGTTTTAAGTTTATCTATTTCACCTGCAAATCTTTCTTCTATCTCTTTAAGATTTCCAAGCTCTGCAATAAACCCTGCTGCCAGATCATGTCCTCCGAAACGAATAAGCTTATCTTCCATATCCTTAAATATGTTGAAAATATTTATGCCATTGCTGCTTCTGCAAGACGCCTTTCCTACTCCGTTTTTTATTGCAACCAATATTACCGGCACACCAAATTTTATGCTTAGTCTTGATGATACAACTCCAATTACACCTGGATGCCAGTTTTTAGAAGTCAGAAAAATATATGAAAAATCTTTTTTATAATTTCCTTTTTCCAGCATAAACAAAGCTTCATCATAAATCTTTTTCTCAAGCCTTCTTCTTATTTTATTGGTTTTCTTCATCTCTTCGATAATATTATAAATTTTAAAGTCATCTTCTTCAATAAAAAAGTCTGCCCCAATCTTAGAAACTCCTATTCTTCCAAGAGAGTTTATAAGGGGAGATATAAAATAACTTACATCAGTAGTATTTATATTCTTGTTTTGAAATTTCAAATATCTTATAAGATATACTAATCCTTTTACTTTCGTATTGCTTAGCGCCTCAAGTCCTTTGCTTATTATAACTCTGTTCTCATCTATCATAGGCACAACATCAGCAACTGTTCCTATCATTACAATATCAAGATATTTGTATAATCTTTCCTGTGATATTCCCAGTTTCTGATATACTCCCTGGGCAAGCTTTAAAGCAACACCTGCACCTGAAAGATATTTAAACTTATAGTTCTCACTAAGTTTTGGATTGATTAAGATATATTCTTCATCAGATTTTTCTTTTGCAGATTTATGATGATCGGTAACAATAACATCAATTCCTATGCTTTGAGCATATCTGATATCCTCAATGGAATTTGCACCTGTATCGACAGTGATTACAAGCTTTCCGTTTCTCTCATCTATAAAATCTATTGTTCTTTTATCAAGACCATAGTTTTCTTCCATTCTGTTTGGAATATAATATCTTGTATCTATTCCAATCTCTCTGAAGACAAGAACCAGAAATGATGCTGCTGTGATACCGTCTACATCATAATCTCCATATATGAAAATCCTCTGTTTTTTATCTCTTTTTTCAATTATCTTATTCACAGCCTCTTCCATTTTCTCAAAATCAAATGGATTTCTCAGCTGATCAACGCTAGGATTTAGAAATCTTTCCACATCTTTCTTTTCAACTAAATTTTTATTTAATAAGAGCCTTGTCAATATCTTGGAAGTTTTCCAAGCATCTGCTTTTTCTGCTACAATGGAATCTGAAACATTATTGTTTTTCCATATCATAGCTTACCAGTCCTACTCTCCTTGCTGTTTCTTTATATCATCTAATATTTTAGATATTTTAACTGCATATTCTATTGAATCGTCTATTTTTATTCTCATTTCAGGAATAAATCTAAGATCTAACTCTTCAGAAACTTTCTTTCTCAAGAATCCTCTTATTTCGTTAAGTCCCTCTTCAACTCTTGCTTTATTTACCTGTGCACCTTCCATAGAAAGAATTGTGAAATAAAGGTCAGCAAATTTAAGATCTTCTGTTACTCTTACTTTTGTAAGAGATACCATTCCCTTTACTTTTGGATTTTTTACATCTTCAAATAAAGCTGTTGAAACAACTCTTAAGACTTCCTTTTCAATAGCTGCTAATCTTTGTTTTCTCATTATGTTTTACCTCCCTCTGCATAGAGAGCTGCAAATTTTTCTGTTATCTAAGAGTTCTTTTTACCTCTTGGATATCAAATGCTTCTACTATATCTCCTTCTTTAATATCATTAAAGTTTTCGATACCAAGTCCGCATTCCTGACCTGCAACAACCTCTTTAGCGTCGTCTTTGAATCTCTTAAGTGATGCAAGTTTTCCTTCATAAGTTACAACTCCATCTCTTACAATTCTGATGTTTGAATCTCTTCTTACTTTACCGTCTACAACCACACATCCGGCAACGTTTCCAACTTTTGCCACTTTAAATACTTTCTTAATCTCAATTCTTCCAAGATACATTTCTTTAAATTCAGGCTCAAGCATTCCTGTTAAGGCTTTTTCAATATCTTCTATAATTTGATAGATAATTGAAGATGTTCTGATTTCTATTCCAGAAACTTCTGCCTCTTTGATAGCTTTTGTAGTAGGTCTTACGTTAAATCCAATAATGATTGCCTGTGAAACCTCAGCAAGTTTAATATCGCTTTCTGTAATAGCTCCCGGAGCTGACTGAATGATATTAACTGCAACTTCGTTAGTAGAAAGTTTCATTAATGATTCTTTTAATGCTTGTGCAGAACCTTTTGAATCTGCTCTTAAGATTAAGTTAAGTTCTTTTAGATTTTCATTGTCAAAGCTTTCTGACAGAGATTCAAGAGTGATAGTTTTCTTTCCTGATTCTCCCATTTTTCTTTCTTTTGCCATTTCTTCAACGATTCTTCTTGCGTGTTGTTCATTTTGAATAACATATATAGTATCCCCAGCTTCCGGAACACTGTTAAATCCTATTATCTCAATAGGCTGTGACATTTCTGCACTATTTACTCTTAAACCTTTATCGTCCATTAGAGCTCTTATTTTTCCATAAGATTCTCCGGCAACGATAACGTCTCCTATTTTTACAGTTCCCTCTTGAACAAGAATGTCTGCAACCGGTCCAACTTTAGGGTCAAGTTTAGATTCAAGAACTACACCTTTTCCTCTTTTCTTAGGATTTGCTTTAAGCTCAAGAATTTCAGCTGTAATAAGGATTGTTTCAAGAAGTATATCAAGGTTGATTTTAGCTTTTGCTGATACTTCAACAAACTCTACATCTCCACCCCATTCAACAGATACTAATCCATGTTCCATTAACTCTTGTTTAACTCTCATTGGGTTAGCTTCTGGTTTATCTATTTTGTTTATTGCAACAATAATAGGTACATTTGCTGCTTTAGCGTGTGATATTGCTTCTATTGTCTGAGGCATTACACCATCATCTGCTGCTACAACAAGTATAGCTATATCTGTTACTTTAGCTCCTCTGGCTCTCATATCTGTGAACGCCTCGTGTCCAGGAGTATCTACGAATGTAATTTTTTTACCATTTTTAGTTACTTGGTAAGCTCCTATTTTTTGAGTGATTCCTCCAGCTTCTCCGGCAACTACTTCTGTTTTTCTGATTGCATCAAGAAGAGATGTTTTACCATGGTCAACGTGTCCCATGATTGTAATAACCGGTGCTCTTTCTTGTAAATCTGCTTCTTTGTCTTCTATTTCAAGAGCAAATTTATCTCCGAATGCAATTTCCTCTTCCTCTTCCTGCTCTACTAAAACATCATAATCAGCAGCTATCTCTTCAGCAAGTTCTGCATTGATAGGGCTGTTTATTGTTAACATTTGTCCTTTAAGGAATAATTTTTTAATAATTTCAGAACTGTTGATTTTTAATTTCTCAGCAAATTCTCCAAGAGTCATTTCTCCTCTCATTTTTATTATTTTTATTCCATCTTCTTCAACAACTGTTCCTGTTTCAGTTTCTGCTTTTTTTACGAAGAAGTCTGTTCTTCTTCCTTTTTTCTTTTTCTTATTTTTGTCTTTTTTATTATCCAATACTATCTCTTTACTCTTTTCTTTTATTTTTGATTTCTTTTTCTTTTTTCCCGGTTTTTCATCATCTTCACCGGCTTTTTCATCTTTACTGAAGTGACTCTTTATTTTATCAACTTGATCTTCTGATAAACCAGAAAGATGAGATGATACTTCTATTTCTAAGTCGCTTAACAGACTTAAAAATTCTTTATTTCCTATTTCGTATTTCTTAGCTAATTCATGAACTCTAACTTTCATTAAAACTAAGCACCTCCCTTAACTTACTCCATAAGTCCACGGGCTACCTTTTTATTTTTAACGGCAATAACGTTAACTTCCTCTTTATTGAAAATATCTCCCAGCTCACTCTTTTTTCCATAATGCACATAAGGGATATTTTTCTCTTTTGCCTTAGCTATAAGACGTTTATCATTTTTCTCGCTTATATCTTCAGCTATAATAATAAAATGGACTTTTTCAATCTCATCAAATATCATATTTATTCCAAAAACAAGCTCTTGAGAATTTTTCATTGCTTTTAAAATCTTAAGATAATCTTTCGTGTCTTTCTTAAGCAAGTTTAACATTTTAAGTAAATCTTCTATTTCCATTTTTATTTTCTTATGTTTTGACAGCCTGTTTATACATTCATGTGTCTTACATACATACTGCCCTCTGCTTTGTGCAGTCTGCTTTTCATCAAGAGTAAATTTTCCCTCTTCATCTTTTTCCACAATTCTGAATAAATCAGCTTTATTTTTTTTCTCTCTACAGATAACACACATTCTTTCAGAATTAGTCTTCATTTTCCTCTTCTGTATGCTCCTCAGATTGTTTTGGCTCTTCATTAACTTTGATGTCTACTCTCATTCCAGTTAGTTTTGCAGCAAGTCTTGCATTTTGTCCATTTTTACCAATAGCAAGTGATAATTGAGAAGGGTCAACAATTACTCTTGTTGTCGCTCCATCTTCTAATAATTCAACGCTGTTTACTTTAGCCGGGCTTAATACAGCAGAAACAAATTCTTCTATTGATTCTTTCCATTCTACTATATCAATTTTTTCTCCGTTTAGTTCGTCAACAATGTTTTTGATTCTTAGTCCTTTTTGTCCAATACAAGCTCCAACTGTATCTATGTTTTTGTCAGCAGAATATACAGCTATTTTAGCTCTTGAACCAGCTTCTCTTGCAACAGATTTTATTTCGATTAATCCGTCAGCAATTTCAGGAATTTCAAGTTCAAATAATTTTCTTAAAAGTCCCTCATTTTTTCTTGAAATAACAATTTTAGGGAATTTGTTAGTTTTTTCAACTTCAGCTACATAAACTTTTATTCTTTCCCCTACTCTGTATATATCAGCAGGTGACTGCTCTACCATAGGAAGAATAGCCTCAGTTCCGTCAAATTCGATAAAGATGTTTTTCTTTTCATCGATTCTTCTGATAATTCCGTTTATGATATCTTTTTCTTTAACTTTAAATTTATCATAGATGTTTTGTCTTTCAGCTTCTCTTACTTTTTGGATAACTATCTGTTTTCCGTTTTGGATAGCATTTCTTCTAAACTCTTCACAGTTAACTTCTATTTTTACGATATCTCCGATTTTTGCTCTTTTCTTAATTTCTCTTGCATCTTCAACAGAAATTTCAAGTGCAGCATCATATACATCATCAACAACTGTTTTTACTTCAAATACTCCGATTTCTCCTGTTTCTCTGTCAATCTCAACTTCTACGTTTTCTTCTTCACCATAGTGTTTTTTATAAGCAGCAAGAAGAGCCTGTTCAACAGTTTCAAGTAAACTTTCTTTACTTATCCCTTTTTCTTTTTCTAATTCTTCTAATGCTTCTAAAAATATTTTTGCGTCTTTACCTTTCATTAATTTTCCTCCTGATTAGGCATTAAATATCCTTAAAGTCATAAACAAGGTTTGCTTTTCTAACCTCTTTAAAAGGTATCTCCATTTCTGTCCCGTCAACCTGCAGAAATAAAGTACTCTCTTCAAATCTTGATAATATTCCTTCAAAATTTTTCTTTTCATTTATTTTATGTTTTAAACTTACTTTTACTTTAGAACCTGTAAATCTTATATAATCCTTTTCTTTCTTCAAAGGTCTTTCTACTCCCGGAGAAGAAATTTCCAAAAAGAATTTTTTATCAATAAGCTTATCTATATCATCTTCAACTGCCATACTTACTTTTGCACAGTCATCAAGTGATACATCTCCTTCAGGTTTTTCAATATAAATTCTTACATACCAATATCCGCCTTCCTGCAGATATTCAATGTCAACCAAATCAAGTTCCATTTCTTTCAGTACCGGCAATACTACATTTTCAATTTTAACAATAATCTCTTCTGCTGCAGTTTCTTTCATACTTATATATATTCACCTCTCTTTCATTTTCCTATTCTACGAATAAAGAGTGGGTTGCCCCACTCTTCCATGAACTAGTATGATTTATCATCATGATTATATCATATGTATGTCAAAAAATCAATGAAAAATATACTTCTTTCTTTGAATTTAAAAGCATCTTCCTGTTATAAAAAAAGCTGCTGCACTAAAAAATATGCAGCAGCCAAACTTTTTATTAAATTTCTATTATTTTCCGAAGTATCTGTTTAATAATCCAGTGAAAGCTTTTCCGTGTCTAGCTTCGTCTTTAGCCATTTCATGAACTGTATCGTGAATAGCGTCAAATCCTAACATTTTAGCTCTCTTAGCAATATCAAATTTACCTGCAGTTGCTCCGTATTCAGCTTCTACTCTTGCTTCTAGGTTTTCTTTAGTAGATGCACTTACACATTCTCCTAATAACTCAGCAAATTTTGCAGCGTGCTCAGCTTCTTCAAAAGCTATTCTTTTGTAAGCTTCAGCAACTTCTGGATATCCTTCTCTGTCAGCAACTCTTGACATAGCTAAGTACATACCAACTTCTGTACATTCTCCTTCAAAGTTTGCTCTTAATCCAGCGATTATTTCTTCATCACCACAAGCTAATCCTTCTCCAACAACGTGCTCAGTTGCCCAAACTTTTTCAGTTCCTTCAACTATTTCTTCCCATTTGTCTGGTCCAACACCACATACTGGACATTTTTCTGCACCTTCGTTTATAATTTCTCCACATACTTTACATCTAAATTTTTTCATAATTTCTATCCTCCAACTTTTAAAAAATAATTTGTAATCATTTCATTTATGAATTTATTATAGCACCAAAATTATATTTTGTCAACAAAATAAAATATTAAAATTATATTTTTTTACTTTTCTTCCTTTTTCTCTTTTCTTTTTAAAGCTTTGCATATTTTTTCTTCTGATTTAACTAAATCTTCAAAGTTTACTGCTGCAAATTCATCAAATAATACTTTTTTGATTTTTACCATAGCACTGTGTATAGCACATTTTCCCTGCTTAAAAGTACAGCTTTCAACATTTGCAACACAGTCTTTAAAATCCATAACTTCTATAACATTCATTACATCTAAAAGCGTAATATCTTTTCTGTCTTTGTTAAGAGTAAATCCTCCGCCGATACCTTTTTTAGACTCTATTATCTTCCCTTCTACCAGTCTTGTTAAAATTCTTTTTCCAAGATTTTTAGGAATTTCGTTTATCTCTACTAATTGATCTCCGTTGTATCTTTTACCATCATTTTGATGTATGCTTAAAAACATAACAATTCTAAAAGCATAATCTGTTTCTTTTGTTATTTTCATCCTTTTTTCTCCCTTACTTTTAAAATTTATCAAATCTATTTATCTCTAATTTTAGTATACTATTTTAACCCTAAAAAGTAAAATATTTTATTTATATTTTTGTATATTTTTCTCCAATAAAAAAAGGTATCTTTTTTCAGGATACCTTTAATTAACTTATATAATTTATTTCATTTGCTTTAAAACTTCTCTGTATTGAGTTTTCATCATTTTAACAGTTACTTTTTTGATTAGATTGTACCATTTAAACTGCATTGCATCCATTTGCTTTAAAGTTTCTGATACTAATTTTTTTAAGAAATCGAACTCTTCGTAGCTAAGCTTTAATTCTGTTACAGTTTTATTTTCACAAGTTGCTTTTACATAATCGAAAAATGTAAGAACACCTTTTACCTGACTTTCAGAATATGCTTCTTCAAACTGTTTCTTTATATCTGTCATAAATCTTACTAAGAATTTTTTATGATTTTTTTCAAGTTTTACAGAATACTTTCTCTTACCCTTTCCTATTTTTTGCAGAGTACTCATCATTCCCATCATTGATGACATGTTGTTCATTTCCATAGGATTTAATTTCTCTGGATTCACTCTTTGACCTTTCATTATAACCTCCGAATTATATTTTACCTATTATTTGTTCTATTTGGTTTTGAGAGATAGCCCCTTCTCTCAGTATTTTAATATTTTCACTGCTCATGTCTATAATAGTAGACGCTGTCCCAATAGGACATTCCCCTCCATCTACCGTTATGTCTACTCTGCATTTAAATTTTTCATCAAGCTCTTTATAAGAGCGAGGCGTTGCTTCTCCTGATATATTGGCACTTGTTGTAGGAAGTATCCCTCCTGCACTTTCTATTATTTTTAGTGCTGTTTCGTGGTCAGGCATTCTCACTCCAACTGTCTTGCCGTTTGAAATCATTATAGGCGGAACTATCTCTCTGCTTTCTAAAATTATCGTAAGCCCTCCGGGCCAGAATTTTTTTATAAGCTTTTCTATTTTCTCTCTATTTTTTTCATTTATCACAGCAATATCCTCTATTTTAGATGAGCTGCTTACTAAAGCTATGAGGGGAGAAGAAAAGCTCCTGTCCTTAGCTTTATAAATATTTTTAATAGTTTCTTCATTGGTAATTACTCCGCCTACACCATAAACCGTATCTGTAGGATAAATAATAATTTTACCTTTTTTTAATTCTTCACCTATTTTTTCATAATTCAGTTCCTGCATCTTCATGTTTCACACCTTTTCTATGAAAATTTAACTTCAAAACATTTTAACATAAATTAAAAGAAAAAGCTAGTCATATGCCTAGCTTTTTCAAATTCTATACTTATTTTTTTGTTTTTATATATTTTCAAAACTTTCAAATAATTCAGATACTGATTGGTGATTAACGATTCTTTTTATTGCTTCAGCAAATAATCCGTCAACAGATAAAACTTTAATTTTATCTATTTTCTTTTCTTCTGCTAATTTAATAGAGTCAGTAATGATAACTTCTTTAACCTGAGAATCTTGTAATCTTCCTACTGCTGGTCCTGATAAGATAGCATGTGAACAGCAGATGTAAGATTCTTTAGCTCCTCTCTTCATGATAGCGTCAACACCGTTAACAATTGTTCCCGCTGTATCAATCATGTCGTCAATGAAGATAGCAGTTTTGTTTTCAACATCTCCGATTAGGTTCATTACTTCTGACATATTTGGTTTTGGTCTTCTTTTGTCGATGATAGCAATTTTACAATCAAGCCATTCAGCTAATTTTCTTGCTCTTTTTACTCCACCGATATCTGGAGAAACAACAACAACGTCATCTCCTGTAAGTCCTTTTCCAATAAAGTATTTTGCTAATAATGGTAATGCTTGTAAGTGATCAACAGGAATATCAAAGAATCCTTGAATCTGGTCTGCGTGTAAATCCATAGTTACAACTCTGTCTGCTCCTGCAGTTGTTAAAAGAGTAGCAACTAATTTTGCAGTAATTGGTTCTCTTGGGCTTGATTTTCTTTCTTGTCTTGCATATCCGTAGTATGGTAATAATACGTTGATAGTTTTTGCAGATGCTCTTCTTAAAGCGTCGATAAAGATTAGTAATTCCATTAAGTTTTCGTTAACTGGTCCAGAAGTAGGCTGGATAACAAATACATCTCTTCCTCTTACTGTTTCGTCTACTCTTACATAGATTTCACCATCTTTAAATCTTACAATCTGTACATCTCCTAAAGTCATGTCAAGTTTTCTAGCAATTTTTTCAGCTAGTTCTACGTTTGATGTTCCTGAAAAAATTTTAACTTCTTTCATTTCCATTTTTTGCATTTTTTTTATTTCCTCCATTCAAATTTTATTATTTGCTTATTTCTTTCAACAGCCAGCGCTCTTGGTGCCACATCTTTTGTTATAACAGATCCTGCTCCTGTAATTGCTTTATCACCTATATTAACAGGTGCTACAAGCATAGTGTCACTTCCTATAAATACATTTTCTCCTATAACAGTGTCAAATTTATTAACTCCGTCATAGTTGCATGTTATAGTTCCTGCTCCAATATTAGTATCTTTTCCAACTGTTGCATTTCCTAAGTATGTAAGATGTCCGGCTTTTACTCCGTACTCTAATGTTGACTTTTTAACTTCAACAAAGTTTCCTATATGAACTTTTTCTTTCAAATGAGATTTTGGTCTCAAATGAGCAAATGGTCCCATAGTAACTTTATCATCTACAATACTTTCTTCGATTACTGAAGACTCTATTCTTATATCATTTCCCAATGTACTGTCTATAATTCTTGTGCATCCTATTATCTCACAGTTTTCCCCGATAACAGTATTTCCCTGCAGCATAACTGTAGGATAGATAACTGTATCTTTCCCGATTTTTACTGTTTCTTCTATATATGTTGCTGCCGGGTCAATAAGAATTACTCCCTCTTCCATAAGTGAGTTGTTTTTTCTCTCTCTTAAAACTTTTGCTGCCTGAGCAAGTTCTACTTTAGAGTTTACTCCAAGTATCTCCTCGTTGTCTTCAAGGATAAAACTTGCAACTGCTTTTCCCTCTGCAACTTGAATTCCAACTATATCAGTAAGATAATACTCACCTTTTTCATTGTTGTTTGTTACTTTGTTAAGAGCTGCAAAAAGATCTTTTGCATTGCAGCAGTAAACTCCTGCATTAACCTCTTTTATTTTCTTTATTTCTTCATCTGCTTCTTTTTCTTCTATTATTGCTGTAACTTTTTCTCCATCTTTTACTATTCTTCCATATCCAAATGGATTTTCATAAATAGATGTAAGAATTGTTGTAGCTGCCCCTGATTTTTTATGAGCCTCATACATCTCTTTTAAAGTTTCATTTCTTAAAAGAGGAGTATCTCCGCAAAGAATCATTACGTCTCCGTCATAATCCTTTAAAAGCTCTTCTGTCTGCATTATTGCATGACCTGTTCCAAGCTGCTGCTCCTGAACAACGTATTTTACTTCACCTAATTCTTCTAAGACAACTTCTTTTTTGTGCCCGAGAATTAAAATATTTTCTTCTGTTCCTAAAACTTCAAGTTCATTTAAAATCTTTTTTACCATTGGTATTCCATTTACTTTATGAATTACTTTTGGAAGGTCAGATTTCATTCTAGTTCCTTTTCCTGCTGCTAAAATAAGTGCTTTTAACTTCATAACCGCCTTCTTTCACTCAATTTTTCTTAATTTATTATATCATACGACATTATCTGTTTTCAAGATTTTATCCTGCAAGTTTTTCATAAGCTTCATTTATTTCTTTAAATTTCTTTTCGTGATAGTCTCTTATTTCCTGACTTTCATTAGCAAATTTATCCGGGTGGTGTTTTTTAGCCTGTTCTCTGAAAGCTCTTTTTATTTCCTCTTTAGATGCTCCCGGCTGCACACCAAGAACTGTATAATATCTGCTTTTGTCCTCAAAAGGATTTTGATAAGAAGTGTTTCCCTGATTATAGTAGTTTCCGTTTTGATTATAATATCCTCCCTGCTGCCCTGAAGAATATCCTCTGAAAAACTCCTCAAAATCCTGAGCACTTCCGGTTCTGTAATAATATGTTCTTGTTCTTGAATGCGGCTGATTTCTGTTTCTCAATGCTGTAAATATTATATATATTAATATTAACGGAAAGAAAGTTATAACTACATATCCAAAAAGTGTAAACAGCACTGCCAGAACAATTAAGGCAGGGATAAAGCTGATAGCTCTCGGAAGTCCTGATGAACCTGCTATTATAAAAAATAAAACTGCCACTATTATTAACGCTATTTCCATTTATTCTCCTTTTTAATTTTTTAATACTGCAAATAAAAAAATAATAGAAGAGAGAAAAATCCTCTCATCTATTATTTTAATGTATATCATTATAAATTGCAATCATTACTTATTTTTTCTTTTAAATTTTTAATTTTTTCCTCAACCTTTTTATCTCTCGGGTCAATTTCATAAGCTGCTGTATATTCCTGAAGTGCTTTTTTAAATCTTCCCATCTCTTCATATTTTTCTGCAAAATCAATATGAACAGCATATAAATCTATGTTATTGAATATAGCAAGATCATAGCATTTTATTGCGTCCATTATTTTTCCTATTCTTGAATAGCAGTTTCCTAATAAAAAGTATATGAAAGAAACATCTGCTTCAAGTTCTGCTGCCTTATTGAAATTTTTTATAGCTTCCTCGTACTCTTCCAGTTCATAATTTAAAAATCCTAAAAAAGCAAAATTATCTCCATTTTCAGGTTCAAGCTCTGTAAGCTTTTTATAAATAACCTTTGCATTTTTACAATTCTTCTTATAATAAACAAGAGCTCCAAGCTCTCTTAAATATTCTAAATTATCTGGTTCGACTAAAAGGGAGATTCTTATCTCTGCTTCTTTTCTATTAAGGTCTTCACTATTGTTGTACTTTTTAAAAATCTCTGTTCTTAACATCTTTATCATCCCTTTCTGCTTTTTTAAATCTTACAGGGATTATACCACACTTTTTATGAATATTTAATACTTTCTGCCGTTTTTTTAATTTCAGAACATAAATTATATTTTTTTACAGTCTTTTAACTGTAATTATAGTAATATTTGTTTTATTTCTATTCATGTTCTATAATTAAAGAATAATTTTTTCAAATTGCTCATAACTAAATCGTACATAAAAAAATTAGAGATAAGAATTCTCTAGGAAAAAATATCAGCTGTTTATATTGCTCACAGAAAGAAAATTTGAAACTCGGCTTTGCCTCAAACAGTCAAATTTTCTGTATTCTGTTTCACTGCATAAACTACGCAGATATTTTTAAAATCGAGAATTCTTATCTCTTATATTTGTAATAATTTAATTATTGTTTGATTTCCTCTTTTGGTTCTTCTGCCGGAGTTTCTTCAGCTTTTGGCTCTTGTGGTTTTGGAAGAGGATTTCCAAACATCCATTCTATTTGTCTTCTTAGACCGATAAGATCATATTCTTTTCCGTCAACAGTGATTTTATCTCCTTCAGGAATTGCAATATATCCATCTTCAACAGGTACATTTTTATCAAGGTTATGCTGGATTTTTATGCTTCTTCCTAATCCTGCCGGTGTAAATTCAGTTTTTACTAATTTAATTACATCGTCTGCAGCAAGAATTTTTTCTACTATTTCAGGTGTAAGCTGTCTTTGAGGCGGATAATCTGCAATAAACAGTGTGTGAGATGATAAGAATTTAACTTTACCATCTGCCAGTTTTTCAAGAATATCTATTGTATATCTTCCTCTGTCTTTTATTAATATGTTTTCTAAATCAAGAATTTTTTTACCAACACCAAATGGATCTATCATTGGTATAAATTCTCCTTTAGTAATTAAATCGTCATTTACTCCATTGATTCTAACTTCAAATGCAGTTGGTTTTACTATTCCTTCTATTGTTACTACAATTGAAAGATGTCTCATAGGAATTGGGAACATTGGCTGTATCATGTTGTCAAAAGACCCTAAAATATCAACAGCTCCTCCCATTTGTGGATTCATTTGTGCTTTATATGCAGCTATTACACTTTTAACTTTCATTATTTTCCCCCTTGTGTATAATTTTGTGTATAATTTTCAACCCTCTCTTTTTATAATAGCATATTTCAGTTATAATTAAAATATCATATTTCTAATTCTCTCTGTTTTTTATAAAATCAGCAAGTTCTATTAATATTTTTCCTCTCTCTTCAGAGAAATTATCTGCTATTATGCTCTTTGCTTTTTCTGTTATCTCATCAAGAAGTTTTTTGCTTTCTGCCATTCCTATCATTGAAGGATATGTAGATTTTTCTGATTCTGCATCACTTCCAATAGGTTTTCCAAGTTTTTCAAAATCCCCTTCAACATCTAAGATATCATCTTTTATCTGGAAAGCAAGCCCGATTAAATCAGCATACTCTTCAAGCTTTTCTCTTATTTCTTTAGAGGCATCTCCAACAATACATCCCATTTCAACAGGAAGTCTTAATAATTTTCCTGTTTTGTTTTTATGAATGTATTTTAATGTTTCCATAGATACTTTTTTCCCTTCACTTTCAATATCTATCATCTGTCCGCCAATCATTCCGTTTATACCTGCATAGCTTGAAGTAAGCTTTACTATCTCAACTATTTTTTCTGCACTTATATCTTTGTTCTTTTCAGTCAGCACATTAAAAGCATGAGTAAGAAGAGCATCTCCTATTAAAATTCCCTCTGCCTCTCCAAATTTTTTGTGAGTTGTAAGTTTTCCTCTTCTGTAATCATCATTGTCAAGTGCAGGGAGATCATCATGCACAAGAGAATATGAATGTATCATTTCAAGTGCTGCTCCTGAAGGAAGTCCCAGCTTTTCATCTTTTCCAAGCAGATCTAAAACCATTAAAACAAGAATGGGTCTTATTCTTTTTCCTCCATTCAGCACAGCATATTTCATTCCTTCAGCAATCTGCACAGGATATGTAAATTCACTTAGATATTCATTTATGGTATTTTCTACTAATACTTTTTTCTCTTTTAAATATTCTTTCAGCATTTTTTATACCTCTCCCTCTTCAAAATTTATTTTTCCCTCTTCTTCTGAAACTTTAATTATTTTTCCCTCTGCTCTGTCTAATATTTCAGAAGAACTTTTAATAAGTTTCATTGCTTTCTCGTATTCTTTTATAGAGGTTTCCAGAGAAAGCTCTCCAGATTCCAGCTTTTCTATTATTTCATCTATATTTTGTAAATTTGATTCAAAATCTCCTACTTTTTTCATTGCTCACCTCGCATTATATGTTTTCCACATATCATTATATCTTTTTACACTTTCTTTTTCAAATAAAAAATAGAAGTTTATATAAAATAATAAGCTAAAAATAAAATTATCGAGATTAAAAATATCTGCGTAGTTAATGCAGCGAGCAAAACTTAAAAATTCATACTGTCTGAACGAAGTGAGTTTATGAATTTTAGTTTTGTAAGCAATATTAACAGCTGATATTTTTACGTAGAGAATTTTATTTTTAGCTTTATCTATGCTTTATTTATAATTTTCTATTTTATTGTCATCTGAATTTTTTCTATTCTTTTTTCTTTTACGTTTATTATTTTAAAAATAAACTCTTCTGTTTCAATCTCTTTTCCTATATACGTCTTATCCGGAATTACTCCCAGAATATCTATCAGATATCCTGACAGAGTATTATAATTTTTATCCTCAATGCTTATATCAAACTTTTCCTCAAGTTCATCAAGAGGAAATAATCCGTCAACCATATAAACATTATTATCTGTTTTTTCTATCTGGGGAGAGCTTGAATCATATTCATCTTCTATTTCTCCCATTATCTCTTCTACAAGGTCCTCCATAGTAACTATACCTGCAAAACCTCCATATTCATCTATAAGAACTGCCATAGATTTTTTATCTCTCTGCATCTCTTTAAAAAGTTCATCTATATTTTTACTTTCAGGAACTAAATAAGGTTTATGAAGAAGAGGAATTATATCTATATTTTCAAATCCTTTTTTTCTTGCCTCTAAAATTAAGTCCTTCATATGAAGAACACCTATTATATTGTCTATATCCCCACGATAAACAGGAACTCTTGCATATCTTGTTTCAAGAAGTTCGTCTATATATTCAGACAGATTAGAATCAGCATTCACAGTATAAACTTCTGTTCTTGGAATCATTATCTCCTGAGCTATTATATCATCAAATTCAAAAATTGAATTTATCATTTCTTTTTCTGTTTCATTGAATACTCCGTTAGCCTGTCCTGCTTCTATCATAGAACGAATCTCCTCTTTAGAAACATTCTCTTCCAGTTTTTCATCTTTCATTCCCAAAACCTGTAATGTAAGATTAGTTGAAAAAGATAAAAGCTTTATAAAAGGAGAAGTGATTTTTGATATCATCAGTATCGGCTTTACTGAAAACAAACTTACACTTTCAGCTTTCTGCAAAGCTATTCTCTTAGGCACAAGCTCACCAAATACAAGTGTAAAAAATGAAAGAATAAGAGTTACCAGCACCAAAGATATATTTTCGCTGTATGGATAGGGAACTCCAAATTTAAATAAAATTTCTCCCACTGGTTTAGAAAAGCTTGTTGCAGCTGATGCACTGGCAAGAAAACCTGATAAAGTAATTGCTACCTGTATTGTTGATAAAAACTTTGTAGGCTCTTCCAAAAGTTCAAGAATAAGTTTTGCTTTCTTGTTATCCTCATTTTCAGCCAGCATTTTAATTCTGTTTTTGTTAACTGATACAGTAGCCATTTCCGCACTTGCAAAAAAAGCATTCATTAAAGTTAAAAATAAAAGTAATAATAATTGATAAATAACATTCGCCGTGTCCGGAATATCGTCCATATAAAAAACCTCCTAAGTATAATTAAAGTAAGAGAATTATAACAAAATCCTCTTACTCTTTCAAACTTTTTTACATTGTTTTAACATTACTCTTTTGTGAAAAATGATATAGCTTTCTTTCCATAAAGTCTTCTGTCTGAAAACTTATATCCTTCCACATCTTCAATTAAATCTTCAAACACATGGTGTTCACAGATAATAAGCCCTCCGTCAGCCAGAATGTCAGCCTCTCTTATTGCTTTCATAACACCTCTGCAAAGCTCCTCTTTATATGGAGGGTCCATGAAGATTATATCGAATTTTTCATTTTTTCTTCCTAAAATCTGTACAGCTCTTACAGCATCATTTTTGTAAGCTCTGCATCTGTTTTCAAAACCAAGAGAGTTAATATTTTCTATTATTACTCTCAAAGCCTCTGGGTCTTTTTCTATCATAACAGCTCTTTTTGCTCCTCTGCTTAGTGCCTCAAGAGCAATGTTTCCTGTTCCGCTGAATAAATCCAAGAAATTACAATCCTCTATATATGGATTTATTATAGAAAAAAGAGATTCTTTTATATTTGCAAGAGTAGGTCTTGTGTCCATACCCTTTCTGCTTTTTAATTTTCTGCTTTTTGCCTCGCCAGCTATTATTTTCATTCTGCCTCCTAATAAATAAACATTGCATCTCCAAAACTAAAGAAATGATATCTCTTTTCAACAGCTTCGTTATATACTTTCAGCATAAACTCTCTGTTTGAAAATGCTGAAACAAGCATAAGAAGTGTTGACTTTGGAAGATGAAAGTTTGTTATAAGTGCATCTATTATTTTAAATTTATATCCGGGATAAATAAATATATCAGTTGATGAATTTTCCTCAAGAAGTTCTCCATTTTCTGCTGCTGCAGATTCAAGAGCTCTTACTGTTGTTGTTCCAACTGCAACTATTCTTCTTCCCTCTTTTTTTGCTTTATTGATTATCTCACAAGCCTCTTTTGGAATTTCAAATCTCTCTTCATGCATTTTATGGTCTAACACATCCTCTGTCTGAACAGGTCTGAATGTTCCAAGCCCAACTTCAAGAAATATATCAACTATTGTTATTCCTTTGTCCTCTATTTTTTTCAAAAGTTCTTTTGTAAAATGAAGTCCTGCTGTTGGAGCTGCAACAGATTCTCCTCTTATTGCATAAACAGTCTGATATCTGCTTTGGTCTTCCAACGCCTCCACAATATATGGAGGTAAAGGCATTTTTCCAAGATGATCCAAAACTTCTTCAAATACTCCGTCAAAACTGAATTTTATAATTCTGTTTCCGTCATCTTTTATTTCAAGAAGTTCACCTATAAGCTCATTATTATTTCCTATATATACTTTCTGCCCTATTTTTAATTTTTTGGCATGCCCAACCAGACATTCCCATGTATCTATGCTTATTCTCTTTAAAAGAAGAACTTCCAGCACTGCACCTGTTTCTTTTCTTCCGAAAAGTCTTGCAGGAATTACTTTTGTAGAATTTCTTACAAGAACATCTCCCTCTTTAAGATAATCTATAATATCATAGAAATATTTGTCCTCTGTTGTTTCTGCTGTTTTGTTTACTGCCATAAGTCTTGAATGATCTCTTGGTTCAGCAGGGTGCTGTCCTATAAGCTCTTCAGGAAGATTATAATTATAATCATTTAATTTTGTAGACATTATTCTTTTTCCTCTTTTCTTCCAATAATTACTCTCTCAATTCCACCGTAGTCTGCTATTCTTCCAACAATGTGAAATCCGCTTTTTTCCATAAACTGACTTACAGTTTCACCTTGATTGTAACCCACTTCAAAAGCCAGATATCCTCCGTTTTTTAGATACTGCATACTCTCTTCTGATATTTTTTTATAAAAATAATATCCGTCTCCGCCATCTGTAAGAGCCATTTTAGGTTCATATCTCTTTACCTCAGGCATAAGCTCGTTATATTCTTCAACAGGAATATATGGAGGATTTGACACTATTAAATCATAATTTCTGTCTTTCACATGCTGAAAAACATTGGATTTTAAAAATTTCAGATTAACAGCATTGTTAAGCTCTCTGTTCTCCACAGCCATTTTAAGAGCATCATCACTTACATCAAGCCCAAGTACTTCGCTGTTCGGAAGTTCTTTTGCAAGGGTAATGGAAATTGCTCCGCTCCCTGTTCCTATATCTAAAATTTTTGGATTTTCAAGTTCTTTCATCAGCATAATACACTGTTCAACAAGAATTTCTGTATCCTGTCTTGGAATAAGCACTCTCTCATCAACCTTGAAAGGATATCCGTAAAATTCCCATTCTTTCACAATATATTGTAAAGGCTCTCTGTGTTTTCCACGTCTTACTATATATTTTCTTATTAAATCTTTCTGCTCTTCTGTTATCTCAACATCAAAATTAAGCATCAAAGACACTCTTTTTACTCCAAGAACATAAGCAAATATATATTCTGCATCAAGCCTTGCATTTTCAACCTGATATTTTTTCAAATATTGAATACTTTTTGAAAGAAGCTGTATATTCTCTTCTTTAAAACTTTTCTTTGTAACAGTTTCCTTTTTTTCTTCTGAACCTTTTTTCTCTTTCATAAGCTCATCAAAAGTTTTTCTTCCCCTTGCCATTTCTCTAAGGAGAGCCTTTATTTTGTCTTTTTCAGCAGGTTCAAGTTCCATTTCAAAATTTGAATAAAGTTCTATTCTTTTTATTCCCAAAATGTGACTTATTACTTTTTCGCTTTCAAGTCTGGGTTTTGAAAAGGAGTATTTTTCCAAATACTCCTTTGAAAATTCTATTATTTCCAACAGCCTCATAATTACTCCGCTATGCTTTTTAATTTTTCAGCCTGATCAAATGTTGTAAGAGCATCTATCATCTCTTCAAGATCTCCGTCCAAGAATGCCTCTAATTGATATACAGTGTATTTGATTCTGTGGTCTGTAATTCTTCCTTGAGGGAAGTTATATGTTCTTATCTTTTCAGATCTCGCTCCGCTTCCTACTTGAAGTTTTCTTTCGTTTTCAACCTGAGATCTTTGTTTTTCACACTCTATCTCATATAATTTTGAAAGTAAGTGTTTCATTGCTTTCTCTCTGTTTTTAAGCTGTGATCTTTCATCCTGACATTGTACAACAATTCCTGTTGGCAGGTGAGTAATTCTTACTGCTGAGTCAGTCATGTTTACGTGCTGACCTCCTGCTCCACCAGATCTGTATGTATCAATTTTTAAATCTGAAGGATTGATTGCTGTGATTTCCTCTACTTCGTCAACTTCAGGAAGAACTGCTACTGTTGCAGTAGATGTGTGGATTCTTCCTGCTGCCTCTGTTGCAGGAACTCTCTGTACTCTGTGAACTCCAGATTCATATTTTAATTTAGAATATGCTCCTTGTCCTCCAACTGAGAATACAACCTCTTTAACTCCACCAACACCGATTTCCTGAAACTCGATTACATCAACTTTCCATCTGTGTCTTTCAGCATATCTTACATACATTCTGTAAAGATCTCCTGCAAAAAGAGCTGCCTCGTCTCCTCCTGCTCCTCCTCTTATCTCTATGATAACGTTTCTGTCATCGTTAGGGTCTTTTGGAAGAAGAAGTATTCTTAATTCATCTTCTAATCCGGGAAGCTTTTCTTCAATCTCTTTCATTTCTTCCTGCATCATTTCTTTCATATCAGGATCTTTTTCTGATTTAATATTTTCTTTTATAAATTCTAAATCATCAACAAGCCCTTTGTATTCACTATATTTTTCAACAAGAGGTGTTATTTCATTTAATGCTTTGTTATACTCTATCATTTTTTTAGTGTCGCTTGCCACTTCGATAGTTCCAAGCAGATGTGTTAACTCTTCATGTCTTTTAACAACTTCATCTAATTTTCCGAACAATTATTTCAACTCCTTATACCGATATTTTAACCTATAAATTATATCATAAATATAAATCAATTACAATATAGACATTTTATACAAAATAAAAAGATGTACCAGATTTCTCTCTGATACATCTTTGATATTTAATTATTTTGTATATTTGTCTTTTAATTTTTCAAGAAGTTCTTCATCAACTTCTATTTCTTCCTCAAACACTCTAGGAACTATTTTTTCCATCGGTACTATTCCAATAGACATTACAATTCCTTCAGGAAGCGACATTCTGAATGTCTTTAAATATTTAAGCATTTTATTTACATCTTTGCTTGGAAGACTTAACATAAATATGCAGTCTGTTCCGGGCCATACAGTTGTATTTTTATGCTTAATTTTGTCACTCCATACTGTTTCTATTTTTTTCTGTACAGCATAATAATAAAATCTGATCTCTTCAAAAAACTCTTCAAGTCTTGATTTTTGAGCCTCATTAATATAAACCAGCATTAATCTAAAATCTGAATAGTATTCGTCTCTTTTCATTTTCCAGCCCCTCCCCTCACGGTTGTTCTATAATTATTATTCTAAATTAATTATTTTTTTCCTCTTTTTTTAGGAAGTTTTTCAATTAATTTTCCAAAAATTTTCTTTAAAAATCTTAAAATAGCATTATTCATGTCCTCTACTAATGTGTAGAATACAGGAATTACAACCAGTGTAAGAAGAGTTGAGAATGATAATCCAAACATTGTTGTAATTGCCATACCTCTGTAAATCTCTGATCCTTCTCCCATTCCTAAAGCAAGAGGCAGCATACCAAATACTGTTGTCATTGTTGTCATAAGAATAGGTCTAAGTCTGGTTCTGCATGATTCTATAACGGCTGGTTCTCTTTCGCTTCCTCTTTCTCTTGTCATCTTAATGAAGTCAATAAGAACGATAGCGTTGTTAACAACCACTCCTGCAAGCATTATTACCCCGATCATTGCCATTACGTCTATAGGCTGATTCATTACAAGAAGTCCGATTACAACTCCAATAAGTGCTAATGGGATTGAACCTATAATGATGATTGGGAATACAAAGTTTTCAAACTGAGATGCAAGCAGTGCATAAATCAAGAATATTGAAATAGCAAGTGCTGCTCCAAGCTGTGCAGATGCGTCTGCAAGGTTTTCAGAGTCTCCTCCCCATTTATATGAAACAGAGCTAGGAGGATTTTGTTCCTCAAATGCTTTAAGCATTTCAGCCTGAATATTTGCAAGTCCTACTCCACCGTCGTTGGCAGATACAGTAACACTGTAAATTCTGTCTGTTTTATTAATTTCCGGTGATCCCTCTGCCATCTCTATTGTAGCAAGGTCAGAAAGTTTTACAAACTGTCCAGGTCCTATTTTTATATTTATATTAGATAAGTCGTTAATATCTTTTCTCTTATCTTTTGGAAGTCTTACTAAGATATCAAGTTCTTCTGTTCCTGTTTTAACTGTCAGAGTATCTCCTCTGTCTCCTCCAAGAACGAAGTAGCTTACTGTATTTCCAACTTCAACAGGATTGATTCCATAACTTCTAATCTTCTCTCTGTTAAGTACAACTCTTGCCTCAGGGTTACCTGCATCAACTGTTGATGTAACGTCAACTGCTCCCGGATATTTTACCATGTGAGCCATTACCTGTTTACCAATTACTTTAAGTTCATCTAAGTTTGGTCCAACTATGTCAAATTCAACGTTTCTCTGCGGAGATCTCATTTGGAAATCTTCTGATAAGTTTGGTCTGATTCCAGGAATTTTTTCAACCTGTGGTCTGACTTGGTTTATGATATCAAATACGCTTGTATCTCTGGTATTCTTTTTACCAATCTCAACGTTTACAGCAGCTGTATCGTTTTGAATAAGTGTAAAATATGTTTGTGTGTAAGGATTTGCTTTAACAATTTCTTCTATTCTCTGTGCTATCTCTTCAGCTTTTTGAATATCCACACCTTTTCCAAGTTCTGCAACAACTGAATATCTACCTTGGTCCTGCTTAGGCATGAATTCTACTCTTAAGAATCTTCCAAGCCCGAACATAACTACGATAAATAATACTACCGGTATTAAGATTGTTTTCATTCTGTTTTTAACAGCCCAAGTAATTATTACAAGGTATTTTTCTTTTACAGTTGTAAATATTTTTCCCTCTTTAGTAATGTTATGTTTGTTTGAAAGGAATCTGCTGGCAACCATCGGCATTAATGTTAATGATACGATTAAAGCTGCAAGGTTTGAGAAAATAATAGAGAATGATAAATCTCTGAATATCTCTCTTGCAATTCCCGGAATAAATAATATAGGGATAAATACGACCATTGTTGTAAGTGATGATGCTATAACTGACATTGTAACCTCTGTTGTACCATCATCTGATGCTGCCATAACAGGAGATTTAAGTTCTGTCATGTGACGATAAATATTATCTATAACAACAACTGAGTTGTCTGTAAGCATTCCGACTCCAAGAGATAATCCCATAAGTGAAATAAGGTTTAAACTTGTTCCGTTTAATGCAAGGAATGCAAATGTAAATATTACTGATACCGGAAGTGCTATTGAAATAAGCACAGTTGCTCTTATATTCTTTAAGAATACTAACAATACTATTGTTGCAAGAATTAAGGCTTGGAATGCACTTGATCCGATACTTGATATTGATTGAATAATATCTGTTGATGTATCAAGCATTATGTGGAACTCTGTTCCCGGAGGCATTACTGATTTTACATCTTCAAATACTTTTCTTGCTCCATTGTTTAAGTCTATTGTACTTCCATCTGATGATTTTTCAACAACAACCACAACGTTTTCCTGTCCGTTGAAGAAACCGATATCTGTTGGGTCTTCTGTTGTAAGAACTACATCAGCAACGTCTTTTACTCTTAAAATGTTACCATTACTTTTTAAAATAATGTTTTCTATTTCATCAATATAGTTTGTTTCTCCCATAAATCTTGCAACTATCTGTTTATTTCCTGTTTCGATAGTTCCTAACGGGATACTTTTACTTGATGTTCCTATTAATTGATAAAGTTCCATTGGAGACATATCAAATGCTGCAAGTTTGTCCCCGTTTATCTGAATTTGAACTTGTTTTTCAGGAGTACCGAAAATGTTTACTTCCCCGATACCTGTTAAACTTTCAAGTCTTGGTTTCAAATAGTTTTCAAGAGCTGTGTTAAGCTCCATTCTGTCAGCTCCTGTTACTGACACAACCATTGTTAAGTTTCCTACTCCCGCTTCTACCTTTTTAACAACAGGGGTATCTGCGTCAGCAGGCAGGTCATTTGTAAGTCTTGATACCTCTCTCTGAATATCTGTAACTTTACTGTCTGCATCAATACCATAATCAAATTTTACAACTATTGATGATTGTCCGTATTCTGAAGTTGATTCAATTTTATCAATTCCTTCTACGTTTGGTAATACTTCTTCTATTTTTTTAGTAATCTGAGTTTCTACGTCTTCCGGTACTGCTCCGTTCCATGATGTTCTTACTGTAACAACAGGAATGTTGATATTTGGCAGCAATTCAGATTTCATTGTAAACATTGCAATAAGCCCTATGAACATCATAGAGATCATAAGCATTGTTGTGGCAACCGGTCTACGTATTGATAATCCTGCTAATGTCATTTATATTTTCACCTCATTAATTAGACTAATTAGTTTTTTCTGTACCTGTTTCTTGTACTTTGTCTCCCTCTTCAAGACCGAATATTCCATCAACAACTACCATGTCTCCCTCTTTTATTGTGTCAGAAAGGATTGCTGTATATGGAAGGTTAGTTGCTCCAGTTTTAACCTCAACTCTTCTTGCTGTTCCGTTTTCTATTTTGTAAACATAGCTTATTAATTCTCTTATAAATATTCCAGAATCTTTAACAGAAAGAACATCTAATTCTCCAACAGGAACAGTTACATATGCATACATTCCATCTCTTACAGCTTTGTCTGCATTTTCAATTCCTATTTTTATCATATATTTTTTAGTGTCAGAATCTGCTATTGGGTTGATTTCTAAGATTTTTCCTTCAACAGTTTTTCCTGCTGCTGCAACTTCAACTGTTACTGGTCCTCCAACTTGAATTTGAGTTAACCATTCAGCAGGGAATCCAACATAAGATTCCATCATATCGTCATCAACTACTGTAAATACTACTTCGTCAGCAGCAACTTCGTTTCCTACTTTTCCAAATAAGTTTCCAACTATACCGTCAATATCAGCTTTTCTGAATAATTTGTCATAGTCATTTTTTGCATTTTCATAGTTTGCTTTTGCTGATTCATATGAACCTTTAGAGCTTACATATGCATTTTCATACTCTACATACTCAAGGTGAGATATTAATTGTTTGTCATATAAAGCTTTAAATTTATTAAAGTTGTTTCTGGCAATTTTATATGATGCCTCTGATGATAAGAAAGTTGCTTTTGCAGAAAAATAAGCTGATTCAGTTGCAGAATCGCTAAGCTCCATTACAAGCTCTCCTTTTTTAACTGCCTCTCCGTTTTTCTTTAATATTTTTTCTATTGTTCCGCCTTTTTCAGTTTTGTGGTTGATTTTTCCTTCAGGCTCTAAAACAGCGTCTGTTTTAAAAATCTGGCTCATTTTTCTCATTTGAGCTGGTTCTGTAACAACATATTTTATTTTTTCAACCGGTTTAGCCTCTTCTTTTTTTCCGCATCCAGCAAATATTAATGCTGATGCAAGTGCTAAATATAATAATTTTTTCATTAATGATTCCTCCTAAAGTCTATATTATATTAATAATGATCTGTATTTCTCAAAAGCTACCAAATAATCTGATTCTGCTTTGTTATAATCAACTTTGCTTTGTCTTAACTGAGCCTCTGAATTTAAATAATCCTGAGTTGATAACAGTCCTGCTTTGTATCTTTCAGTATCTATATCGTAGTTTTCCTGAGATGCCTCAAGAGAACTTCTCATAGCTATTCTTAATTTCTCAAGTCTTATAACTTCACTGTAAGCTGTTGTTAAATCAATTTCAATGTTGTCTTGAGCTATACTGTCATTAAGCTGTTCGATTTTATAGCTTTGGTTAGCTGCTCTGTAACTGTCTATTCCGCTTCCAAAGTTAAATAATTCCCAAGTTACTTTTACTCCGCCTCTCCATTCTTCATTGTGGAAAGTGTCGTCAAAGCTTTCTCTTTCATAACCTCCATATTGTACAAAAGCATTAACTTTTGGAAGGTTGTCACTGAATGCTACCATTTTTTCAGCCTTAGCATACTCAACATTGTTTTTAGAAATAAGTGCTGTTAAACTTTGAGTTTTTGCTGTAACCATGTCAGTATCAAAATTAATATCTTCACTTAATCCTTCAGGAACCACAAGATCTACTAATGTTAAATCATCTTCATTTGTTAATCCTGTATCTATTTTAAGTTTTTTCATTTCAACGTCAATAAGGTTTTTAACCTGAACTATATTAGAATCAACTTCAAGCATAGCAACCTCTGTTTTTAAAAGGTCTGCTTTTATAATAAGTCTTAATTCTAATTTGTTCTGCTGCTCTTTATGTCTGATTTCAAGCTCTTTTTTAGAAGTTTCAAGAGCTTCTAAATCTTTTTGATATTTTACAATATTTGAAAATATCTGAATTGTGTTTAATCTTACATCTCTCTTTTCTGCTATATAAGACAGTTCAGAAATGTTTGCCTGTGCTTTCGCACCTTTAATTCCACCAAGAATAGATCCTCCTTGGAAAATTGGCTGAGAAATTACAACTTTACTTGTATATCCTCCTTTTTCGTTATGGTCTTTCTTGCTGACATCAACACCGTTACCGCTCATACCAGTATCTCTGCCATACATATCTCTTCCTGTGTATTCATAACGAGAATAATCACCTTCGTATGCCACACTTGGAAGTGCTGCCTTAAAGGCTCTTCCTAAATTAATATCTCCTATTTTTTTGTTTCTAGAAGATATTTCAATTTTCTTACTATTGTTTAGAGACAGCTCTATGGCTTCTTCAAGACTTAAGTGTCTTCCAAAAGCTGCTGTACTCATTAAAAATAGTATGCCCAAAACCTTTTTCATGTTGCCTCCTTTTTTTCAAAAATTTAAAAATTTATTTTTTTATTAATTTTAAAATTGCTTTTGACATAAAATCTGTTTCATATTCTATATCTACACTTCTTATTCTTTCCTGTAAACCTTCTATAGATATTTCATTTAATCTGTTTCCTGAAGGGAAATAGTTGTTTATATAAAAGTTATTCAGATTTCCCCTTATAATAAGGCTGTATCTTTCTATATCATTCTCATCTTTTATATCAATTTCATCTTTATATTTTTTTAAAATTTCCTCTATTTCTTCTTTTTTCTTTGTTTTGTCTTTTTCGATTCTTTTTATAAGGACATCTCCTATGCTGTCTATGCTTCTCATCATTGTCATCATAACAAGAATAAATTCAGCCTCATTTTCTGACACTGAAAGATAATATCTTATATATTTTTTTATTGTATCATCAAGCCCTTGAACATTTTTCAAACTATCTTCAAGTCCTTTGCTTAATTCTTCTATTTTCTCTGAAAAGATACTTTCCATTAATGAATCTTTAGATTTAAAATAAGTGTAAAAACTTCCTTTTGCAATTCCGGCTTCTTTGGTGATATCTTCTACGCTTGTTTTTCTATACCCCTTTTGTATTATAAGTTTCTGTGCAGCACTTATAATTTCCTCTCTCTTAACCTGCTTTTTCACAGCTCCTCCCTAAAATTGACCATATAGTCATTATTTTACCAAACTATTTTACTATATATTGACTATGTAGTCAATCTTTTTTTCGTTTTGTTTTAATTAATTTTATATAAATTTTTATTCTTAATTTTTTTCAAAAACAAATTGTTGTAAAATAATAAAAAAATAATAAATAAAAAATAGAATTTTCGATATAAAAATATGAGAAATAAAATTCTCTTCGTAAAAATATCAAGAATTTTATTTCTCATATTAAATTTTGATCAAAAAATTTTTATTCTCTACCAGATGTTGTGAGCTGCTGCTCCATATCCTGAACTTGTAGAATAATATTTTGCATCTATTGGTTTGCCCTCATAAAGCATAACCTGTCCGTAAGTTTCCTTTATTGCTCTTGTAGACGTTGGATTCTCATCTACATTATTATACATCTGACTTCTTGTGTCATCAATAACATGGAAACCTTCCTTTTTAAATCTGCTGTTGAAATAGTCATTAAGAGCATAAGTTCTTGCTGCAACAGCCTGAGCTTTCAATGCCTCAAGTCCAAAACTTTCAGGCATTTCACTTGGAAGAACCTGTAACAGATAATCTTCCATTCCCACTTCATTAATAACTCTCATTGCATTTGAACTTGTAGGAGAGTTCTTAATTTCTAAAGTTCCTCTGTAAACAGGATAAGTTGTTTTTCTGTGCCCTCTTCTCAGACTTGTAACAATTACTTTGTTGTCAGAACTTTTGTATTTTACTCCCTGAACTGTTTCTGCTCTCTTTTTCCCGTTAACATAAACTATCTTTTTATTTCCCTGAACTGTAATTTTAACTTTATCTCTTGGAGAAAGTTTCATATTCATCCAGCTGTTAGTAAGAGTTGCTTTGCTGTGAGAAGTAAAAGATATTGTTTTGTGGTCTAAACTTCTCTGCCCGTTTGTTGTAATTCCAACTCTTATAGTTTTTCCAACTCCATCAAGTTTATACATATTTTTTATTGATATATTTGTGTAATAACAGGCAAGAATTTTTTTATGATTGTATCCATAGTTTTGGGCTAAATCATAAGCCCCGTACTGTGACATTCCAACTCCGTGTCCATATCCTCCGCCATATACATGATATCTGTTTCCTCTTTTTTCTATTGCCAGATATCCTGAAGGAAGAAGTGACGGATTAGTAAGAGCCACTTTTGATGAATAATCTTTATCTCCTGATTTTGCTCTGAATACTTTTACTGTTGAGCCGATGTTGTCTTTTCTTAAACCAAGAACCTGTCTTACAGCATATTCACCTTTTACAAGATATTCTCCGTTTGTTCCGCTTACTAAAAGATATGTAATTACTCCTGATTTTCCTCTTTCAAGAACAACAACTTTTTTTAAAGTTCCCACAGGATTTGCAGGAACTCTTTTTCTTACCCATCTGTTTCCTGATAAAGTAAGAATTGAGCTTGGTCTTGAGTTATAAGAAGAAAATATTGTCTTATTTACACTTCTTGATAAATCTTTTTCATTTACTGAAAAATACCATCTCCAATGATATGTGTTGTCACCAAATCCCTCTACCTCTAAATCTTTATAGAAATCTAAGATTTTAGACTCATTATATTTGTTTAAAAAAGTTCTTTTCCCTTTTATATGGCTTGTTGCCTGAAGATACGGAATCTCTCTTCCTCTGCTCCCATCAGGTACAGGATAACCATATTTTGAAAAGTAAGACATTCTGTCTGTTCCCCAATCATTGTTTCTTGAGGCTTCAAAATTTCTTGTGCTCGTTGAAGAACAGCCGCTTATAATAAGCCCGATTAACAAAACAAAAACTATATATATTTTTTTCATGTGGTCGTTTTTCTCCTTAAATCTCTATTTTCTTTTCTGTAATATACTCTCTTACTCTTTCAAGTTCAGCCTCTGTATCCACTCCGATTATCTTATATGGAGTTGGAAGAACTTTGATTTTATATCCATTTTCAAGAACTCTCAGCTGCTCTAGAGATTCTGATACTTCAAGAGGTGTCTGCTCCCATTTGGAATATTCCAAAACAAACTCTCTTTTGTATCCATATATTCCAATATGCTTATAATAATTTTTCATATCTTCTTTTCTTGGATATGGAATTACTGATCTTGAAAAATATATTGCATAATCGTTTTTGTCAGTTATAACTTTAACACTGTTAGGGTTCTGCACCTCTTCCATTGTATCAAGCTTGTGCTTTAAAGTTCCCATCTGCAGTTCAGGCTCTTTTCTGAAAGCATCAATCAGAGAGTTTATCATATCTTTTTCTATTAAAGGTTCATCTCCCTGAATATTTATAACCACATCATAGTCAGTTATTTTTTCACACACTTCTGCTATTCTGCTTGTTCCGTTTGGATGATCCTCTCTTGTCATTATAACTTTCCCGCCAAATCTTTCAACTTCTTTGAAAATTCTTTCGTCATCAGTTGCAACAATAACATCATCAAGTTCTGACAGTTTTGCTCTCTTATATACCCATTCTATCATACTATGCCCGCATATATCTTTAAGAGGTTTTCCCTCTAATCTGCTCGAACCGTAACGAGCAGGTATTATTCCTAAAAATTTCATTTTACATCCTCCTTATTAATGTGTAAAATATAGATATCTAATATTGATTATACAAGAAAACAGATTTTTATTAAAGAAATTTTAAATTTTTTATATTGGAGGTCGTTTAATTAATGAAATTATATTTTGTTCGTCATGGAGAAACTGTCTGGAATACTCAGAAAATATTT